>CAYIVT010000019.1:6539-13189 GCA_964366955.1 uncultured Candidatus Saccharibacteria bacterium | reverse complement strand
AACCATGGGCAAAACTATGAAAAAGCAGTTGAGATTGTGCGCGCGGCAGCAGACTCTGGAGCAGACGCTGTAAAACTGCAGACTTATACTCCAGATACGATGTCTATTGATTCTGATAAGCCGTGGTTTTTTGTGGGTGGCAAGGAAAATCCGGAGGCATGGAAAGGCAAAAATTTTTATAATTTATATAAAACTGCATATACGCCTTGGGAGTGGCATGTGAAATTGAAAAAGTTAGCAGAAAGTTTAGGAATGGTTTTTTTCTCAACGCCTTACGATGCGACCGCAGTTGATTTTTTAGATGAGCTAGATGTGCCTTTAATAAAGATTGCTTCTTATGAAGCAACAGATATTCCGTTGCTTAAAAAAATAGCGGAAACTAAAAAGCCGGTAATAATGTCTGTTGGTTTCGCGACTTTGCCAGAAATAAAATTATCAGTTGAAACTTTGAGAAAAGCCGGAGTGAAAAACTTGGCTGTGTTGCATTGCGTAACTTCTTATACGGATAAACCCAGCGTGGAATTTTCTAATTTAAAAACTATGCTAGATATGCGTGATAAATTTGGCGTAGTAGCTGGATTTTCGGATAATAACTTTGGCATTGAAGTGCCGGTGCTTGCCGCGGCTATGGGCGCTTCTATAATAGAAAAGCATATTGTTGTGGGTGATGACGAAAAAGCTTTGGACAAGCGTTTTTCTTTGGGTGGGGATGATTTTAAAAAAATGGTTGATGCAATTAGAAGAAACGAAATGATTGCCGGCAAGGTGAGTTATGGCACACAAACAGAAGCAGAAAAATATAATCGTGGGTTTAGACGATCACTTTTTGTTGTTGAAAATATCAAAAAAGGTGAAAAGTTTTCAGATAAAAATGTGCGCTCTATTCGCCCAGCCGATGGGTTGGAGCCGAAATATTATGAAAAAGTATTAGGCAAAAAAGCAGTTTGTGATATCGAGCGTGGCACACCGCTTGCGTGGAAGTTGATTGTTGGTAAATAATAATCCCCTAAAGATAATTTTTCAGGGGTCGGCTTATTCGCCCCTGCGGGCGAATAGCCTTAGGGTCTCAGCGACTTACTCCGATAAGAATCGGAGGCCATGCTAAGTCGCTTCCGACAAACCCCTTCAAAACTATCTTTAGGGGATATGTTGGGTTAATAAATATGAATCAAGAAAAAATTTTAGTACAACTTGCTAGCGTAGAAGACTCTCGAGCAATTTATTATGTTCGCTATGAACCATCTGTGAATGATGTTTCTACTAGTCAAAAAAAAGTTAGCTTTAAAAATCACGATGCGTGGTTTTTAAAGCAATATTTTAGTGGACTAGAAAATAAATGTTTTGTTTTAATGGTTGATGATGCGGTTTCCGGTTATTGTCGTTTCGATATAAATAGCAAGGGGGAATTTAATATTTCTATTGCAATTTCGCCGAAATTTCAAGGAATGGGTTTTGGAAAAAAATTATTAAGTGAATCGATGACGATGATGGGAAGTAATAAAGTTTTTATCGCGAGTGTTTTTAAAAATAACCCAGCATCTTTAAAATTATTTAAAAATAGTGGGTTTGAGTTGACCAGCGAAGACGAAAAACAGTATTATCTCAGAAGATAATTATGCTGTTTAATTCTCTGTCTTTTTTAATATTTTTTCCCGTAACGACTGCGTTATATTTTTTGTTGCCCCATAAATTTAGGTGGGCGTTGCTTCTGTTGGCAAGCTGTATTTTTTATATGGCGTTTATTCCGCGCTATATTTTGGTTTTGTTTTTTATAATTCTACTTGATTATGTAGCAGCTTTTTTAATTCATGGAGCAAGTGGTCGAAAACGCAAATTATGGCTTACGCTAAGTATCATTTCTAATGTTGGCCTGCTCGCATTTTTTAAATACTATGGTTTTGCGGTGGCAAATGTTGAAGCTTTGGCTGGTTTTTTGGGTTGGAATTATTCCTTACCTGCTCTAGCTTTTGTGCTACCCCTGGGATTGTCTTTTCATACCTTTCAAGCTATGAGCTACACAATAGAAGTTTATCGTGGTAATCAAAAACCAGAGAGACATTTGGGAATTTATGCGTTGTATGTTCTTTTCTATCCCCAACTTGTGGCTGGCCCAATTGAACGACCACAAAACCTAATTCATCAATTCTATGAACGCCACGACTTTGATTATAATCGAGTGACTGATGGTTTAAAGTTGATGCTTTGGGGATTGTTTAAAAAAATGGTAATCGCAGACAAAGCAGCAATTTTTGTGGATATTGTTTACAACAATGTGCAAAGCTATCAAGGAGTTTCTTTGTGGGTGGCGACTATTTTATTTGCTTTTCAGATTTATTGTGATTTTTCTGGATATTCTGATATTGCTATTGGTTCGGCTCAAGTTTTGGGTATTAAATTAATGGATAATTTTAATCGTCCATATTTTTCTAAAAGCATTGCTGAGTTTTGGAAAAGGTGGCACATTTCACTTTCTACTTGGTTTAAAGATTATTTGTATATTTCTCTTGGGGGAAACCGTGTTTCTAAATTACGTTGGTATTTAAATATTGCTATTGTTTTTTTGGTGAGTGGTTTGTGGCATGGCGCAGATTGGAAATTTGTTATTTGGGGAGTTTTGCATGGTTTTTATCAGATATTTGGTATTTGGACTAATGATTTTAGAGAGAAACTTAGGTTGGCACTATTTTCTGCTGTGCCATTTTTAAGCAAGATTATGCGCGCAGGAATAACTTTTTCTTTAGTTTGTTTTGCTTGGATATTTTTTAGAGCACAAAATATTAGAGATGCTTTTTATGTGATTGAAAATTTATTCAGCGGTGTCATTACTCGTGAAACATTGTTTTTAGGCCAGCCGACAACTAGAGTGGCAATGCTTTTAGCGGCAATAATTTTTATGGAAACAGTACATTTAATTCAACGACATGGCAGTATTAGGCATATGCTACAAGCTAAGCCCGTGTACGTCCGCTACGGAATTTATATGGTTTTATTTTGGTCGATAATATTTTTAGGGCAATTTGGAGAAAAAAGTTTTATATATTTTGTGTTTTAGTTTTGGCCATCCGATGACCCAAAATTGGAGCAAGTTGATTGTGGTCATCGGATGGCCAAATATTGATTTCAAATTTAATATAAAGATATGCGATGGCCAAGAACTCATAAATTCTCAATAGCGTTTAAGGTATAGCAAAGATCTATTATGAAACGATTCCTATTTAATTCAATAATTTTTATAGCAATTAACTTGGGTATAGCCGGAGGATATTTATATTTAACTCAAAATTGGTATGAATATAATAATTGGAATACTTATTCTAGCCTTTTGCCGATGAGAGATAATCAAAAGTATGATTTGCTAATTTTGGGTTCTTCGCACGCTCGTGTTTTTTCTTCTTTCGGCAATCATGAACGCGTAGAAAATATTTTGGGAGTAAAGATGCTCAATTTATCTAAAACTGCCAGTGGGTTATTGCCGCAGAAAGCCTTGCTCGAATATTTTTATGAGCGTGGGAATAGCACGAGTAAAATTTTGTATATTTTAGATCCGCAAATATTTTATTCTGCCAAGTGGAATGAAGACAATTATTTTTTGGAAGATGAGCCATTATATTTGGGTTTTTTGTGGTGCGCTTTGCGTGAAGGAATAAGCTATGAGGTGTTAACTAATTATGTGCGTTCAAAATTTTCTTTTTATTGGCTCTCAAGTCGTGCGCCAGTGGTTGAACTTTATGAAGATACGGCGCTATCTCGAATAGATAAAGAGGCAGTGCGTAAGCGTAAAGAATTTTTATATTCAGATGGATTAAAAAAGGAAATTTTTGAGCATTACGCGAGAATGATGAAGGAATTAGTTTTGAGCGCGCAAAAACATAATACTAAAATAGTTTTTATCTATCCGCCGACGCTTTTGGGTGATTTGTCGGGCTCTAAAGAAGTAGCGGACTTAGTGGAGTCTTTTAAAGATTCTGGTGTTCATTTTTACGATTTTTCGAATGTTCTAAAAGAACATAATTATTATCAAGATCATGACCATTTGAATACAAGTGGAGTTGAATTATTTGTAGGTAAGTATCTCGCTTCTAGGTTAAGGGTTAAAGTTTAAAGATTTTATGATAAAATACGGTTTAAAACTTTGGTCTAGTAATACAGGGCTTGAATTTCGGGAAGCGGCGGATTTGTGTGCTCAAAAGGTTTTTGATTTTGTTGAAGTTTATTATAATCCAGATAAAGAAGTGGACTATGCCAAGTTGGGCCTACTAAATAATTGTGAGGTGAGTGTGCACGCTACTAATAGTCACGGTTGGCATGAATTTTTTTTAACTGATTATCACGTGACTATGTGGAAAGATATTTTAAAGATGACTGATTTTTTTAAGTCTAAGCATATTGTAGTCCATGCAGGAGCGACGCCGCATACATTCGTGACATTTTTAGAAAATTTGAAAAAAATAGATGACGAGCGGATTTTAATAGAAAATATGGCTGGATTAGATATTTACGAACACGATATGCACGGCCGGACTTTTGAAGAGTTGAAGCCGATTGCGCAACTCAAGCCAATTTGTTTTGATTTCGAAAAAGCAGTTAAGTCTGCGTGTTTTCAAAAAATAGATTATAAAGATTTTATTTTAAGATGCATAAAAGAATTTAAGCCAAGATATTTTCATATTTCTGGCGGAGATAAAAATAGTCCAGTTGATGAGCATAAAGATTTGATGGGAGTGAATTTTGACGTGGCGTGGATTAGAGAATTATTAAACTCAATTGCAAAAGATGAAGACGTGCGCTTAGTTTTTGAAACTGCTAAAAAGGATGGAAATTTGAAAAACGATGTAGCTAACTTGGAATATTTTAAGAGCATAGATATTTAATTTGTGTTGCCACCTCTTGATTTTTGTATTTTCATGACCAACCGGGTCTTATGTCACAAAAATACAAAAACCAAGAAGTGGCTCAATTTTTATGACATATAAATTTATAATAAGTTTTGTTTTTTTCTGTGCAGCTTTAGTTTTAGCTTCTTTTCCTGAATGGACGATAGATGATGCTTTTATTTATTATCGTTATGCAGAAAATTTAGCTAATCACGGTGTTTTAACTTGGAATGTTGGCGAGTCGGTTGTAGAGGGGTATACGGGGGTGGCATTGCCTGTAATTTTGGCTGGGTTTTTAAAGTTAGGATTTTCGCCAGTTGAAGTGAGTAGATTTTTAGGAATAGGCGCTTATTTTTTGAGTCTAGTATTTTTACTTTTAATTTTTAGAAAATTAAAAATAAATTCCAATATTAGCGCTATTGCTTTATTTTTATATGCCTCCATTCCAGTTTTGTTTACGCATGCTACTAGCGGCCTAGATACCATGCTATTTTTAACTGCCATGATGGGGAGTATTTATGCTTTCTTTTTAATGCGGCCTCTATTATTTTTTAGCGCGCTTTTATTTATGAGTTTAGTGCGGCCAGAAGGAGTGGTTTTTTCAGCTTGTTTGATTGGCGCTTCGGCATATTATTTTTATGTTTATAATCGTGTAAAATTTAAGGAGTTTTTGTTAGCCTTTGTTTTGATTTATTTTGTCCCAGCTTTAGTATATTTTTTATGGCGATGGAACTATTATGGCCAATTTTTGCCAAATACATTTTATGTCAAAACCGATGGGCAATTTTATCTCAATAATTTGTTAGATCTAGCTCGTTATTTACGCAGTGCTTTAATCGCGCCATTGATTTTGACATTATTAATTATGCTTGCAGAGGCTGACATTTGGTGGAATAAAATTAAAAAACAAGAAGGTTTAGAAAATATATTCAAGATGTTTTTTGTGGCTAGCGCAGTTTTTGCTTTAATATTGATTATTTTATTTTCACGCACCCACTTAGTAATGAATTATGCCGCTCGATTTTATGTGCCTCTTTTGCCGCTTATGTGGATCGTGGCCGCATATTTTGTGAACTTTGGCTGGCTTAGCATTGAAAAAACTAAATTAGAAAAACCTCTAAGATTTAAATGGATTAAAATTTTAGCAGTAATTTTAGTGGTATATCAAGCTGCATTTAATTTAACTAAATTAAAAGAAGAAAAAGTTTTTGCTCAAAATGAAGCGGCCATGCAAAAAGAACAGCATACTGCAATCGGTAAGTTATTACGTGAAAAAATGCCAAATAGTGAATGGTTGGTTTCTTATATAGATGCAGGTGCTATCCCATATTTTTCTAAATTAAAGAATGTGGATTTTGGGGCTTTGAATGACATCGTGCTCTCCCGTGGAAAATTATCGCCCGAGAAACGCGTTGATTATTTTTTTGCTAAAAATCCGGGAGCTGCAGTGTTTACAAGCACATCTTTAGAAAAGCTAGATTATGGAAAGGAAGCAGCAGTAATTATTGCAGACGCTCGTTTTAAAAATTATGTTTTGTTAAAGAAATATCCTTCGCCAACGACGAGCATAAACTATCATGAGTTTTTATATGTGCGTAAGGATTTAGTGAAATTATTTTAGTTTATTACTATCCGATTCCTACGATCGTAGGAATCGGATAGTATTTAGAGACCGTAAATTATAAAGTGCGTCTAGTTTACTAATAAAGCTAGGGCTGTTATTGCGAGGAGTCCCGCCATGGCGGGCCGACGCGGTAATCTCAGTTTTTAAGACAA
>CAYIVT010000019.1:0-6529 GCA_964366955.1 uncultured Candidatus Saccharibacteria bacterium | reverse complement strand
TTTTTTATGACACTTAAATTAATAACGGGGCATAGTATAAAAAAAAACGCTGGGGTTGTTTGGGCGCGGCCCCCGCCCCGGGGGGGACGACGCGGTAATCTCAGTTTTTAAGACAAGAGATTGCTTCGTCGAAGACTTCTCGCAATGACGGATAAAATGGTATAAACTTTACGGACTCATTTTTTAAGCTATTTTTTATTTTTGATATGTTATAATAAAAACTAGGATGAAAGTCTTTTAATTTTTATAAAATAATTTTTATAATATATGGACGAGCCACAAAAGTTGGGATCAAGTTTAAATAATAATTCTGCGCCTCTTTTAGGAGCAGATCACGATACAAACATTGGCCATAGTGGAGCGCCATCTTCATTTGGGTCATCTTTTGTGTCACCAGTTGCGTCGATTATACCTTCTAAGTTGCCAACACCACCAGTGTCACCACTTACACAACCTATGCCCCCTAAAATTTTCTCTAGTCTGCCATCTTTTGCTCCCGCTGGAACATCTCCTAGGCCAGTCAATGTTCCACCGCCATTGCCACCAATGCCTAGTTCCATTGGATCTTTTCCTGCTAGGCCTTTTGTGGTTCCGCCTGCTTCTTCACTAAAATCAGCATTTCCAACAGAAAGTAAAACTCCCGCACCCTCTGCGCCAATGGTTAATATTCGTTCTATGACATCTGATATGCAAACTTTAAAAGAAAGCGGAGGAATTGCCCCTAAGCCGCAAACAATAAAATTGGAAACACTAGAAGATACTCCTCCGGCAATGGGAGCATTGATAACAGATAATCAATTATCCAGCAGTGTTTCTAGCGATAGGGGCGGTCGCACGCTAAAGATTTTTTTTGAAATCATTGTGATTTTTTTGCTGGCTGGCATTTTGAGTTTTGTTGGGTATTATTTTGTTTATCCTTTAATTTTTGATGATCAATCTGGCTCTGTGATTTCGGAAGTAGATATTAAAATAGCGAAAAATGATTTAGTGGCAAAACCTAAAGCTGAAGCATCTTTAATCCATAAGTCATTTTTTATTAATTCTATAAAAGAACCAGCTAATGTTATTTTGTCTGATTTAACATCCTTGGATATTATTGAAGCATTACAAGCTGAAGCTAAGCGAGTGGAGGTGGCTGGAACTTTAAAAGAAATTATTTTACAAAAAGGTGGGCTTCAAGTTGAATTTAGTAAATATTTAAGCACCTTGCTTACTAGTATTAGTGTGTCGGATATAAAAGCAGTAGTAGACGAAGATTTTACTGGTTTTATGTATTATGATGATAAAGGTGTTTGGCCTGGATATGTCGCGCATATTAAAAAGGGATCTACACCAGCTGAAATTGCTAATTTCATTACTAATTTTGAAGCTTCTGCGATTGCTATGCTTTATGTTGCTGATCCAGGCTCAGCAATAACGATAGAAGATTTTTTAAATGGGCCATATAAAGGTGAGGCTGTGCGCTATGTTAAATTTACTAAACCAGGAGCTTCTGTAAATTATGGAATTTTTGGTGAACTGTTGGTGATTTCAACTTCATTTAACGGCTTAAAAGCAAGCGTGGACGCTTTGGGGTTGTAGTTAATTTATTCCTCTTCTCTAATTCTGTAACTTACTGCCTCGGCTAAATGGCCTTCGGTTACAGATGATGAATTGCTTAAGTCTGCAATTGTTCGGCCAACTTTTATTGTGCGATAGTAGCCGCGAGCCGAAAGGTAATTTTTCTTAGAATAGTTTTCTAAGAATTTTATGCCAGCTGTTTCTACATCGGCGATTGAGTCGCATTGTTTTGAAGACATTTCACTATTAGTAAAAATTTTCAATTTAGCATCAGCAAATCTTTTAGTTTGAATTTCGCGCGCTAGAATTACTTGCGCGCGCATTGTTAAAGTTTCTTTTGCGGCAGCTTCATTTTTAACACTTAATTCCTCTACTTTAACTCTTGGCACATTAATTTGAAGATCTATTCTATCAAGAAGTGGTCCGGAAACTTTCTTTTGATATTTCAGAATTTCATTGGCGCTGCATTTGCATTCTTTTTCTGGATCACGATGATAGCCACACGGGCAGGGATTCATGGCAGCTACAAGCATAAACTTGGCTGGGAAAATAATTGAACTGCGTGCGCGAGAAATATGTACTTTGTGAGCTTCAAGGGGTTGTCTTAAAGTTTCAAGTAAATCGCGGCGGAATTCTGGCAATTCATCTAGGAATAAAACTCCGCGATGAGCTAAACTCACTTCACCTGGCTTGGGGGGGCTGCCGCCTCCAATAATAGCAACAGGGGAGGCAGTATGATGTGGTGATCTGAACGGGCGAATGTTGATGAATGATTTTTCGCCTAGCATATTAGCGGCGCTATAAATTTGCGTGGCTTCAATACTTTCTTCTAAATTCATCGGTGGCAAGATTGAGTTGATGGATTGTGCGAGCATAGTTTTGCCAGCTCCGGGAGAGCCAATCATAACCATGTTGTGTCCGCCAGCGGCGGCGATTGTAAGTGCACGTTTAGCAGTTGGCTGCCCCTTAATTTCGCCTATTTCTATATTGTGAATAATGTTTGAATCAGTAAACTTTGTTTGTGATTGGGGTGTGATTTCATTTCTTTTTTCGAGGTGAGCCATTAGCTCATTTAGATTTTTAACTGGAGTTATGATAATGTTTTCTACAATTGCGGCTTCGATGGCATTTTCTGCTGGAACAATTAGTTCTTTAAATTTTAATTTCTTGGTTAGTTTGGCAATATTCAAAACTCCGTTAACTGGACGAAGTTTTCCATCTAAAGAAAGCTCTCCGACGAAAATTTTGTCTTTAGTTTCAAAATCTTTAATTTGTTCGGTGGCGAGTAAATATCCAATTGCAATTGCAAGGTCATATTGTGAGCCGGTTTTTTTGATGTCAGCCGGCGCCATATTTACTACAATTTTTCTATTTTCTTTTGTTGGCGGTTTAACTCCAGAATTTTTTAAGGCAGAACTAACGCGCTCTTTGGCTTCTGTCAAAGCTTTATCAGCTAAGCCGACAATCGTAAAACTATGAAGTCCTACATGAATGTCGGTTTCAACTTCAATAAGTTGAGCATCTATACCTTCTAATTCTGCTGAATAAATTTTTGAAAAGTGTTGCATATTTTTAGTAGGGCACTAAGACATATTCCACTAAATCAATTTTTCGAGACCGTTTCGCCTTCGAGCCACCGGCTTAACGAAGGCTGCACTACGCTTTTAGTCTCTCAAAATTGATTTAGTGGAATATTGATCTAGCGCCTAAGAAAAACGCGCTCCATATAAATTGGAGGCGCGTTTTTCTAGTTTTGTATTTGTTAAATGATTACTATTAATTTATTCTGCTTTGCACATTTTACACAAGCGTGATTCTGGGACAACTTTCAAAACTTCGTAGGGAATATCCATGCTGCATTTTTCACATTTCCCAAATTCATTTTTATTCATTTTTCGCAAAGCATTTGCAATATTTTCTAGGCGTTCTTTTAGGCCGCTTGCAATAGCAGTGTTAGTGCCGAGCTCTTCAGTTTCGTCGGCTTCTTCTGGAGCGTCATCGGAACTTTCAACGTCATTGCCGAAATCAACAGGCTTAACTTCGCCCCTGGCATCTTCTAGCTCGCCTAGTTCAGATTTGATATCTACTAAAGTTGAATCTAGCTTTATTCTTAATTCGTCTAATTGTTGTTGTGTTAGCATGATTTAACTTTAGGCTAATTGATTTTTTTGTCAATATTGACTCAAATATGTCCAATGTGTATACTGAAGACTATATTTAACTTATATGGCAGATACAAATTTAATTGAAAAAGAATTGGAAGTAGAAGTATTGGAAGTGGAGAAGTCTGAAAAAACAGATAAAGCTATTATAGCTCAACTAGAAGAGCTTAGCGCCGAAGAGGTTGCTAATTTGCCGACTTTGCAGGAAATGATTAAAGCAGGAGTGATTTATGGACGAAAAAAGTCTAAAATGAATCCTAAAATGAAGCCTTACATTTATACTTTTCGTGCAGGAGTAGCCTTGTTTGATCTTTTGAAAACCTTAGAAGGCATAGAAAAAGCAGCTGTTTTTTTGAAGGAAAAAATGGCTAATGGGGGAAAAATTTTAATTGTAGCTACTCAGCCATCAGCTAAAGATTTAGCTAAAAAATTAGCTGAAGAATGGGGACAGTTTTATGTGGTTGAGAGATGGTTAGGGGGTATGCTTACGAACTATAAAACTATCAGTTCAAGAATTGATCGTTTTAAAAATCTTAAGGTTGGGCGAGAGTCTAATAAATTTGATAAGTATACAAAAAAAGAAAGATTATTAATTGATAGAGAAATTGAGCATTTAGGGGATCTTTTTGGCGGTGTCGAGTCTATGGATAAATTGCCAGCAGCTATATTGATTATTAATGCAGAATTGCATGAAACTGCTCTACGTGAGGCGCGCAGAACTAAAGTGCCAATTGTTGCTTTAATGAATAGTGATTCTAATCCAGAATTGGTAGATTATTCTATTGTTGGTAATAGTAATGCGCGAGCTAGTATTGTGTGGATTTTGGAGAAATTGAAAAGTTTAGTGAAATAGATTTTGCATGTATTATCGCCTTTTATTTTGCTAATTAACAAATTATCTAATTAACTAATATGGGAGCAGCAGATGTTTCAAAATTACGCGAGATTACTGGAGCGGGAATTATGGAATGCAAAAAAGCTCTTGATGAAGCCAATGGCGACGTTGAGGAAGCTAAGGCTATTATTATGGAGCGCGGTTTAGTGAAAGCTGAAAAAAAGGCAGATCGTAAAACTGGCGCCGGTATTTTAGAATCTTATATTCATAATAATAGAGTAGGTGTGCTTTTAGAATTGCGCTGTGAAACAGATTTTGTTGTGCGATCTGAGCCATTCCGTACATTGGCGCATGATTTAGCGATGCACATTGCAGCAATGAATCCGCAAACTAATGAAGATTTATTAAAAAATATTTATGTTAAAGATCCTAGCGTAACAGTTGACCAATTGATTAAAGGTCTTATCGCCAAAGTTGGTGAAAATATTCAAGTGGGAAAATTTTGCCGGTATGAGCTTTAGTGGAGTAATCGCACATGTCTGCCGATAGGCAGGAATAACGCGAATTGAAGTCGTAAATAATGTGAATAGTTAATTCTCTATGTATGACTTTACTTTACAAATAGTGGCAGTGCTTAGTGGGGCAGTGATTATATATATATTATCGCGTGGATTAAAGCGAGTTGCAGAAAATCAAAGTGATTTGCAAGTACCATTTTTTGTTATGGTTGATGGTTGGTTTAAAAAAATACCATTGCGAAAATTTGATGAGTGGATACTTAATTTTTTAGAGAAATTTTTACGTAAAATAAGAGTTCTTAATTTAAAAATAGAAAATGCTATTAATAGTGGCATTGGTAAGTTGCGATATGGAGATGGGGAAGTTAAGACAAAAAAAGATGAATCTGAAAAAGATATATTTGTAAAGTAATACTACTTTTTTGCATGATATCTCTTGGTCTATTGCGTTAATGATAACGGAGTGGTATATTAAGAAATATGGCAAGGCGTTGGACTTTGGAAGAAGAGATTTTATTGCGAAAAAAATTGATAAAGCTCTATGTTGATAAAAATTTACCTATTGGTGAGGTGGCTAAAATTTTGCAATTAGCAGATAGTACAATCTACGATAGATTGGTTAGATTAGGTATACCAACTTTGAGATCTAAAAAGGTTAGATTCAATAATGTTCGGCTAGATATAGTAATTCCTAGGCGATATTCTTCAGATTTAGCAGAGTTTATAGGTATTATGCTTGGCGATGGACACTTAACTCCAATGCAGGTTTCTGTGACCTTGGGTAATAAGGAAAAATCTTACGTAGACTATGTTTCTACTCTAATAAAAAAGATTTTTCATGCTAAGCCAAAATGTATAAAATCGAAGAAAGGTCATTTTATAGTATATATTGGATCTACAAAAATTGTTCGTTGGTTGTGCGATATGGGGTTGGTGTATAATAAGGTTAAATATCAGGTGGATATTCCACGATGGATTTTTAGGCGGAGCGTGTTCATGAAATCTGCTCTAAGGGGTTTATATGATACTGATGGCTCGGTTTATAGACTAAAGATTGGAATGCAAATTTCTTTTTGCAATCACTCCCGTCCTTTGATAGAATCAGTAAGGCGTATATTATTGGATTTAGGATTTAGTCCTTCTAAGATCAGCGGATTTAATCTCTATTTGACTAGGTTTAATGATCGAGTTAGATTTTATAATGAAATAGGATTCAGAAATAAGAAGCATATTGATAAATATTTAGATTTTCAGGGTGTGTCGCATAGCGGCAATTGCTCCGCGCTGTAGACGCGGCGTCCATTGGACTTCGGGGGTTCGAGTCCCTCCGCACCCACATATTTTGTTGTCACCTTAGTCCCGATGTTTTGCAAAGCAAAAATCGGGATCCCGACTCTGTTGCAGACGTCGGGACTCAGTTATGATGGGCATATGCCACCTTAGCTCAGTGGTAG
>CAYIVT010000018.1:0-13421 GCA_964366955.1 uncultured Candidatus Saccharibacteria bacterium | reverse complement strand
CCATCGGGATTCGAACCCGAGTTTTAGCCTTGAGAAGGCCACGTCCTAGGCCAGACTAGACGATAGAAGCATTCAAATTTTCAAAGCATCCACTACTCTATCTAAACCAATTCCACGAGACGCCTTAATTAAAACTAAATCACCAACTTTTAGCAAGGCCTTTAATTCTATAATCACATCTTCTGCATTGTCAAAACTTTTAATATTTTTTCTTAAAATGTGCCCGTCTTTAAGAGCTGCTTCAGCTATAATTTTGCCGCGTGCACCAACAGTAAGTAAAAAATCAAAAACCTCTCCAGATAAACGCCCCATTTCTTCGTGCGCGCTAATACCTAACGCCCCCAATTCCAACATATCACCTAAAACAGCAATTTTACGTTTAGCAGTTAAACTTTTAACAGTTTCTATTGCCGCAACCATAGAAGCCGGAGAAGCATTATAGGAATCATCAATAATAAAAAATCCAGATTCTCCACTAATTAAATTCATACGATGTTTAGCTGGTACATAATTCCGAGATAATGCTTCTGATATTTTTACTAAATTGGAACCAAAAATTATACCTATCGCAGCAGCTGCTGCGGCAGCATAAGCTTGTGGCTTACCAAAAGTATTAACAAAACGTACGGGCACCATAGCACCACCATAACTAATTTTAAAAGTTACTCCAAAAGGATGATCTTCTGTTGATAAATTTTCTAAATTTATAATTCGCACTTCAGCGTCTTTATCAAAACCAAAAGTCACAACATGAGCCCGAGCAAGATCTTTCATCTCATAAACAAATCTCTCATCTACATTCAAAACAACAAATCCAACAGCTGGCACTGCCTCAACTAAACGCCCTTTTTCTCTAGCTAAAGCTTCTACGCTATTAAAAAATTCCATATGCGCCGGCAAATCTCCGAGAGCAGTCACGATAGCAATAGAAGGCCTAGCAATATCCAAAAGATACTTCATATCTCCTGGCTTTTGTATTCCATATTCTAATAATAAAACTTCTGGGTATTTTACGTTAAAAATTATATTTCTAAAACCGACAAAAATAACTTTCATCCAAAAAAATATTTTTCTAAAAATTGAATGATCGGCTCCCCTAGAGGAACTGATAGCTGATAAATCAAGCGGACTCCAGTCTGCTAAAATAGTTAGCGGCAAACCAAATTCATTGTTCATATTTCCACATGAAGCTCGCACAGAACGCGCATCCTTCAGCACGGCATAAACTGCTTCTTTAGCGGAAGTTTTTCCAACGCTGCCAGTAATGCCAATAATACTAGGCTGATATTTCATTATCGTTGCTTTTGCTAAAAAAGATAGTAATTCTTTTAATTTTTCTAAAATAAATTCTTTCATTTTATTCTTTATCTGGCGGAATATTATAATAATTAATCATAAATTGGGCTAACTCTCGAAACGCTGGCACAACTGTTGTTCCAGCAAGCGGAGCGCCCTCTGGCTTGTCTAGTTTTATTAAAATAATAAAACGAGGGTTAAATGCAGGCGCATAGCCAACATAAGTATTAATCACATCGTGAGTGTAACCCCCTTGTTTAAAATCAGGAACTTGCGCTGTACCAGTTTTACCAGCAACAGTATATCGTGGAATAGTAGCAACTTTAGCCTTGTCTACAGCAGATACCATCATAGACGTGATGGATAATCCAGCCTCTTTAGAAATCACTCTTCTTATAATCTTAGGAGCAATATCATTGGTTACATAAGGTCTCATTAAAAATCCGCCATTGGCGATAGCAGAAATAGCATTAATCAAAGCAATTGGAGTAACAGAAACACCTTGGCCAAAAGAGGCAGTCGCAAAATTAATATCTTGAGCTGACTTAACTAAAGTACGCAAACTACCCTTAATTTCTCCTGGTAAATTAATTCCTGTTAATTCATTAAAACCAAACTTAATAAGATAATTTAAAAAATTTTCTTTGCCTAGTTCTCGCCCAACAAAAGCCACTCCAGTGTTAATAGATTCTTCAATAATTTCCGCCATAGTTACACTACCATGCGCCTTAAGGTCCCAATTCTTGATTTGTCTACCATTAAGATTCAATTCTCCTGTATCGTAAAATTTTGTATCAGCAGTAACACTACCGGCATCTATTGCGGCAACCATAGTCAAAATTTTAAAAACTGATCCGGGTTCATAAATAAATGACTGGGCGGGATTTAAAAAAGTAGCATAATCAAACTTAGCATAATTATTAGAATCAAAATTAGGGTAACTTGCCATACTCAAAATCTTGCCCGTCACTGGCTCTTCTACAATAATAGTCCCACCACTTGCCTTATGATCAATAACTAAACTTGATAAAATTTCTTCTGCTCTAGATTGAATATTGCGATCAATAGTTAGATAAATATCAACTCCGGAAATACTCTTTTCAATTTGATCACCCTTTAAAAAACCGGGCTTCCCAGCTAAAGAAGCTTCATAAAACTTCTCAATACCGTAACGACCGATTTCTTTACCATCTTCCCCAAAACCAACAAAACCAAGTAAATGAGCAGCAAGAGTTTCGAAAGGATAATAACGATAATTTTCTTCTGCGACATAAATACCCTTAAGATTCGCCTCTTCTACTTTATAAACCATTTCATTATCAGCCTTTGGTACTAAACGCTCATAAAGATCGTGAGAATTCTTAAATCGAGAAACTAAATTGTTAAAATCCAAACCCAAAAGCTCATGCAAAGTTGCTGCAACTTCTTGAGGATCCTCTATTTCTTTAGGAACTGCAAAAATCACAGGATAAGCTTTGCCAATAACTGCCGGTATTTTAGAGCCATTTTTATCAGTAAAATAAATTGTACCGCGCGTTGGCTTAAGCGCCCTAGAAAAGCTAAACTGCACTTCAGCTTTATCTGTATAATAATCGCCATTTTTAATTTGAATATTATACAAATTAAAAATCAATAACGCGTATAAAAATATAATAAGACCACCAACCAAACAAATTCTTGGTTTTTGCAAAATAACTTTAAACATCATATCTATCTCTCTGCTAAAATTGCTATAGCTTTTACATTAAGATATTCTGGATTACTAATTTGTTTTAAACCTTCGCGATCAGCTAACTTTTTTAAATTTTTAGCATCTAATAATCTATACAAATCATTCTTTAACTCGGCATTAAATGTTAAAGATGCTTTATGCTTCACTTCTATGCTAGAAGACTCACGAGCTAAATTGACTGTTGAATTATAAACAAAAACACTCCACAAAACAGCACCAAAAGACAAAGAAAGTGAGCTTACTAGTAAAAAATTTATGCGACGATTACTTTTTTGTGGTTCTATAATAGTCATGGGGGTGTGTTAGGTTTCCGCCAAAGGCGGAAAAGGTCACTGGTTTAATGCCGGAATAATTTCTAAAGCTAGAACTAGTTAATAAAACTTCTGGCGTTGGATCTAAAAACGCCTCTGACTCTGAAGCCATAATAGCCGCACGCAGCTTAGCTGAACGAGCCCGAGGATTAATTTTAATTTCAGAATATTCTGCTGTGATAACTTTTTTATTGATCAACCGTAAATTGCCAAGTTTAGCAGCATCGCGTAAAACATTTTTGACAATCCTATCTTCATTAGAATGAAAAGTGATAATCGCTATTCTACCGCCAGGCTTTACGATACTACTCAATCTACTTAAAATACTTTTCAAGTTTTCAAATTCCTGATTAGCATAAATACGTAAAGCCATAAAAGTGCGCGTAGCAGGATCAATTCTTCCATTTTCATAATTAGCCGGCACGGCACTTAAAATTGTTTCTCGTAATGCAAAAGTTGTCGCTAAAGGTAACCTCCTCTTTATCTCTCTAGCAATAGATTGACTATAGCGTTCGTCCGAATATTCTTTAATAATGCGAGAAAGCTCATCTTCATCTACATCATTTAAAATATCACGCACTGGCTTTTGCTTATCATCAAAAGTCATGAGCAACGGTTCATTTTTTTGAAAACTAAAACCACGACCAGTTCTCTCTAATTGATCAGAGGAGATGCCTAAATCTAAAATTAAACCATCGGCTCTAGGCAGTCTTTCAGTTGCTAAAATTTGTGGCAAAGAAGAAAAATTATCATTTACTAAAATAATTTTAGGCTTATTAAATTGAGTATTTTTTTTAAATTCTTCTATAGCTAGGGCGTCACGATCAACTCCTAAAAAAATACCAGAGTTTCCCAGTGCTTCCAAAATTAATCTGGCATGCCCACCACCACCCAGCGTTCCATCAATAAAAAACTCTCCTGTTTTAGGATTTAAAATTTCTAATACTTCTTTTGCTAAAACTGGTTTGTGAATCATAATTCAAATTTAAATACCAAAACCATCTAACTTTTCTGCAATTTCTTCAGACGAACCTTCTGTTTTATTTTTATATTCTTTCCACATAGATTCATCCCAAATCTCAATACGATTGAAAACTCCAGTTACAACAACTGCTTTATTAAGATTGGCATGATTACGCAAATTTTCAGGAATTAATACTCTGCCTTGCGCATCAAAATCAACTTCTGCTGCACCAGACATTATAAAACGTGAGAAAGCCCGAGAATTAGATTGCGAGAGCGGCAAAGAATTTATTTTATTTGCAAGTACATCCCATTCTTTAGCAGAAAAAATAAATAAACACTTATCTAAGCCGCGAGTAATAATTGCACCAATACCCAATTTAGTACGAAATCTAGCAGGCACAGCCATACGCCCCTTAACATCAATGTTATGTTGGTATTCGCCAATGAACATAATCTTATTTTAATTTCCCCACTTTTCCCCACTTAGCTTAAGAATAGCCTATATTCTCTATATTGCACAACACTTAAAACTGTTAATAAGTATAAAAAAAATCCTTATTTAAAAGATTTTGGTGCGCGTTGCTGGGATCGGACCAGCGGCCTTTGCAATGTGAATGCAACGCTCTACCACTGAGCTAAACGCGCGGATTAACTACCTTTTATGCTAACCAAAAACAGCTCCGATGTCTATCAAAGCTGTTTTTGTAATTTCCTATATTCTAGATTCTATTATTGCAATTCCGCTACTCCACCAGCAGTTTCTAATTTCTTTTTCAAATCTTCCGCATCTTCTTTCTTCAAACCATCTTTAACAACTTTAGGAGCTGCGTCTACTAAAGCTTTTGCTTCTTGCAAACCTAAGCCCGTTGCTTCACGTAAAACTTTAATAACTTGAATCTTTTGATTTCCACCTTCTTTTAACATAACCTTCCAAGAAGTTTTTTCTTCAGCAGGTTCACCGCTAGCAGAGCCTGCGCCGCCTGCAACTGCAACTGGCATAGCAGCTGAAATACCGAACTTAACTTCCATGGCTTTAACTAACTCACTTAACTCTAAGGCATTTAAGCCTTCTATTTTTGACAATATATCTTGAAATTTATCCATATTTTTAAGATGTTTGTTTTTCTAATTGTTCTTTTCGACCATTTAAACCAACCATAACTTTTTTAATAGGCATAGTAAGCATCATAGCAATTTGCGCCAAAAGAATTTCTCTTGCGGGCAATTTAGCAATTACTGCAAACTGAACCGAATCAACAAATCTTTTTTCTTGATTATCGTAAGCTCCTAAAATTTTAAATTCTTTTTTAGAATTTTTTAGTAAATCTTTAGCAAACTTAGCAACTGTGCCAGCCACATCATAAATACACTTAGGCGCAAACACCGTGCCTAGCTGACTATCAAATTTATCCGCATCTACTGTTATGCCAGATTGCTTCATGGCAATTTTTAAAAGACTCTTTTTATAAACTTTAAACTTGGCACCTAAAGTTTTTAAAGCTAATTTTAGTATGCGTACCTCTGGAGTGGAAACTCCTGTAAAATCAGCAAACACCAAACTTTGCGATTTTTTAATTTCTTCAACACTTGAAGCCACCTGACTTTTTTTCTGTGATTTTGTTAACATAACATTTTTAAATAAAAACGACCTTTATAGGCCGCAAGGAGTAATCGCATCTACCCTGCCGATAGGCAGGAATAACGCGAATAGGCCTAAGTAGGACTTAAAATAATGCCTACTGTCTACGGACTAATATAACTAGGGTATCAAAAAACCTTGACCATCGTCAAGGTTTAAATTTAAAGCCCATAGCAACCATCAACTTCTTTATTTTAGTATACTGATCTTTAGTAATACGCTTCCATTCTAGCATCCATCCCAATTTTAGTGCATATCGCAAATCATCTCGATCTTTAACGTACATAAAAGGATTGGCTTGTGGATTACACCCTAAATACAAACACAAATAGACCATTGAACGCCATTCCGCCATATCTTCGCCATATTGAGTTGAACCATATCCTGTCCACAAACCATTTTTAGGAAAACTGCCATCATCAATATCAATACTGAGATCATATACAAAATTATCCCCATAGCTAGCAATTAGCAACCAATCAACTGCAGCATTAGTGAATAAAGACTCTGCATCAATATGATCTATTTCATGCCACAAATTCGTCAAACAAACACTTTCCTTTTTTAAACAAATATTATTAGCATCTGGAAAATGATGAGCATGTCCTTCTTCTCGGTCACGAAATGTTAAAGCAGTCATAAAATGACTATTATCAAATACACGAATTGAATTAGGCAAAATCACCCCTTGCGGTAGAAAATCCAAAGCACTCTTAATTACCGAAAGCTCAAATTCATCAGCTCCATAAACACGCACATTAAACTTGCCCACCAAAGCAGCACCATTTAACGGCGGAGACTTCCCAAGATGATAACTTTGATACAAAACAACACGAGCAATGCCAATGCTAGAAACTAAAATAGACACGAAACAACAAAATGCAAATATAATAGCAAAAACTTTTTTTGCTACTGAAGATTTAGTATGACGCATTAAAATATTACTAACAAGAAATGCGCATAACCAAAAAATAATAGTTGCAAGCTCAATGACGCTACCGAAATAATAATCTCTAAGAATAGCTAAAAAATCATTCAGCATAACCAAACCCCTTAAATTTTCAATGAACCTAAAACACAACTATTTTTAGAATATACCTCTAAAAAATTTTAAACAAGCCTATCTTTATTACTTAGAACAAAAATGTAATTCCATGCTTGGACCAGCTCCAGGAGATGTGTGATAACACACCGAATAATCATTAAATCCAGCTGGACAACTATACCCCCCAGTTAAAGGATTAGCAGAACCAGAATAATTACCACCTGTACAATTAATACCGCTTTTATCAATAGAATATAAACCACCAAAATTTCCACTCACCGCCCCACAAGCACCTCCAGTAATAATCCCTCCAGAAACAGTTAAGTCTCCTAATGTTTGCCCGGGACAATTCAAAGAAATTCCTGTTTTAATATTACCAACACCGCCTTGCTTATAAACATTGCTCACTAGCATATCTCCAAAAACAGCTAAAGGCCCAACCCCTAAACCACCCAATTTAACCTGATCACTTCCACTAACATTTAAAGGAGCTGCCACATTATTACCTGGTGGATTTGCAGTAGGCGCACTCCAAGAATCAGCATAGGCGACCAATGAAAATATTGCTAAAACTCCAAAAATAACTCCTAAATTATTAAAAATAAATCTTGATTTAAACATAATTAATTAATAATATCATTTATTAGCACCGACGAGTGCATTTAATATTTTTTGTTTTTCTGTTAACGAAAGACTACTATCGCTCGTTAAACCACTAACTGTTTTTAATCTATCGTTAACAGTTGCGGAACTTTTATTTAACTGCCTTAACGTATAAAATTTATCTGCTTCTGTTAAATTTTTAAGAATAGGATCTATAGGCTTGCTGAAAGACTTATCTTTTGCTGTAGAAAATAAACGCACGCCAAGAAGAATAGCCACAATAACAATCACTAATAAAGTTATAATAATTTCCAATTTTTTCATATAACTTATGGGATGACCTCTATTAATCCAGGACTAGCTTTAATTAATATATTCAAAGAAACTGTTTCGATTTTTTGAGGAACACTTCCATCTTTAACAGTAACGCTAGCAGTTTTAGTGCCAATGCTATTATAAGCCTTATTAATACTAGAAGACGATCCGCTTAAACCATCTGTGCCACTCCAGCTATATGTATATGGCGAAACCCCACCACCAACAATTGCCGAAAAATTAACTGGCTGTCCGATAAAACCAGGATTGGGATTAGCATTTAAGCTAACTATGAATGGCAATTGCATCACAACACTACTTGGGCCAGAAACGCCATATTGAGCTCCCATAAAACTAACCCAACCCAAAACATCACCACCCCAAGCCCAACCGCTCCAATCTCTGGGCGAAGCTAAAGAAGCAGTCACCCCATAGTTGGGGCTATCGCCTCGTAAACTAATCCAACCATCCCAACCATCATTTCGCGCGCTACCGACACAAGATCCTCCAACAACTCCAGCGCAAGCTCTAGCCCAACCACTAATAGCACCATTTGTTAAATTCATTTTAGGAACACAATCAAAATTACCATTAGTGCCCGGACAACCGCTAAGATCAACGGCATTAAAACTAATCCAACCCAAATTAGGCGCCCATGCATAACCAGAAATATTACCTAGATTGTCTACATGAACTCCGTAAACCCCGCCAGAAGGACCACCAGCTCCAGAATCATTATTGTTAAAACTAATCCAACCAATCGTTGATGACCAAGCCCAACCACTAATATTATCAGTGACGCTAGCATCAACAGGAATATAATATATACCAGCTATGAACAACCCTAATATAACAAAAAATAATCCTAGCAAAAATATTTTTTGATGATTTTTCTCATGCAAAACCATATATTATTATTATAACATACGGACGCAAGCCTAATGGCTATGTCTAGCACGCCACTCATCAATTTTTCTATGGTCCCCTCCAACAAGAACCTTAGGAACTGTTAACTTCTTTTTTCCTTTTGTTACAAAAACTTCGGGCTTAGTATACACAGAGTAACTTCCTTTCACTTCTTCTAAAGATTCGTATTTCCCTAAAACTCCTGGAATAAAACGAGCAACAGATTCAACTACAATTGCAGCAGGCAACTCCCCACCAGAAAGAATAAAATCGCCAATCGAAATTTCTTCATCTGCGATATATTCCGCAACTCGTTCATCCACACCCTCATAACGTCCACAAATAAAAATAAGTTGATCGTATTTAACTAAACGCTTGGCTGTTTCGGCATCGAACTTTTTCCCACGCGTAGAAAATAAAATAATCCTACTCCTGCATTTTACATTTTTATTTTTGCATTTTAATTTTGCAAATTGAACCGCTTTACTAATCGGTTCAATTTGCAAAACCATCCCCGGCCCACCACCATAAGGAGTGTCATCTACTTTTTTATGTTTATCTTGAGAAAAATCTCGCAAATTATGCGTTACAATTTTAATCAACCGCTTAAAAACAGCGCGCTTTAAAATAGATTCCTTAAAATAAGACTCCAAAATATTAGGGAAAATTGTAAGAATATCAAAACGTTTCATGGTCTATATTATAACATGCATATTTTATAATAGCAAACCACTGCAACACTTTTTAACAATTTTCATTTCTTAGCTCCCAGCCATCCGATGACCAAAATATTAAGAATTTTTGTCTTCAGGTCATCGGATGGCTAAATATGGAGAGACTAATTTAAAAAATTCAATATTCAGCTCTTCCGATGACCACTTGCAACTTGCCTCAATATTTGGGTCATCGGAAGAGCATGCTCGTGCATATTTTATAATAGCAAACTGATGCGCAATAAAACAAAAAACTCCCATTCTATGCATTATGCATGGAATGGGAGTTTGAAACAAACTATATGGAATTCTTCTTCGTGGCCCGTCCAATTTCAATGATTAAACTCAAGCCATTAGTAATCGCAAATAACCAATAAATACTACTAACAACTACTCCGAAATGACTAACCAGCCATAATTTTTGCGTAAAATTAAGATATGGCGACAACTGCAAACCACAACATTGAACAATGTTCGGCAACCAAGTAGCGAGAGAAATTTTACCAACATGATTGGAAAGTAACAAAATAATAAGAACTGCTGCCAACGCACAATTCTCCATGAAAAACTTGGATCCAGAATCATTTACGCAATCTAAATTCGCTTTTCTATACATCCTCATCCAACTTGTCGGTAACGTAAAAGCGAACCAGCAGCAAGAAAGAATGAAAAGAATAGTAACTTTTATGCCTCTAAACAAATCCCCAACTAAATTATATCCAACTATACTTTTAAGCAGTGCAATAACTCGCGTAATAAGTGAAGGCTGTTCACCTTTCAAAACTGCTAAATTATGCTTGAGTTTAACAATTTCTTTTGCATAATAAGCTAATTGAAGATTTTTGTTCGTAAGTTCGCCGTTCGCAAGAACTAGGTCTTTTCTGAAACTTGCCACGTTTTTTTCAAGCATTTGACATGTAGACTGATACATAGCCACCTGATCAGCCAACTTAGGAGCTTGATTTAAACGCAGATTAACATTTTCACTTTCCAAATCAGAAATTCTACGATGATAAGTATCGTATTCTCGCAAATCAACTTCGCGCTTATAGTTAGCAAATTCACTTTTAAGATTGGCAAGCTGCACCGATACTTCAGTATATTCTCTCATCAACGAAGCTAGATCTCCCTCTTTGAAGTTAACACTACTGCTCACAAGCACCTCCCTTGTCTTTGAATTAAAAGAAGCTAAACATTCTTCACAGCTGCCATCTTTGCAAAAAAAACATTTGCCCACGTCTTTTCTCCTAAAAAATTGTCAAAAAACTGACATTCATAACTTTGTCTATCTTAACATGCTTAGTTATAATAAGTCAAACATAAAAACCGCCATAAGGCGGTTTTTATTATCAACTACATCTCAGCGCTTTGCATTGGTGCATTCATCCCTCTTGTAGAACCTTCTGGTTCCTCAATTTTCAAATTAACACGCGCATTATTTTTAATGCCAACAATACGAAGCAAAGAACGAATTGATTTAGCGGTTGCGCCTTGACGACCAACTACTTGGCCCATATCTTGCAAATGCACTCGCAAAGATAAAAGCACGCCCATTTCATCAACTCTGCGTTCTATTTTAACATCATCTGGATGATCAACTATAGATTTAACTACATACTCCAAAAACTGCTGATCTGGTTCCATAGCCATAATATTTTCTTTTCTTTCTAATCGTTAAGCGACCTTTTTAACTTCTTCTGGTTTAGTAGCATCTTCTTTTTTCTTTGGTTGTTTATGTGCTGCAATTTTTTTATCACTTAAAATACCTGCTGTAACTAATAAATTATGCACAGTATCAGTTTTGCCAGCACCAATTTTAAGCCAATGAAGAATGCGTTCTTTTTTAAATTCCATCTTAGAAGAAAGCGGATTAAACCAACCCAAATCTTCAAGCTGTTTACCGTTAAGCTTAGTGCGCTTTTCGCCAACAACTAAACGGAATGCTCCTTGATGTTTCTTGCCAATTCGTTGTAATTTTAGCATTAACATAATATGTTAAATTGTACTCCTTTAAATTTTCTATGTCAACCCCGCACCTTTATTAGATGGTATACTCTTCTAAATTTTGAATTTGCCAATCTACTAAAGATGCGGGGTCAACTTCACAGACAAAAGCTTAGACACACCGTCTGCGCCAATAGTAACGCCATAAAGAACATCCGCCACCTCCATTGTTACACGATTATGCGTAACAACTACAAATTGTGTAGTTTTTGAAAATTCTTTAATTAAGCTAGCAAAACAACGCGTATTAGCTTCGTCTAAAGCAGCATCAACTTCGTCTAAAACTAGAAATGGCGGGGGGCTAACGGT
Organism: uncultured Candidatus Saccharibacteria bacterium; assembly: GCA_964366955.1. GTDB lineage: Bacteria > Patescibacteriota > Minisyncoccia > UBA6257 > JAUSGH01 > CAYIVT01. The sequence continues at coordinate 1,582 of CAYIVT010000018.1, read as the reverse complement.
TGTTAGCGCAAAAAGAGCAGCAATAGAAACTAAACTTTTTTCTCCTCCAGAAAGAGTTTCTAAATTTTTTATTCCTTTTTTAGGAAGAGAAATTTCTATATCCAAACCAGAAACATCCTCCTCGACAATTTCTTCTTCTAATGTTGCTGCTTCTATTTTTGCAACTACAAGCTTAGCCTTCCCGCCACCAAACATTAATTTAAAATATTTATCAAAATGTTCATTTAATCCATTGAGTGCCTCACTGAAATCATTTTTAATTTTTACTCCCAAATCTTTAACGAGTCCCTCTAAATCAATGCTGGCTTTTGTTAAATCTTCCATTTGACTAGACAAAAAAGTAAACCTTTCTTCGGCTTCTTTAGCTTCTTTAAGCAATCCCTCATCAATGGCGCCAATAGCCGCCAAATCACCTCGCAATTTTAACATTTTCTTTTCTGCGCCAAAAAAATCTCCGTCAAAGACAGATCTTCCGAAGGAGGGAAAATCAATCTTTTCAAATTCATCTAAGTTGCGCCCAATTTGCCTAAGTTGCGCCACTAAATCTTGTTTGCGCGTTAAAATACGCTCTTCCTCAAAATGTAATTTATTTCTATGATTTTCTAATTTATTTATTGCATCTTTTTTACGCTCTACTTCCTCAAAAGTTTTTCTAAAAATTTTATTAAATTCTTCTAAGCCTCTAGCTATTTCAACATTAACGTGATCAATATCTGCCAATTCTTCGCTAAGCTTAGAAAGCTCAGCAATCAACACGTCTTTAGCTTGATCAATTTCTTCCTTGATATAAGAAGTATCTACTTTTTTACCATCTAAAAGTTCATCTATTTTTAAAATGGAATTACTTAAAATTTTCTTTATATTTTCAAAATCACTTTCTATAATCGCCTCCTTTAAAACACTCCTTAAATCCCTAAAACCTCGCATAAGCTCTGCTTCATTTGCTCCTGATTTTGGGGCAGACAAAAGAAACTCCTGCTTTGCCTCTAGCCTGCCCAATTCACGCTCAATATTAGCACGACGCTCTAAAATTTCTTGGCTTCTTTTTTTATTTTTGATTAATGAAGCATGTTCTACTGGTTTAGATTGCGTAACTATTGTGAGATTATTTTGAATGTCGTGTAATTCTTTTAACGCAACCGCAATTTCATTTTCTAGTTTCCTAGCTACAGGAACAAGCTCTTTAAAATCGCCGTCTAGCTCATGAAGTTTAAAAGAAAAATAATCGTTCTCTAATGTTTTAAGCTCTATTTCTATATTTGATGCTTCTGCCCACTTAACGGCTTGCCTGCGAAGCAAGCGCAATCTAGGCAAAAGCTCATCAACCATAGCTTGAACTTTTTCTAAATTAATTTTTGTATTTTTTAATTTTAAATCTGCTTCGTGACGCCTTAACTGAAATTGTTTTAAGCCTAATATTTCTTCAACCATTTCTCTGCGTTCAACTGCGTTAGCTCGCACAAAAAGATCGCTATTGCCCTGATTTATAATAGTTAAACCACGAGTACCTAAACGCGCGCCCGAAAAAAAATTAGCTATGTCTTTTAAGCGAACTTCAGCGTTATTTAAAAAATACTGCGAG
>CAYIVT010000017.1:3299-13633 GCA_964366955.1 uncultured Candidatus Saccharibacteria bacterium | reverse complement strand
CATATTAAAAAAGTTTAGAAGTCTTTAATTTTTTAAGTGCCTCAACCGTAGCTAAAGCGTTCGTTAGCTTATTTGGAGTGCGCCCTAAAGTTTTAGCAACAACATCTTTAACGCCCGCCAAAGAAAGAACAATACGAGCCGCGCCTCCTGCTCGCATACCATGTCCTTCAACTGCTGGCTTTAATCTAATACGAGCTGCGCTAAACTTAGCCTCAACTTCATGAGGAATTGTTCCACCTTTTAATGGCACTGTGAAAATATTTTTCTTAGCAGCTACTTTTGCCTTAGCGATAGAAGCAGCAACATCTAAGCCTTTTGCAATGCCAACGCCAACGCGCCCCTTCATATCTCCCAAAACCAAAGTAACGCGAAAACGAAAACGTTTTCCGCCAGCAACAACACGCGTAACACGCCTAACATCCAATGTTTTTTCCTGAAATTCTTCTACTCTTTTTTCCATAAACCTAGGATTTCTAGAATTACGTGAATGTTGCTGTCTAGAATTATTATTTTGTTGATTTTTTATTTCCTCCATAATATTTAAAATTTAAGACCGGCTTCTCTCGCCCCTTCTGCTACAGCAGCTACACGACCATGATATTTATAAGCACCTTTATGAAAAACAACTTTTTCTATGCCTAATTTCTTAGCTATTTCTCCAAGATTAACGCCAGCCATTTTAGCAGCTTCACTCTTTTTTTGATTCTTGCTAGATAAAGTAGAAATGCTAGCAATGGTTTTGCCTAAAACATCATTAATCAATTGAGCATAAATAAATTTATTACTTCTAAAAATAGATAAACGTGGTCGCTCTGCAGTGCCAAAAAACTTAGCACGAGACCTGGCTTTTCTAAGCGTTCTATTTAGATTTTGCTTTAATATTTTTTTCATATTATGTTATCCACATTTTAAGCAGTCGTTCCAGCGCCAGCAACTTTTTTACCAGTTTTACGCTTGATCACTTCACCTTTATATCTAATGCCCGTTCCTTTATATGGTTCAGGTTTTCGTAAAGATCTAATTTTAGCAGCAGCTTCACCAACCACTTGCTTATCAAAACCGCTAATTTTAATAGTATTTTTTTCCAAAACAATGGTTACGCCTACTGGAGTAACAAACTTCATTGGGTGAGAATAGCCCATAGTCAATGAAAGATTTTTACCTTCCATGTTAACCTTAAAACCAATGCCTTCAAATTCTAATATTTCTTCATAACCAAGGCTAACTCCTTTAATGGCGTTAGCAGTTAAAGATCGCATAGTGCCCCAATTAGCTCTAGCTTGTTTATTATTAGTTTCCTTCGCTTCGCAAGACAAAACAGATCCATTAATTTTCACGGTAATATATTTTAAAATAGGCAAAGTAATAGAACCCAATTTACCCTTAACTACTAGAGTTTGGTCTACTGTTTTAACGTCAACACCTTCAGGGATATTTATAATTTGTTTACCTATTTTACTCATAATAATAAAATTACTTACCAAATTTTAAATAACTTTACTCCACCAACTTTTTCTCTACGCGCATCTTTGCCTACCATAATACCCTTAGAAGTTGAGAGAACCAAAAGACCATACCCCTGCAATACTGGTTGCAAATCTTGATAAGCAGAATAAAGTCTACGCGATGGCTTAGATAAAAATTCAATTCCAGAAATTACTCCCTGCCCATCAACATAACGCAGTTTAATATCTAAAATACGCTTTGGGGTGCGACCTCGTTTTTCTACTGATTCAACTAATTTATGCTTAACTAATAATTCAGCTATCTCAAAATCCATACGAGAAAATGGGACTTTTAAGCCTTGCAGCTTAGCAGATTGAGCATTTTTAATTCTTGTAAGTAAATCTATATACATAAATTTTTACCAACTTGCCTTTTTAACTCCCGGAATTTGACCACGACTAGCCATTTCTCTAAAACAAATTCTACAAATTCCGAACAATCTCATAAATCCATGCTTACGCCCACAACGAAAACATCGTCTCACTTTACGAGTCATAAATTTAGGTTTCTTTTTTGATCTTGCGACAACAGATGTTTTAGCCATATCTATTTACTAAAAGGAATGCCGATTAATTTATAAATTTCTAAAGCTTTTTCCCGACCCCTAACTTTTGGCACTATTGTAGCTTGTAAACCAAAATTTAATTTTGAAACTTCAGCACTCACCTCTGGAAAAACAATATGCTCTTTTATGCCAATAGTTAGATTACCATTCTTATCTACGTTTTTCAATGGTATACCTCGAAAATCTCGAACACGCGGCAAAGCAATATGAACTAATTTATTGATAAAACTCATCATACGCGCTCCTCGCAAAGTAGTCATAATTCCAACAACATTGCCCTCTCTAATCTTAAAACCAGCAATAGATTTTTTAGCTGTCTTTAATACTGGTTTTTGTCCAGTGAAAGAAGCAAATTCTGTTTCTAGCTCTGGCAAAATTTTATCAGTAAAACCAGCAGACTGAGAAAGTCTGCCTATTCCGGCATTAACAACAACTTTTTCTAATTGATTTTTATTCATAAATATTAAACCGAAGCTCCACATTTTTTACAAAACCTGTTTTTTTTATCTCCCTCAACCCGAAAACCAACACGAGTCGGCCTTCCACAAGAAGCGCATAAAAGCATCACATTGGAAGCATTGATTGGTCTAGGCACTAAAACAGTCTCTCCTTTTTCACCTTGTTTTTTGCCTTTTTTATGTTTTTTATATAAATTAATCCCCTCTACAATTACTAAATTTCTTTCCGTTAAAGACGACAAAAGTTTTCCGGTTTTACCACGATTTTTCCCCGTAATAACTTGAATTTTATCGCCTTTATGCAATTTCATATTATTTATAATTCTAACTACACTATTTCTTCTGCCATCTGTGTAATTTCTTCAAAACCTTTTTCTTTTATTTCTTTAGGAATAGGACCAAATACTCGAGTTCCTCTTGGTTTCTCTTTTTCATCTATTAATACAACCGCATTGTCATCAAAACGAATGTAACTACCATCGGATCGTTTAGTTGTATTCCTAACTCGCACAACTACACCCTTAACAATATCTTTCTTTTTTACTAATTTATTACGAGTGCGCGGCTCAGCAACCTGCACAGAGGCAATAACAATATCTCCCAAATGAGCATAGCGCTTACGGCTTCCGCCAAGCACGCGAAAACAACGCACTATTTTAGCGCCAGTATTGTCTGCTACTTTAATTATTGCTCGTTCTTGTAACATATTAATACATTAAACTTTAGCTACCACTGTCCATCTTTTTGTTTTAGAAAGTGGTCTAGATGCAACTATAGAAATTTTATCGCCTACATGAAATTCTTTATTTTCATCATGAGCTTTAAATTTTTTAGTAACTTTATATTGCTTTAAATACTTTGGATGCATTTTAATTTGAGTAACTGCAACTACAACGGTTTTTGCCATTTTATCACCAACCACTACGCCCTCTAATTGTCTGTGTTGTTTAATTTCCATAAAATTAACTCTTATTTCTTAATAAATCCTTTTTAGAATTTAAAACAGTTAGCACGCGCGCGATATCTTTTCTGGTATGTTTAATTTCTCTAATATTTTTAACCTTACCCATCTCTAAGTCTTTTTTTAGAACCCAAAGCTTATCTCGAAATTCTATTGCCATTTTTTCAAGTTCAACATCTGATTTTTGACTTATTGTTTCAAATTCTTTTTTGTTCATCGCGTTAAAAATATATTCTAATCTATTTTTTGAACTTAGTCTATAGGGCAGCTTTTTCTACGATTCTCGTTCTAACTGGCAATTTAAAACCCGCTAAACGCAAAGCTTCTGCTGCAATATTTTTTGGCACTCCATCCATTTCAAATAATATTCTTCCTGGTCGCACAGGAAAAACATAATGATCAACTGACCCCTTACCTCCACCCATAGTCACCTCTGGTGGATGTTGCGTGATGGGCTTATCTGGAAAAATTCTAATCCAAACCTTTCCTTCACGTTTAATATGATTAGAAATTGTGCGACGTGCAGATTCAATTTGACGCGAATTAATCCACCCTCGAGTTAAAGCTTTTAAACCAAAATTGCCATAAGCCAAAGTTAGCCCGCGAGTTTCTACTTTGCGAGCCTTATTTCGGCCTCTTTGCCATTTTCTGTGTTTTACTTTTTTTGGTAAAAGCATAAGTTATTTTTTATATCTTCTTAGCAACTTCTCCTTTATAAACCCACACTTTGACACCAACAGTGCCATAAGTTGTAAATGCTGTACTTTCAGCATAGTCAATGTTGGCGCGCAACGTTTGAAGTGGCAATTTGCCTTTAGCCAACCATTCGCGCCTAGCAATTTCAGCTCCATCAATACGCCCAGAAAGCCTAATTTTGACACCCTGCACATCACGACTCTGCATTGTATTTTCAATAGCTTTTTTCATAACCCTGCGAGAAGGTAAACGTTTTTCTAAATCCCAAGCTACGTTTTGAGCTATATTGGCGCTAGAAATTTCAGAACGTTTCAATTCTTCAACATTTAAATTTAAAGTGATTTTCTTTTGTGGAATTTTTTCTTTTTTATACAACTTCAAAAGAGCGCTTTCAATTGCTTTAGTTAAGTCACCTATGCCAGAACCACCTCTACCAATAATTAAACCTGGCCTAGCTGCTTTAATATAAATTTTAACAGCATTAGCAGTACGTTCAATTTCTAAACTAGCAATACCCGCTAAACTAATTTTATTTTTAATAACTTTACGAATAGTTTCATCTTCCCAAAGCAAATCACGAAAAGAATGCCTTGGAAACCACCTAGCTCTCCAGTTTTCTACGATACCCATTCGCAATGATGTTGGATGTATTTTATTTCCCATAGTAAATATTCTAAACGCTCTTTCTATTAAATATTCTTTTTAAAAATCCGCTTCTTTCTGGTTTACTACTCTTTAAAGCTATATCAGATGATTTATCTGTCTCTTTTGGTTTTTTTGAGACAACCTTTTTCTTTTCTTCTTTTTTAGACTTTTCTTGCTTAAGAAGAGTGAACTTTTTGAGATAAACTTTATTCCCTTCTTCTAGGCTAATCACTACATGACTCATCTTTTTTAAAATAGGAGTGGCCCTACCTTGAGCTCGTGGCAAAAATCTCTTCATAACAGGACCTTGATCTACAGTTATTTTAGAAACAAATAAACGTGATTCATCCATTTTAGCATTTTTAGCATTGGCTATACAAGAACGTAGCAATTTCAAAAGTGGCTCGGCAGCCCGACGATTTTGATTAAAAAGCTGAGCCTCTGCATCAAAAATAGACATACCCCTAATAAGCGAAGCAATTAGCCTAACTTTACGAGGAGACATTTTAAGATAATTTAATTTTGCAATAGCTTGTGTCATAGATATTATTTTTTAGCTGGCGCAGCTACTTTTTGAGCTGCGGATTTTTCAGCTTCAGTGCGAGCAGCAGATGCCTCTAATTCACGCTGCATTTTACCTCCATGTTTTACAAATTTGCGAGTTAAAGAAAACTCTCCAAGTCTATGACCGATCATTTCTTCTTTAATGTTAACTTCTATAAATTTATTGCCATTATGAACGCCAAAAGTATACCCTACCATTTCTGGAGCTATTTCAGAATCTCGTGACCAAGTTTTAATAACCACATGATCACCTGGTTTTGACTTAGAAATCTTTTTTAATAGTTTTGGATCTACATATGGACCCTTGTGTGAGCTTCGTGACATAGAAATTTTTTATCTTACCTTTGGACGACGTTGCAATATAAATTGGGTTGACCATTTCTTTGGTTTACGTGTTTTTCTACCACCAGTAACTTTACCCCACTTAGTTTTTGGACGTTTAGTACCTCGTGGCTGCCTGCCTTCACCGCCGCCATAAGGATGGTCCATCGGGTTCATAACCGAACCACGCACCGTTGGCCTAATGCCCAACCATCTACTACGACCAGCTTTACCAATATTCACCAAATTCCAATCTTCATTAGAAACCTGTCCAATAGAAGCGTAGCCACTCCAAGGAATACGTCTAATTTCTTTTGATCCAAGTTTAATGTCGGTATACCCAGCATCTTGAGCTAAAATTTCAGCATAGCCACCAGCACTTCTAGCCAACTTACCACCATTCCCCGGACGCATCTCTATGCTATATACACTTGTACCAACTGGGATATTTTTAAGCATTAATCGATTACCGATTTTTAAAGGCGCGGACTCCGCTACTATAAGCTCATCATCTTTTTTTAAATCTTTAGGAGCTAATACATAGCGACGCTCACCGTCTTTATAAACAACTAACGCGATAAATGCTGTTCTATATGGATCATATTCAATAGTTTCTACACGAAATGGAATATTAATTTTTTCTTGCATAAAATCAATTTCTCTAAAACGCTTTTTATTACCAGAGCCCTGATGACGCACAGTAATTCTACCTTTGTTATTACGCCCTGCATGAGTTTTTAATCTAGTTGTTAAAGCTTTAAAAGGCGTACTAGTTGTAAGCATGGAATAATCTACTGTTGTCATATGTCGCCTTGATGGCGTTGTTGGGCTATAAGATTTCATAATTTTAACTTGGTAAAACATCTAATTTTTCTCCTTTCCTAAGCGTTACAATAATTTTTTTAAATCCAGGACGCGAACCAACGTGCTGACCAAATCTTTTTGGTTTAGGTCTAGCATTAATAACATTAGATTTAATTACATGAACATTGTGCAATTTTTCCACTATTTTTTTAATCTCAGAAGAAGTGGCTTTATTTTCAACTAAAAAAGTATACTTTCCCATTAAAGCTCCGTTAGTAGACTTTTCAGAAACCACTGGATTTTTAATTAAAAATTTATTCATGATCTGTTAGATTAATCTATTTTAGCATCATTTCATCAATTTTAGCAACAGCATCTTTTTCAATTAAAACTGTATTATATTTAATAACATCATAAACATTCAACGAGGAAGCAGCTTCACTTTTTATATTTTTAATGTTAGCCGAAGATCTTAAAATATTTTTATTGGCAATAGATGGAACAATTAATCCATTCATTTGAGGCAATAAAACTTTAATAGCCAAAGCCAATGCTTTTGTTTTAGAATCTGTTGGCAATTGATCAACTATCTTTAAATCTCCATCTTTCAAGCGCTTAGAAAGCGCGCTGGCTAAAGCAGCGATAAACATTTTCTTGTTAACTTTAAGAGCATATGAACGAGTTTTAACAGGACCATGAGAAACACCGCCACCTTTCCATATCGGAGAACGAATAGACCCATGCCTAGCGCGCCCAGTATGTTTTTGTTTCCATGGCTTTTTACCTCCACCAGAAACTTCAGCGCGACCCTTAGCATGAGCCCAAGGCAAACGTTTATTGGCTAATTGCGCAACTAATATTTGTTGCACAAGATCACCATTCCACTCACGATTAAAAACTGCGTCGCTTAACTCAACTTCGCCAACTTCTTTACCTACTAAATTGTATAATGGAGCTTTCATAAAAAATTAAATTTTTACTATTTCCAAAACACTTCTTTTGTTATATCCAGGAACAGCACCCTTAATCATGACAATTTTCTTTTCATTATCAATATCCACAACCAATAAATTGAGCGTTGTTTGACGAGTTGTCCCCATGTGGCCAGCCATATGTCTACCAGGAATAATTCTTTGAGGAGAAGTGTTACCAATAGAACCCGGATGACGCAAACGATTTTTTTGACCATGAGTTTGTGGACCGCCATGAAAACCGTGACGCTTAACAACGCCGGCTGTGCCACGTCCTTTTGTTATTCCAGAAACTTTAACCAAATCTCCCACTTTCAATTCTTCCATAGGAGCTTCAGAATTAAGTTGAATCAAAGAAACAGGAATAAGCTTTTCCTCTTTCCAAATTTGAGTCATTTTAAGTTTTTTACCTTTTATTTTCATAAGAGAATAATCAATAAACCTATATTCTTTTGCATACCTACTGTATTTTTGTGACATAAGACTTGGTTGGTCATGAAAATATAGTAGGTATGCAAAAGAATTTTATAACGCTATCATGTTATTCACAAAAAACATCCGAGGATTTTACCCTCAGACGTTTTCTGTAGTCAGGTGTATTAACCATCCTACACCATTTTAATTTCAATATCAACCCCTGCTGGCATATTAAGAGACGAGAGAGATTGAATAATCTGAGATGTCGGATTTAAAATATCAATCAAGCGCTTATGAACACGCATCTCAAACTGTTCACGAGCATTTTTATGCACAAAAGTAGAGCGATTAACAGTATATTTATGCATTTCTGTTGGCAGTGGCACTGGCCCAACTAAATTAGCATCATGGCGTTTTGCGGCATCAACAATCTGCCTGCAAGAATTATCGATCAATTTATGATCGTAAGCCTTAATACGCAAACGTAACTTTTCTATTTTTTCTATTTCTTTTTTAGCCATGCTAATTATTTAGTTATTTTTACAACTACGCCAGCGCCAACAGTCTTACCTCCTTCACGGATAGCAAATCTTTGCTTTTCTTCAAGGGCAACAGGGGCAATAAGCTTAACGTTAATTTTCACAGTATCGCCAGGCATAACCATTTCCATACCCTCCCCCAAAATTACTTCACCAGTAACATCGGTTGTTCGAATATAAAATTGTGGTTTATATCCCTTAAAGAATGGCGTATGACGACCACCTTCTTCTTTAGATAACACATAAACTTCGGCTTCAAATTCTGTATGAGGAGTTATGGAGTTTGGTTTAGCTAAAACTTGACCGCGTTCAACATCTTCTTTCTTTAAACCACGAAGCAACAATCCAACGTTATCACCAGCTCGTCCTTCATCCATTAACTTATTAAACATTTCAACGCCAGTCACAACAGTTTTTTGGTTTGGCTTTAAACCAACAATTTCTATTTCTTCGTTAAGTTTAACTATTCCACGTTCAATCTTACCAGTAACAACTGTTCCACGACCTTCAATAGAAAAAATATCTTCTACGGCCATAAGAAATGGCTTGTTGATATCGCGAACTGGTTCTGGGATATATTCATCTAATGCTTTTACTAATTCCAATATTGGTTTAGCGCCTGCATCATCAACCGACTTACAAGCTAAAGCCTGACTAGCCGAACCACGAATAACTGGGGTGGTATCGCCAGGGAATTCATATTTTTTCAAAAGCTCACGAATTTCAGCTTCTACTAAATCAACCATTTCTTTATCATCTACTAAATCAACTTTGTTTAAGAAAACGACAATTGCTGGCACACCAACCTGACGAGCTAGCAAAATATGTTCTCTGGTTTGAGGCATAGGGCCGTCTACGGCAGACACAACCAAAATCGCGCCATCCATTTGAGCGGCGCCAGTAATCATATTCTTAATATAGTCTGCATGTCCGGGACAATCAATGTGTGCATAGTGTCGCTTTTCGCTTTCATATTCTAAGTGAGAAACTGCAACTGTTAAAATTTTTGTTTCGTCGCGAACAACACCGCCCTTAGCAATATCAGCATAAGCTTTTTCTTTAGCCAAACCCTTTAAAGACAAGACATGGGTTAAAGCCGCGCTCAAAGATGTTTTGCCATGATCAATGTGCCCAATTGTGCCAACATTAACGTGTGGCTTTGTTCTTGCAAATTTTTCTTTTTCTGCCATAGTTTTTATTTATTATTTAAATTTATAATTATTAATATAGTTTACTAACAGATAGATTTTATTCTACACGAGCAGTTGACTTTCTGTCAACCCCGCACCTTTTTAACATTGCAAGATATCTTTAATTCTAAAATTCAACCGACTATAAACTTTACCGAATTGTTTTAGTTTACATTCGCGATCTTGAGCATCAAATTTGTAAGCACCCTAGGCTCAACAAATCCCCAATATTATCGTCCTGCGATGTCGATAATATTGGGGATGAAAAACTAATTAGGGAATAAATTATTGATTCATATTAATTTACGATCTCTTAATAAAATTAAATACCATCCCTTATGGTAGGGATGGTATGGTATGGAGGAAGAGAAGTGTGTATAACAAGTTATTTAATAGCATCTAACAATACTTTTTGTTCTGCGGTGGGACTACAATCGCGAGCGAAGTAATAAGCCCGCTTGTAATCTTTATTTTCAACAATCAAATTAAAGATCTGATTCTTTTGTTCTGCGGTGGGACTACAATCGCGAGCGAAGTAATAAGCCCGCTTGTAATCTTTATTTTCAACAATCAAATTAAAGATCTGATTCTTTTGTTTTGCGGTGGGACTACAATCGTGAGCGAAGTAATAAGCCCACTCGGAATCTTTATTTTCAACAATCAAATTAAAGATCTGATTCTTTTGTTCTGCGGTGGG
>CAYIVT010000017.1:0-3199 GCA_964366955.1 uncultured Candidatus Saccharibacteria bacterium | reverse complement strand
TTCAACAATCAAATTAAAGATCTGATTCTTTTGTTCTGCGGTGGGACTACAATCGTGAGCGAAGTAATAAGCCCACATGGAATTTTTGCTTTCAACTAACATTTTAATGATCTTGGAGGGGGTTGATTCCTTAAGGGCTTGAGCAAAGATATCTTGATAACATTTTCCACTTTTAATAACTTCCACAGTTTTAATTAATCCATGCTTTTTAGCTAATACGATACCGGCATTTCTATCATCGGCATCCATAGGATATCTCCTCTCTGTAGCAATCCAATAAGACTAATTAGCGTAGCTGAATACAAATCAGCTTACCTAACAAGCATCTTCTACCTTAATATAATTATTGAGGGGTGTCAATGCTTTGTACTATTCAACAAGTAAGTGCAACACCTCGGTCCTGCTCTTCCGATGACTCAAATATTAAGGCAAGTATGTGTTTTTGTCATCGGAAGAGCAAAATATTAATTTCTTAAAAATTAATTCTTAATATTTAGCTAAATATTTAGGTCATCGGATGGCTTAGAGCTAAGAGATAAATATAATACATAAATTTGATGCTAATGTTAAAAAGGCGAAGTCAAGAGTAAAAAATAAGAGCCGACGCGTTAGCATCGACTCTGGGTATTCTTGTTCTGGTGGCGAGCCAGATTGCAGTTTGTAAGACTGCTTTACGCCACAACCTCCTTTATACAAAAAACAAACATAACAACAAGGGCTTTTCAAAATCTGATGCAAGAGTTAAAACCCTCCTCAAGCGTCATCGGTGCTATTATGACATACTATATACGATTCTGTCAATAGGCAGCAAAAGTAGCTTGCTGTATTATAAAAACTACAGAAATAAACTAAATATCTTGATATCCGATGACCGCAGACAACCCGCCTACCGGCAGGCAGGCCTGCTTCAATATTTTGGTCATCGGATGGCAATCCGAACTATGGCAAAATCAAAAGTGATAATTATCGGCGCGGGAATGGCGGGGTTAGGCGCCGCAATCAAGCTTTTAGAAGCTGGTTTTGCGTGCACTATATTAGAAGCGCAAAAAGAAGTGGGCGGGCTCGCCGGACACTTTACTATTCAAAATAAGCACTTCCCTCTTGGCTATCACCATATTCTTTCGCAAGATAAGCCACTCTTAGCAATGCTTAAAAAATTAGATATATATAGAAGCGTTGTTTGGAAAAAAGGTAAAGTTCTTTTTGCGATCAATAATAAAATTTTTAATTTAGAAAATCCGATTGAATTTTTAAAATTCCCTATGAATTTATGGGCTAAAATTCGTTTTGTGATTTTAATGGCTTACTGTTTTATAAAAAGAAACTGGAATAAAGATTTAGGAAATGCCGAAAATTGGTTAGATAAAATAGCTGGCGAAACAGTAAGAAAAACTGTTTTCGATCCTCTCATGGACATTAAATATGGGCTCCCTTCTTCAAATCTTAGCGCTAACTGGCTTGGCAGTCGCCTGCACTATCAAGAATTTTCTAAACCGCTTGGATTTATTCCTGGCACAGATTGGACGAAAATTTTAAACGAAAAACTAGCAGAAAAAGTCCGCGAATTAGGCGGAATAATTTTAACTGATGCTCGAGTAGAAAAAATAAATATAGCCGATAACAAATTTGAGAGTTTAGACTATAAGTCTACGTCTGTCATAAATATTGCTGGCGATATTTTAATAAATACTACGCCACCCCATGTATTTTTAAAGTTAGTTTCTAGCACTCCAGATGCTGGTATTATTTTTAACGACCAACTACAAAAAATAGGGTATTTAGATGCGCTTTCTTTAATTTTAGAAACCGAGCAAAAATTACCGCGCGAACTTTATCTTTTAAGTTGTTTAAAACCACGCTATTCTTTTGGCGGGATTTTTATGCTTTCTTCGCTTAATAGTACAATTGGAGTAAAAAATGGCACGGTGATAAACTTTTTTACTACCCTTTCTAAGGGTTCAGAATATTTACGCTATAAATCCGCAGACGAATTATTAGAAATATATAGCAGAGATTTCGAAAAAATATTTGGTTTTAGGTTGAAATCTATCTGGCATCATCTCACTCTAATTAAAAATTATTCTCCAAAATTTTTGAACGGCTACGAAAATCCTCAAATTCAATGTAATATTAAAAATATATATTTTGCGGGTAATTATTTAACCTATCCCACAATTACATCCACGGGTAGCGCACTTGAGTCTGGGGAAAAGGCGGCAAATTTAATAATTAGAAATTGCGAACCTGCCATCCGATGACCAAAATATTAATGTAATTATCTTACGGTCATCGGATGGCTAAATATTAATTTTAGATTTTAATATAAAAACTTGCGATGACCAAAAATACAAAAATCTTCAATATTGGGTCATCGCAAGTTTAAAAAAATATGCCCAAACTATCAATAATAATTCCAACATATAACGAAGAAGGAAATATCGTTACTTTAATAAACAAAGTACATACTGTTTTAAATTCTATAAATACTTCACACGAAATAATTATTGTAGACGACAACAGCAAAGATAAAACAAGACCCTTAATTAAAGAACTACAAGCTAACATTCCAGAAATTATTTTAATTGAACGCAACAACGAACGTGGGCTTGCTTCTGCGATGGTGGCTGGCTACGAAAAAGCAACAGGGGAATTATTGGGCGCAATGGATGCTGATTTAGCTCACGATCCTAGTTATCTACCAGAAATGCTAAGTATCATCGCCTCCAATAAAGCTGATTTTGTAATTGGTTCGCGCTATGTACTAGGATCTAAGTTTGAAGGCAAAGCTTTATTGAATAAAGTGGCGAGTTTAGTTGGACAAACATTGATTAAGATTCTTTTAGGTTTAAACATTAAAGACACGAGCAACAACTACAGAATTTTTAAACGCGCTGTTTGGGGAAAAATAAAAAATAATTTACATCCAGATGGGAATGTTATGCTTACAGAAATTGTTTACTTGGCGCATAAAAATAATTTCCGGATTTTAGAAATTCCAATCCACTACATTGAACGCCGAGCCGGCAAAAGCAAGCTAAGTGTTTTTAAAGAAACTTTTAAATTTTTTAAGAATATTTGGAAGATTAGGAATGGGGCTTGACAAAAAAATACACTTTATTTCTTACGCCTCACCTCTTTTCTAACTTTTTCTTAGACTCTTCTAGATCGGAAGCGCGTCGGGTAGGGGATTAGTGTAGGT
>CAYIVT010000016.1:0-13891 GCA_964366955.1 uncultured Candidatus Saccharibacteria bacterium | reverse complement strand
CACCAAAACAACATCGCCGCCGGCGACGCGGTCCGCGCCTTGGAAGATATTTATCTTTCGATTCACGCAAAATAAAATTACATAATATATTGCGTAACAAAAACATCCCAGCCTTTCACTGGGTCTGGGACATTTTTGTAAGATAAAAATCTTGCTAGATTTAGATTCCTATTTTGGGCAAGAACATTGACTTATTGGCTTCTTACAAGTAGAACATGTTGGTTCTGGCATATTTTTAATAAATAAATTAAATAATAATCGTACCGACAAACGCGAGTGACTAAAACGCATCTATCGCCACCCATACATTATAGCACTTTAGTTATCCACAATAAAATTTTGACAGATAGCGTGAATGGAATAGAATGAAAGAGTTCGATAAGTTGTTTTTACAATTTTAAAAAGTGATTGGGGAAACTGGTGACCCGCCTTCGTAGGAAACTACGGCGAGGCTGGGAATTCTAGTACAGTGCCGCTACGGTAAGTCCCGAACGCGTTAATCGCGGAGGGAACAAGTCCGAATACCGATCATTTTGTTAGTCCCGAGCAGGAAATCCTCCAGCCATTGTTTGTGGCACAGAGGCTTCAAAATTCTGCCCGTAGCAGAATTTTTTTTGTTGTAAAAACTAAAATCGAAAAAAGAGAAAGGAAAAACGTGTTCTTTAAAAATGAAGTAGCCAGTAAGCGAACATTTCTTCGCGCAGTTGGCCTTAGTGTGTTGGGTGGGTTCAGTTGCTGGGCGGCAACGCCGACTGCTCAATTATATATCAGCCGGACCAGTTCTGGCTTGCGGATCATAGCAATCATTGATCCGACAGACTCTGTCTGGGAACTCCAGCAATCCACTGATAGTGGTAAAACTTGGATAACTCTATCAGGAAAACCTGTACTAATCGGGCCAGGTCGGATCATGTGGAATGTCCCCAATGAGTCGGGGGTAATTTTCAGGACTAGGCTCATGACGGAAGCCACCATGAAGGTAGCCAACGTCACCTACCAAATTCAGGCAAATGGGCGAACGCTGTTTACAGCCATGGAGAGGCTACAGTTAGAAGACCCATCGTTCAAGTTTACGTGGGAGTGGCGTAAATTGGGCCGATTCGTGACAAGTGTCAACGATATTAAGCATCCCAAATGGGTTTTCACAGTCAATGGTAAGAAGCAGGAGAAGTATGGAATTTCAGACTATATCCTCACTCCGGCCGAGACCATTGCCTGGATTGCGCTGTAACCGCAAAAGTTCATGGATTGAGTGTTATAGACTCGATCCCGCAAGTTCAGAGCGTTTCTGCACAACCTGATGGCCTGATCTCAGCTCTGCTCGATCGGGTCGTCTTACTTTTAACAAACTTATGGCAAAAAACAGAAAGAAAATATACATCGGAATATCTATAGCAATAGTTTTTTGTATTGCTGTAATTTTATTTTACATAAATAACAAAGAAAAAAGAGAGGTTGCTAAAAATATACTTCCGGTATCATTAATCCCTTCTCTGGAAACAAAGGATGTAGAGAAAAACGTTCAAAGAATTAAAACAGTCGAATCTTCGGAAGAAAATACCCTATCTGCAACA
Source organism: uncultured Candidatus Saccharibacteria bacterium (assembly GCA_964366955.1). Lineage (GTDB taxonomy): Bacteria > Patescibacteriota > Minisyncoccia > UBA6257 > JAUSGH01 > CAYIVT01. Next base: position 12,317 of record CAYIVT010000016.1, on the reverse strand, counting down.
GTTTTAGCCGGAGAAAGCATTGTGAAATTGCCGTTTATAATTGGCGCATCATTTTATGACGCGCTAATGCAAGCAAAAAATGAGGGTCAAATAACATTTTCGGGAAAAAATTATCTGGGGCTTGGATTTTTTGTGACAGATATCGGCTCACTGCATTCCGGCAGTGGAAAAAACCTGCTTTATTATATTAACGGGAAACAGGCGTCTGTCGGCGTTTCATCCTATCTACTCAAAGATGGCGACATCATCGAGTGGAAATTAGAGTAGATTTATGAGAAAAAATATATTAAGTTTTGTATTTATAATAGTTTTGATTTTTAGCTTTTTGCCTATTTTAAAAATAAAAGCGTTTACACCAATTACACTTATTTCTTATGAGATTTCGGAGACCACCATTTCTCCGAACGGCGACGGGGCGCAGGACAACACAAGCATTGATATTAAATATTCGGAAGAAGCGATAGCAGATATTAATATACTTGACGCAGAAGGAGATAATGTAAGAGAAATATACCACAGCGATGCCGTCACCAATCCACAAACAAAAATCTGGGATGGTAAAGATGATTCAGGCAATACTGTTTCTGATGGATTATATACAATTCAAATCTCAGGAACTGCTACCGCGAACGCAGATAATACCATTTCAGATACAAGTAAAACAATAACGGTAAATACAACTCTAGTCCCTCCCCCACCTCCTGATCCAGTACATCTCAACATTGAAACAAGCGTAGATGTGCCAGCAAGCTGTAACGCAACCGACACTGATGGACTAGTACACGAATATCCGCAAGGCGATTCATATCTGGCGATTTGTGCTCTAGAAACAGCTATAAACAACGGTTCCATTTCAAGCATTCAACTTTCAAATCAGTATCCGAGTCTCGGTCTTTTTGTTACCGCCATTAACAATGTTGTTGCCGACCCTAATAGCCAATATTGGGCACTTTATCAAAATGAAATTTTTGCAAATTCTGGCATTACCTCGCTGTCGATTGTTGCGGGAGATATCATTATGTTACAACTCCACGATTTTTTAGATAATAATTTAGGAGATCAAATCACTCTCAATGTTCATTCTCTGGTTAACAATACCTCAACTGAAGATGACGATAAAGACGGCAGTGGAAGCGGAGGCGGAACTCTTCCAGCAACTTTTAGCGCAGAAAACGCCCTAGCATATTTAAAAAGCGCACAGGGCGCGGATGGATCATTTGGAAGTTCAGATTTATATACAGATTGGACAGGAATTGCCCTGGGAGCTGGAGATGTGACAGATAGCTCTAGAGATAAAATTCTTTCTTATTTAAATGCCCACAACACATTGAGTTCACTGGTGACAGATAATGAAAGACGAGCCATAGCGCTCCTTTCGCTCGGGCAAAATCCATATTCTTTTGGCGGTGTAAATTATGTTGGCGCTATCACAAGCAGTTTTGACGGCGCGCAATTTGGTAATATTGATCTAATAAATGACGACATCTTTGCGCTTATTCCCCTATCCAGTTCCGGATACAATGCCAATGAAGAGATGATTATCAAAGATATTGATTTTATAATTTCAAAACAACAAAGTAACGGTTCATGGGAAAATAGCATAGACATCACAGCGGCTGCAATTCAAGCGTTAAAACTTTTTGATGATTTAGACGGCGCCGATGAAGCTATTTCAAACGCAGAAGATTATCTAAAAAATGCTCAAGGCAATGACGGCGGATGGGGCAATATCTCTTCCACCAGTTGGGCAATGCAAACAGAGAGCGCTTTAAATGCATCCTGGAATAAAAACAGCAAGACTGGACTGGATTATCTGGCAACACAGCAAACCAATGCAAACAATAATGGCGCGGTGCTCGAGACGAACGAAACTCCGGAAAATATAATTTGGGCGACAAGCTATGCCATTCCAGCCGGGCTCGGCAAACCTTGGAGCGAAATTATGCAATCAGTTTCAAAGCCTGCGACAGAAAATGGTTCAAATAGTTCCGGATCAAATTCTGCGAATAATACCGGCACCCCCCAGACACCAGAAACACCAGCCAAACCGGTAGTCTGCCCTGTTGGAGATTTATTCAGTATTATTACAGGACAAGCTTGCACAGAGTTTCTTCTAACAACAGAATTCATTACGATTACAAAGACATTGCTTCCAGCATCTCCGACACCTGCTGTAAACCTTTCCCTAAATAATTCATCAAATAAAAATAAAACCGGAGAACCAGCGCAAGACGAAAATGCGCTAGAGATAAATCCCGACAATCTTACCGCCACAGCGATAAATGCCCTGCCAGCAAATAAAACAACTCCAAAAAGTATTCCTATTGTCCTAGGAATTGTCTCCGGCGCCGTTATCCTTTACGCCACTTTTAAATTTTTTGTTAAATAATTTATTGACCATGAGAAACTCACCTTTGCCCTGGCGGGCTTCGACGTAGCGAAGATCTCCTTCGCAAACCTACTGGCGGACTTCGTCACGCCGTAGGTTCGCTTCGGCGAACCGAAGGCGGAGGAGGTGGGATTTGAACCCACGATACCTTGCGGTATGCCACCTTTCCAAGATGGTGCACTAGGCCACTATGCGACTCCTCCAACTTTATTATGATAAACCAAAATGCGACGACATACAAGAATTCAACTAGTAAGTGCAACGCTTTGCCATCCGATGACCAAAATATTAAATGCTCTCTTTCCCCGGGTCATCGGATGACTAAATATTGAGAATTAATATTTATGCTCTTACGATGACCGAAACACAACTTGCTTTAATATTTAGGTCATCATAAGAGCTGGATCTAGTATGCAAGACAATTTTGCTAACATTATTTATCGCTTAACTTTTTTAAAATATCTTTTTCTTTTTCTAAAATTTTCTCTTCAGTGCCTCGACGCGCGATAGAATAGTTATTCATATCAACTAACATAAATTTAGAGAGCATCGGAAATTTTTCTTGAATTAAGTGGCATTTCTCTTGTTCAATAAAACGATAATCCGGATGACCTTGAGGAATAGTGCGTAATTCACTTTCCCAAAATAACTGACGGAAATTTTGCCATTGATAGAAACGTACCCTATAAGCTAGGGGCACAGCGTATTGAGCTAAGCATGGATCGTGCTGTTCTATTTTTTTAAAAAGTTTTTTAGCTTGATCTAATGCTTTAATATAATTATTTTCTAGATTAGCATCTATTAATTCTTTTGGAACGCTATAGCCATGATGCGTGGAAAATAGCTGTCGCTCTTGAGTCATCATTCTATGCCTATGTAAATCACGATAACTGCCAATGTCCATAGTTATATCAAAACGTACATAAGAATTTTCAAATGCTCTGCCAACTTTAAACCAACGCGCCATTCTCCCATTTAAATAAGCTTTAAATAATTTTTCTTTTTTTGCATTAGATAACTTTTTAACAATTTTCGTGGCATCTTCCCAACTAACATGTGTTTGCTGAAAAAATATTCCCGCTAAAATTTTTATTTCAGCTTCTTTATCATATTCTGCCAACTTAACTTCTGGCTGACTACTAACCTTTATTTTTTTTAAATTATTAGGCAGCTCTTTTGTAAATTCACGCACTGTCCCATAACGATCATTTAAATAATTTTGATACTTACCAGATTTTTCATCATTGATTCTCAATAATAGCGATGGTATTTCTTGATCTAACTCTCCTTTAATTTCTTCTGAAACCCAGCGCAACTCACCTAGAGCATGTTTTCTCGTTCGATTAATGAGATACTCAAAGGCTTGTGCGTTGCCCCTGAAAGCCACTTGCCCTAAAGTGGCCATGGGCAAGAGTCCACGCAATGTATCAAAAGCCTTTTTTTCTAATACGGAATCTTTGTCATTATAATTTTTCTTAAGCCAAGCTATAAGCGGAGGCAATAATTCAACATAAGTATCAAATAAATTATTGAGGGTGGAATGATAATCTTTTGCTAAGTTAAATTTTTCTAAAGCTGGTTTTGGGGTGTAATAAAGATATTGATTGTTAATTTTATTGCCAAAATTAACATAACGTGTAGATTTTTCTATTGGTTCTAAACCGATTCTTTGATCTTCTATAAACTTAATTGCCACTTGTGAAATTCCCCAAAAAACTACATGAGTACCTGTCATTTGAGCAATTGAATCATCACCATATTGCGAAAGCCATTTTGCATAAAAAGCTTGCGCGCGCCCATTATTTAAAATATTTTTAAAACCAGATTTATGCAAAAAAGTGATCGTATCTAAAAGTTCTTGGGCTAATTTTTTATCTTCGCCGTTAATAATTGGATAAAAATATTCTTTTAACAAAACTTCTAAAAGCGAGCTCGAAGCGCGGCTTGCGCGCGAACATAAAGCGCCAACAATTTCCGGCGGCAAAGTGCTGCGCAAAACAGTAATTAAGCTATCTGGATTACTCACGAAAGGTTGAAGCAAAAATCTGTCTTGTTCACTCCAAGTATATGGATTAAAATTGGGTTTATATTTTTTCCAATCTTCTATTTTTTTCATCTATTTTAATATAACAAAAATTTGTCTTACCAGAAATGGCAGACAGATTTTTGTTATAATCCAATATTAAGATTAGTATTCCCCCATTCCGCCCATTCCGGGGTTGCCTGGCATTCCAGATTCTTTTTTAGGAATTTCTGTAACAGCAACACCCATAACTAAATAATTACTAGCAACAGAAAGAGCATTCATAAACGCAGTGCGTGTAACTTTAAGTGGATCAACGATGCCTAATTTTTTTAGATCCGTTATTTCATTAGTTTGAGCATTGAAACCAAGCCATGTTTTAACGCCGCTATCTCTAGAAGTCTCTTTCTGTCTAGTTAATTCAGCAATCACAGTACTTGGATTTTGCCCGCTATTATTAACAATAGCTGTGATTGGAGCCTCTAACGCGCGCATTAAAATTGCTTGAGCTGCTTTAGTAACAGCAGAGCCAGATTTAAATTCGTGCTCCATTTTAGCAACATTAAATAAAGCCATGCCACCTCCTGGGACAATGCCCTCTTCCATGGCTGCACGGGTTGCCGCAACAGCATCTTCCACTCTTTGTTTTAATTCTTTTTGAGCAGATTCTGTTGGCGCACCAACTTTAATAACTGCCACACCACCTGCTAATTTTCCTAAACGTTCTTGCATTTTTTCACGATCAAACTCAGAGTCTGTTTTCTTAAGCTGATTTTTTAATTGCGCGACTCGTTCATCAATTAATTTTTTATCTCCTTTTCCGCCAACAACCGTTGTTGTATCTTTAGTAACAACAACACGATGCGCCCTTCCTAAATGAGCAAGCTCTACATCTTCTAATTTTTTACCCAAATCATCAGTTACTAATTCTGCGCCAGTTACAATGGCTAAGTCTTGCAGCATTTCTTTTTTCTTGTCACCAAACCCCGGAGCTTTCACTGCAATGGCAGTAAAAATTCCACGCAACTTATTAACTACTAAAGTTGTCAAAGCTTCACCTTCAACTTCTTCAGCGACAATAAATAATTCTTTTTTGCCAGCTTCAACCATTTTTTCAAGTAAAGGCAAAAGTTCCTTAAGCGAAGATATTTTTTTGTCAGTAATCAATAAATATGGTTCTTCTAAAACGCCCTCCATTCTTTCTGCGTTAGTGACCATATATGGTGCAATATAACCGCGATCAAATTGCATACCCTCAACAACTTCATAAGAATTAGCTGTCGTATTGGAATCTTCTATGGTAACCACGCCTTCTTTGCCAATTTTATCCATAACTTGAGCAATAAGCTTTCCAACATTAGCATCCTTGGCAGAAAGTGTTGCCACTTCTTCTACTTTTTTATTATCGTTGATTGGCTCTCGCTCCGATTCTAAATGTTGCATTACAAAACTAGCAACATTTTTTAGTTCTTCAGCTAACTGAATAACATTAAATCCTTTTTCTTTTATAGCTTTTTCCCCTTCGTCTATCATCGCGTGCGCCAAAACTACACTAGTAGTTGTGCCATCACCAACATTATCATTGGTTTTATCTGCTGCTTGCTTTATAAGCTCTGCTCCAAGATTTTCAAACTTATTTTCTAGTTCAATTTCTTTAGCCACTGTTACGCCATCAAAAGTAACTTGAGGCGCGCCATAACCCTTTTCAATAACAACTGCTCGGCCGCGAGGACCCAAGGTCATACGCACTGCTTCTGCTAACTTGTCTATTCCTTTTTTAAGCGCCATACGCGCATCTTCATTAAATAAAATTTGTTTTGCCATATTATTCTAAAATTGCGAGGACATCATCTTCATCCCCCACTAAATATTTTTTATTGTCCATTTCGACTTCATCTGGACCATATTTTTTAAATAAAACTTTATCGCCAACCTTAAGAGACATTGGCATTCTCTCGCCTTTATCGTTTAACTTTCCTGGGCCAACTGCAACCACCGTGCCAATCATCGGCTTTTCTTTTTCGGCGCTATCTGGCAGCACAATCCCCGACTTTGTTTTTTTATCTTCTGTAACTGCTTCTATAAATATATGATTTTGTAATGGTTTGAACATATTCTTAATTATCTTGCTTGGCACTCCCGACTATAGAGTGCTAATTATCTAAATTTAGCTACAAGCAAGCTAAGTGTCAATAGCATAACAAAATGCTCCGATGGCTATCGGAGCATTGCTATAGCTACTAAGTGACGCAATTGGATAACGGCTTGTTCTAAGATTTTATTATAATTTTTAATATTTGTTCTAATTTCAGAGCGCGTATTTAATATTTGCACACAAAGTTTTAAACTAATCTCACAATTTGCTTTCCAACGTTTAACGCTTTTTCTAGAAAACGGTCCCACGACTAACACATAAGTAATATTGGGATGTTTTTTAAGGTGCTTACCTAGTTCATATAAATTAGCTTTGCACTGAATTCCAAAAAATAAACCACTATTAAGCTGAACTAAAATATCAATGCCCTCAGCGTCTAGTTGTCTGCCTGGTTGTGCGTGAATATAATGTAAGATTTCTCTTTTATCGCGTAAAATCTCACAAGCTGATGCAACTAATTTTTCAATACGATAACCTTTTGCTGAATCAGAAATATTGCCACTCACTTCTTAGCCTCCTCAAATTTTTTCCTATCAGGATGAAACTCTAACTCATTGTCATTATAAAGAACTCGCGGAGAATAGCCAAGCCCAGTGATAGACAAACTGTGCTCTATTTTTTTAATTTGAAAATATTTTAAAATAAATTCCAAAACGTCTCCGATGACTCCATAAAGAATCATTTCTAGACAATTTTTCATCCAAGAATTATTATTGCCGATATATCGTAAATCGTCATTCCATTTTTTTCTAATACATAACCAAGAACTGTTAGTTTCCCAAAAATAGTTTATTTTTTCAATGCTTCCATAAACTGGAATTAAATTTATATATAAATCTTTCCACGACTCTGAATATGGTGGAGTTAGCGCATAAGCGTTTTCAGTAATAAAATGATTAAAACATATTTTATCGCAAGCATTTTTACCATGATCTAAACGAGTGCGCGCCAAACCAAAAAATCCAAAAAATAATAAACAAAAAAATCTAGTGGAAAAAATTCTCCCCTGGCGCACCCCAACTAAAACATCAAAATCAGAATCTTTAGTGACATTACCTAAAGCCAAAGATCCTGCTCCAAATACAAGATCAACAAAAGGAATAAATTTAAACTTTCTTGCACGTTTTAAAAACTTGCGCCATTTTTTATCGCAAAGCACTTGAGTCTCGCTCTGTTCCAGGGTCATATTTATATAGAATCATTATGATCTTCTATAGCCTCCGTCTTAACTCCTGCCGCTTCCCCAGTAATTTTTAAAACATCTTTGTCGATTTTAGAAAATTCTTTAGTGGCACTATTGTACATTGAAACAGTAGTTCCCAAGTGTAGTCCAACTTTTTTAAAAAATGTCTCATACGCCAACAAATGCCGTCCTAAATTTTCAACTTGTTTAGTAATTTCTTTTGCTTGTTCAGAGATTTTTTGATTTCGTAAACCCTGAAGAACTGTTTGAAGATATGCCAGAAAAGAAGTTGGGGAAACAATAATAACGCGTTTTTGCCCTGCATAAGTGATTAAATTTTTAGTATCGTCAGTCACTGCGCCTACTTTATTAATAAGTAGGTCATAATAAACAGCTTCTGATGGAATAAACATGAAAGCAAAATCCATAGTATTTTCATGTGGTTTTACATATTTAGAGGTTTCGTCTATACGAACTTTCAAATCTGCAATAAGCGCGCCTTCATACTTTTTCTTTTGAATAGGATCAATGGTTTCTAAAATACGATTATAGTTTTCTAGGCTAAATTTAGAATCTATGGGAATTATTCTTTTATCAACAAAAACGACAGCATCCACAATCACGCCGTCTGCAAAAGTATATTGCATCTGATATGATCCTGGCGGCAAAACATTTTTCAATACAGTTTCTAAATAATATTCCCCTAATATTCCACGTTGTTTTGGATTTTTTAAAATATCCTGTAAATTTTTAAGCTGATCTGTAAAATTAAGCACCTGCTTATTAGATTCTTGAAGGCGGGTTAGATGTTCTGAAACAGAACGGATCAACTCATTTCTAGCCGACTCACCCATTTGCGCCATACGTGCTGACTCACCCAACTTATTATCTAGCGCACGCCCAATTTCACTAACCTGATTTTGCAACATCAATAAAGACTGCGTATCTTCTTTAGGTTTTTGAACCATAAGTTCACGCTTGATGTAAAAAAATAAAACTACAAAACCTATAGCGATAGTCGCTAAAGTTATTACGAAAAATAAAGTGTTCATAGCTTAATTGTATAGAAAAATAAAAATTATTAAACCCTGCATAAATAATCCTAAAATAGGAAAACTCTGCAAATAAAGTTTATTTATAAATAAATAATGCACACCAACGTGAAATCTGTTTAGTAGAGGAGTAATTCTATTAGGCAAATAAAGATGAACCCCAGAAAAAGCATCCGGTAACATAGCGCCAACGATGGCTAAAAAAATGTTTAGGAATCCAAAAATATCAGACCATCCAAAGAACCATAATGGTAGAAAAACTCCTAAAACACCGTCGAGCATAATAAACTTAAAAATCATTCTGGATCTCCTAGAGCGCGGATTAGCTACGAAATCTTGGTCTACATAATCATAATGGGGTACAGCGTCTAAAATATAGTGGCTAACAACCGCTAGCATAAAAGAACTCATAGGATTACCTGTAATCCTAGATAGTGCCGCCCCCACAACTGCATGAGTAATGAGTATCATTCTATTATGATATAATTTATACTAGTATATTTGCAAATAATACAAATCTATAGTAGTCTAATTTAGAAAAAGCTCCCATAGCTCAATGGTAGAGCAGCTGCCTTTTAAGCAGTTGACAATGGTTCGATTCCATTTGGGAGCACAAAAAATCCTCTCCGATCTTTAACTGGAGAGGAAATATGCCTTAAAATAATTTTGGGTAAACAAAACGACTCAAGGCCGAAATTACTGCATCGGCATATGCACTAGTGCGGGTAATCCTATTTTCAGTCATCAGCCCAAAGAATCCTTGCTTTTGTTTGATATTTTTTTTCTTAAAAATACTATCCATAGCATCGCCTACTTCTCCACCGTGTAAATTTAACCATTGCATTACTTTCTCTGGAATTTTCATGCGAATACTAGAGCTAATTCCATAATTACCACTATGATCCACAACAACGCACCATCCAGTTTCAAACCAATCAAGCCCAATTTTGTGAGAGCCACCTTCTAAGCCAACGCCATATGTAGCGCTTTTACATCTTAAAAGAGCTCGATCGGCCCTATAAAGGGCGCCTTCGATAGTTTCACTATCGCTCATAGGTTGAGCAGAAACAGCAGACTTAAATTTAAAAGGCTTCACGGTGTAAATGTGCTCTGGCCACATAGCCTTAAAACCCAATAAAGTAGCACCTACTTTAACTGGATTATTAGAACCAACAGCGATTTCAATATGCTTCATTAAAACCTCCTATGTCAAAAAACTAAATAACATGAAATAGCTTACCCTACTTGATCTCTTTACGCAACTGCTCTAAACTGAAATTTTTTGGAGTTTTGACATCTAAATCAATATAAAGATCTCCTTTGTTAAAGCTTCCAAGTCTAGGCATGCCCTCTCCTGCAATTTTTATTTTATTTTTTAAATTAAAATCTGTGGGAATATTAACTTCTATTTTTTTGCCAGAAATTGCAGTGATAATAATTGGCTTTTCTAGAAGAATATCTACAATACTCATTGCCGCTTTAAGAACTAAATCTTGGGATTCGCGTTTAAAAATAGCATGGGGCTTTTCTTTAATGCGCACATATAAATCCCCTACACCACCGCCGTGCTCACCAGCTTCACCGGCATTCGCTACTTTAATTATTTGCCCATCTGCAATACCCGCAGCTATTACTACTTTAATTTTCTTACTGCCCATAATTCTTCCCGAGCCAGAACAGATCCCGCACATTTTTTTAGGAATTTGCCCAGAACCAAAACATTTCGCACAAGATCGCACTTGTGAAAAACTACCAAAAAAACTATTGCGCGATTCTCTAATTTCTCCTTGACCATCACAAGTAGAACACTTATTAAAACCAGCTTCAACTGCATGACCAACACCAAGACATTTTTCACAAACTATAAAAGTTTTAATTTCAAAATCATTTTTTAAACCATGATAAGCTTCTTCCAAGGTAATTTCGTGAACAATTTCTAAATCAGAACCGCGCTTATATGTTTTACGTTTTTTCCCACCAAAACCTTCAAAAAAAGCTTCAAAAATATCTCCCACGCTGCCTAAATCTTCAAAACTAGAAGTATCAAATCCGCCTCCGCCAAAATCGAATCCCGCAAAAGGGTTGCCACCAGAAAATCCTCCTCCACTCTGGTTTGGCGCTGACCCGAAGCGATCATAATAACTACGCTTTTCTTGACTAGATAAAACTTGGTAAGCTTCGTTAATTTCTTTAAATTTAGACTCATTGCCGCTGGCTTTATCTGGATGATATTGATGTGCTAATTTACGATATGCTTTTTTAATATCATCATCAGTCGCACTTTTCTCTATTCCTAAAATTTTATAATAATCTTTCATGTGAGTAGAAAGACTTACGATGTCCCAATATTGAGGCAAGTTGCCTGCGGACATCGTAAGTCTAAATATTGATTAAACTACAACTACTTCTTTATCAATTTTCTCAGTAGTTATAGAAATGAAATTTGTTAAGCGTAAAAGCGTATAAATTAATAATGCCAATAAATATATAACATAAGAAAAAATAAATCCAAAACTCTTAATAGTTAAGAACACTAATAACCCTAAACTAATATCTATATATTGTACATATTCTTTAGGAATTTTTGATAGTTGAAAATTTAAAGCACTAGAAATAACAGTCAATAGACTATCGCGCGCGTGAACCTTAACACCCAAAGAATCACTCAAAGATTGAAGTAATTGACCTTCCGACTGAGCAATCACTGCATCACGCTGCTCTATAGGCAACGTCCTCATCTCTCGTGGCAGCAAAGAACCACTAGCCGCTTTCAATGCGTCGCGCACGCTCATGTCCAAAGATAGACCTGGAATGTAGCTATTCAAAAAGGGCAATGATGGACCAAAAATTGAGACAATAACCGGCTGACTAATTGTTAAATCTTTAGTAATAAGCGTTGGGGTATAGAGAAAAGCAATCAAAACAGAAAGAGCTGTAATGGCAATTGGAGTTGTTGTTCTATTAACAATTCTTAAATCTATTTTTAAACCTTGCGCAATAAGATCTTTAGCTCTCCAAGCTGCCCATAGTATAAAAAAAATGCAAGCCATTAAACCTGGAATAGCTACCTGAGAAGAAATTCCAAGAATTAAAGATTGGATACCGGCAATCGCAAAAATCCAAAAATCTTTGATAAATAAATTTTGTAAAATGAATAAAGCCAAGAAAAACAATCCCAAAACTAAAGGCAGCCAAAAACTATTTGCATCATTAATAGCTGCATTTAAAAAATAACCAAAAAATCCAGCCAAAATTGCAGTAACTAGGCTATAAACACTAATTTTGATTTGCGCTGTTGTCATTATTTTTTTCTTCTGGCTTCTGACTCCCGTCTTCTGCTTTTGGACTTCCATCTTCTGTTTTGTTCCCATACATGCTAGAACCTATTTTTTGAATTTCTGTAGACAATTCAGCGATAGCAGTTTTTAAAACATCTAAATCGCTCCCATCTTTAACTGATTTAATTTTATCAATTTTTTCTGTAATTGACGATTTAATGTCAGCTGAAACTTTAT
>CAYIVT010000015.1:0-14579 GCA_964366955.1 uncultured Candidatus Saccharibacteria bacterium | reverse complement strand
GATTCGGAGATTAGACATGAATTCCAGTGATGCTACAATAAATTCCTATTTGGGATTGTTGAGGCATGGGAACAGTTGGGGAATTATGGAGGAGTATTTTGGGGTATAATTAACTTATGCTTTTTATTTTTCTTTTCATATTCGGCCTCGTGATAGGTAGTTTTTTGAATGTGGTGGCTTTGAGGTATGATCCGGAAAAGGATATTTTTGATTTGAAAAATTTAGGTGGAAGGTCGCATTGCCCGAAATGTGGTCGAACACTTTTGTGGTATGAGCTTATTCCAGTTTTTAGTTTTATATTTTTGTGGGGGAAATGTCGAACTTGTTTGCAAAAAATTTCTTGGCAATATCCAATTGTGGAAATTTTGTCCGGATTGATTTTTATTTTGCCAATTTATTTTTTGAATTATTATAATATAAATTATCTTCTAGCATCGGGAGCCAATATTTTTTGGTTTTATGCTGTTTCTGCTATTTGGGTTTTAGCTTTTTTATCATTTTTGCTTTTATCGCTAATTGATTTTAAATTTTTTATTATCCCAGATAGTTTAAATATTTTTTTAGCTATATTGGGAGTTGTAAAAATATCCATTTTTTACTTAGCCGACAGAACAGAATATTTTTACACTAGTTTTTTAGGTGGTTATTCTATGCTTTTTGGTTTACAGGAAAATATTTGGTTAAATCATTTTACTGCTTTAGCGTTTGGCTCTATATTTTTTGGTATGATTATATATATAACGCGAGGTCGCGGTATGGGTATGGGAGATTTAAAATTGATAGCCGCCCTAGGTTTTTTGCTTGGCTGGCCAGACATAGCGTTTACTACGCTAGCATCTTTTATAATAGGTGGAATAGTTGGCGTTGTTTTAATGTTACGCAATCAAAAAACCATGAAAGATGCACTGCCATTTGGCCCCTTTATTGTTTTAGGAGTTTTAACAACGATATTTTTTGGCGAATCTTTGCTTAAGCTTTATTTTTCAGTATTTAACATATGAATAAAGGATTTTCTCTTATAGAAATTTTAGTAGTGGTGAGCATAATGGCATTGCTTTCTGGTTTTATGATTGTTTATACTCGCGGGAGCGAAAATCAAATTAAAATTTTAAAAGATAAAGCTGTTTTTATTGGGGCTTTGTATAGAGCGAAGTCTTTAGCTCTACGAACTTTTGTTTCTTCTGATGTGAAAGTATGTGGGTATGGTTTATATGTTATTGACGAAGAGCGTTTTGTATTATGGAGAGATATTTCTTCTTCTGACAGCTGTTCCGGAGCTAATCGCATTTATGATGGCACCCTAGAAAATTTTGAGGATCCATTATTACTTTCTAAAGGGATAATATTTAGTAATCGTAGCGATGCAAATTTTTTTAAAAGTATACTTTTTATTCCTCCTAATCCAGATATTATTTCTTTGCCAGTTATTTTACCTAATGAACTATTTAAAATAGCGCTTAGCACAGCAGATGGAAAATCCTCAGCATTTCTTGAAGTTAGCCAATCAGGGCAAGCGCAATCTGCAGTAGGATATTAAATTATGAAAATCATTTTTGAAAAACGAGGAGAGGCCCTGATAGAAGCTTTAATTGCAATAACTATTATTGTTGTTGGATTATTGGGTGCATATTCGCTGTTATCAAGCTCTTTAAGTTTAACCAGAGTGGTGTCTGATAGATATATAGCTGCTAATTTGGCCTCTGAAGGAATTGAGGTGGTTAAAAATTTAATTGATTTTAATGTTTTAAACAATAAACCATGGAATCAAAATTTAGCGAGCGCTGGCGATTTTGAAGTTGTTTATAATTCAATATCATTACCTCCATTTTTAGGGAAAGTTTTATTTCATAATGCAGAAACTGGATTATATAGCTATGATGCAAGTGGCGTGCCGACTAGGTTTATTCGTAAAATAGTTATTGGACCAAAAGGAGCCAATGAAATTCAAGTCAATTCAAAAGTTTCCTGGGTCAGTAGGGGAGGAGCTAGTTTTGAAATTAATTTAGAGGACCATTTTTTTAATTCAAAATGAAACAAGAAAATATTAAAGGTTTTACATTGATAGAATTACTCGTGGCTATGGGGTTATTTTTAGCGGTGATAGTTCTAGCCAGTGGAACATTTATTAGAGCTCTGAAAATAGAAAGGCAAGCCATTAGTTTGATAGCCATAAATGACGGTGCTAATTTAGCCCTGGAGCAAATGGCTCGCGAAATTAGAACCGGCAGCGATTTTTCCAGCACCGGAAAAGAAATTTTAAGTTTTACTAGCGCCGTATCTAAGCAAATTACTTATCAGTTTAATGCAAATTCTAAATCTATTGAGCGCAGCGAGGATGGCGTAGTTTTCCAGTCATTAACAGCTTCTAACGTTTTAGTAAATAAATTAGCTTTTATAACTTCTGGTTTAGACAATAACGATGATTTGCCGGTTCGTATCACTATTGTCCTTTCTGTTGGTTCTCATTCTAAAAATCTAGAAAATATTTTTACTAATTTAGAAACCACTGTTAGTCCAAGATTTTTTTGATTTTGTATAGAAACTTGATATAGCTTTGAGCGGGGTTCTGAGGCTGGAGCGGGCATGGTTTTTTGCGAAGTAAAAAGAGCGAAAGCCGAAGCCCTGAGCGAGCCCCGCTGGGGCGAGCGAAGAAAGTGAAAAGCTATATCAAGTTTTATGTATTTTTAATTTTTATGTATAATCAAAGTAATATGGATCAATTTTCAATATACAAAAAATGGTTTTGGATTGGCATAGTAATTGGGTTTTTAAACGGCGTAGCTGGCATGGTTTATGGCATTGCTTTGTTTCTAGAGCATAACCACAAAAAAGAAGGGCTGATTATCATGGCATGGTCTTTAGCTGTATTTATTTTAGCGCTTGCCCTTATTAGTTATTTAAGGTCTCAAGGGTTATTGCCTCAAAATTTTTAATTTATGAATAATAATTGCCGAGGTCAAGTTATGTTACTTACGGTAATGCTTTTGTCTGGCACAATTTTAGGGGCGACAGCAATTGCCGGCATGTTAACAGTTTATCAAGTTCGGCAGGCTTCGAGCGCAACAGACTCTATGCGCGCTCTTTATGCGGCGGATTCTGGTATTGAATGGGAGCTTTATAAAAACAATAAAGACAGTAGTTACGCTAAACCAGTTATGAGCAATGGTTCTGAATTTGAAACAAAAGTAACTGCAGCTAACACAATTAAATCTACTGGATTTGCCGATAGTAATCGTAGAGTCGGTCGCGCTTTTGAAGTGCATTTTTAATTTATGTTAAAGAGGGAAGCGCGAACGCGCATCGAAAAATTAAAACCGGAAATTAATAAGTATCGCTATTCTTATCATGTTTTGAATAAGTCGCTGATTAGCGACGAAGCTTTAGATTCTTTAAAAAAAGAATTATTTGATTTAGAGATGCAATTTCCAGATTTAATAACTCCAGATTCGCCAACACAGCGAGTTTCTGGAAAGCCGCTAGATGAGTTTATTAAAATGCCGCATCTCATACCAATGCTTTCCTTTAACGATGCTTTTAGCGAGGATGATATGAAGGCATGGCTAGAGCGTTTAGAAAATTATCTTGGCAGCAAAGTTAGTTATGACGATAAAACATTTTATTGTGAGCTTAAAATAGATGGGCTTGCCATTGAATTAGAATATTCCAAGGGAATTTTCGTGCGTGGCGGCACAAGAGGAGATGGCAATGTCGGCGAAGATGTTACTCAAAATTTACGCACGATTGAAGCAATACCTTTAAGGTTAGAGGGTGATTTTCCAAAAAGTTTAGTTGTGCGCGGAGAAGTTTTTTTGACTAAAAAAGAATTTGATCGCATTAATAAGGAACAAATCTCTAAAGGTGAAAAAGTTTATGCCAATCCTAGAAATGTAGCAGCTGGCTCAATCCGTCAACTTGATCCAAAAGTTATGTTGGCCCGTAAATTGGATTCTTTTCAATATGATATTGTAAAAGGTCTAGAATTTAAAACTCACGAAGAAGAACATGCTGCTTTGGTGTCTTTTGGTTTTAAGACTAATTCTAACAATGCGCACGCCAAAAATTTAGAAGAAGTTTTTAAGTTTAGAGATTATTGGGCAGATCATCGAGATAAATTAGCTTACGAAATAGATGGCGTTGTTGTTATGGTTAATGATAATAAAACTTTTGAAGCTGGTGGAGTTATTGGAAAAGCTCCAAGAGGCGCAATGGCTTATAAATTTAGCGCTCGTGAGGCCACAACTATTGTAGAAGATGTAATAGTCAATGTTGGTCGCACTGGAGTGTTAACTCCTGTTGCTACATTAAAACCAGTTGCTCTTGGTGGAGTTACAATTTCCCACGCTACTTTGCACAACTATGATGAAATTGAGCGACTAAATGTTAAAATCGGCGACACTGTAATCATAAGTAGGGCAGGAGATGTTATTCCTAAAATTATCAAAGTTTTAAAAGAATTTCGCATTGGCAAAGAAAAAGATTTTATCATGCCGCTTGCTTGTCCTATAGACGGATTTAAAGTGATAAAAGATGGAGTTGCCTATAAGTGTTCTAATCCTCGTTGTGGTGCTCGCCACAAAGAAGAGCTTTATCATTTTGTTTCTCGAGGCGCTTATAATATAGAAGGGTTGGGTCCGAAAATTATGGATCGTTTTTTGGATGAAGGTTTAATTAGTGACGCCGCAGATATTTTTACTTTAAAAAAGGGGGATATACAAGCTTTAGAACGTTTTGGAGAAAAATCTGCTGAAAATATTATTAGAGAAATTGAATTACGAAAAAAAATTGCGCTTGATAAGTTTATTTATAGTTTGAGTATCGTGCACGTTGGAGAGGAGACTGCACTATTGCTTGCGCAATCGTTAAGTGCAAAATTTAAGATAGCAGATTTACTCAAATATTTTAAAGATATTACTTTAGAACAACTTCAAGAAATATCAGATATTGGCCCGGTAGTAGCAAAAAGTATTTATGATTGGTTTCGCGAAAATAGAAACATTAAATTTATTGAAAAATTATCTAAAGTAGGCATAGAAATTATTCCCCTAGAGTTAAACGCAGAACGCCGAATCCTTAAAGGGAAATCATTTGTTCTAACGGGCACTCTTAATTCTATGAGTCGAGAGGCTGCCAAAGCAAAAATTCGTGCGATGGGCGGTGATGTTAATGAAACAGTTTCAAAAAATACTTCTTATATTGTTGTGGGGGATAATCCGGGTTCTAAGGCAGTAAAAGCTCAAAAACTAGGAGTCATAATCATTAACGAGAATGGTTTGTTAAAAGTTTTAGATATGCTATAATAGAACTTATGAAAAACAAAACAGCCAGTTTTTTAACTTGGTTTATGCTTTCAGTGGTGATGGGTGGCACTATTTTGGGTTCAATTTTAATAGCGCGCGAAAACGGCAATAGAGGTAATTTTGCTACGGCATTTTTAGCTGATGTTGTAGTAGATAAGGACTGGTCTTTTGGAAAAAAAGATGCGCTTGCAGTTTTGGTTGAATATAGCGACTTTGAGTGTCCAGCTTGCGCAGCTTATCATCCATTAGTTAAAAAAATAACAGAAGAATTTAAAAACGACTTAAAGTTTGTCTATCGTCATTATCCTATTCCAGGACATAAGAATGCCATTCCCGCTGCTATAGCCGCAGAAGCAGCCGGTCGCCAAGATAAGTTTTGGGAAATGCACGATTTACTTTTTACTAATCAAGTAGAGTGGGCAGAAAGCCCATCTGCCTTAAAAAAGTTTGAAACTTATGCTGCTAAAATCGGCCTTAATTTAATTAAATATAAACAAGACTTTGAATCAAACGAACTTGCTGATAAAGTTGCCAGCGATTATGATGGCGGAAATAGATCAGGAGTAAGCTATACCCCGTCTTTTTTCTTAAATGGCCAATTAATTAAAAATCCTCAAAGTTATGACGAATTTAGAGCCATTATCGCAAACGCCATTAAAGAAAATTCCTAATGTATTAGTTTTGATTTTTCTTATTTTAAGCTTGGTTGGTTTTTTAGATGCAACATATTTAACTGCCAAACACTATGTTGGTGACCCAGTTGTTTGCCCAATTTTTGGAGGCTGTGAAGATGTTTTATCCAGCACTTATTCAATGATATGGTTTGTTCCAGTCGCGCTTCTTGGTGCCTTATATTATGGCCTAATTTTATTTTTAGTAGTGGCCTATTTAGATTCTCAAAAAGTATATTTTTTGAAATGGGCTGCATATATAACAATTTTAGGTTTATTGGCATCTTTATGGTTTATGTTCGTGCAAGTTTTTTTAATTAAAGCCCTTTGTTTTTATTGCGTAGTCTCTGCAATAACTTCGGCATTATTATTTATTTTTGGACAGATTATTTTAAAAATACATAACACTAAAAATCCCGAAGCTTAAAGCTTCGGGATTTTTAGTTAGCGCACTCGCAAACGCATTTTTCTATTCTTCTTTTTACTATGCTTTTTCTTTGCAACTTTTTGTTTCTTGTTCATAATAACTACATTACTCCTAAAATCAGTTATTAGCAAATTTTTATGAAAAAAGAATATCGGATACTCGGTTTAATAATCTTTGTTGGTTTGTTTTTGCGTTTATGGAATATCACTGGCCCAGATATGATAGGTGATGATGCCCACTATTCTTTCCGTGCACTTGGTTGGTTTGATTACGTAGCATCAGAAAATTTACAATCTACTCCGGTATCATGGTTTCCTGTTGCTAGGTGGTGGCAATATTTGTCTTTCCATGACCATCCGCCATTAGTATTTTTAATTCAATTTTTATTTTTTTCAATATTTGGAGATTCTTTGTTAGTGGCTCGTTTACCGTTTGTTTTGGCTGGAGCCCTATCTATTTGGGCAATTTTTATTTTAGCTAAAGAGCTTTGGAGTCCCAGAGCAGGCTTAATAGCTGCGGCTGTTTTAGCCTTTTCTAATTATAGTTTATGGCTATCGCGTTTTGCTTACTTAGATGTTTGGGTGCCCTTGTGGACTATTTTAGCGATTTATTTTTTTGCGCGCGCAAACAAAAATTCTAAAAACTATATTTTATGGTGGATATTTTTAGCTTTAGGAATTCTCACAAAGTATACTTTCGTTTTTATTTTACCACTGTTTTTTGTTGCAATTATTTTATGGCGTAAAAACATCTGGCAAGATAAAAATTTTTATTTTGGATTAGCGCTTTTTATAATGTTAGTTTCTCCTCTAGTTATTTACAATTTAGCAATGCTTAAAACTAGAGGACATTTTGATGCCGCTGTTTCAAGCGCGTTTTTTATGCATCCAGAAGATTTTAAGGGGCTGCAGCGCACACTAGCAGAAGGGGGTTTTCATCCAAAAGCGTTTTTCTTAGTCCTTTATCGTAATATGAGCTTGGGGTTACAAGTTTTAATTTATGGCTCACTAGCTCTTCTAATTTATGTGGCTATCAAAACTAGAAAATGGCAAAAATATTATTTTATTTTTGGTGGATTATTTTTTGCTGCGATAATTTTATATTTAACCAGTGTTGGTGATAAATATTCTATTATTATTTTGCCATTTCTTGCGTTAGCTCTTAGTCTCGCAGTAGATGAGATTAGTAAAATCAACGCACTCCTTACTTCATATTTCTTGTTACCAGCTTTTTCTATAATATTAGCATGGGAAATATTTTTTACTATTCAAGGTCACATCATTGCTTCGCCAATCATAAATAACAATTTATTATTTGCTAATAATAAATCAGAATGGCAGGGGAATAATCAGCTTGAGCATTTTGTAACAAATTTTTATAAACAATATCCAGATCCTTCTTATATAATTTTTTCTAAAAATCCTCAAATGTTAGCTTTTCAAGTTCCATATCTGAAAAATATTTTAAGGCGACCGAACGCGCCCAAACAGCAAAAACATTTATTGCTTTATGACGATAAAATCAATTGGTATGCATCTATGTGGATTTTTGAGCGGCGTAGAATTTATGATGTTGCTGCAATAGGAAAAATTTCTGATTTTTATAACCTTTATAGCGCTCTAGGCACCAAGCAATTTTTAGAAAATGGCTTTGAAGACGCTACATTTATTATTCCAACTGAAAATTATCTAAATCAAAACCTAACAGCTAAACCAACTGAAGAATTCTTGAATTTCTTGGATAAGATTAAAGCACAAAAGACCCTTTCTTATATAGAAGATATCTACGGGCAAAAAGTATTTAATGTCTATCTATTGCCTCTTAAGTTTTTCAATTTCTGATCGGCTTATCTCTTTAAACTGTTCTGGTTTTAGATGGCCTAAGCTAATGTTGCCAATACGAATGCGTTTTAATTTTAGTACGGTTAACCTAAGCGCATCGCACATTCGTCTAATTTGGTGCTTGCGCCCTTCTTTTAGAATAATCATAAAATCATGGTCTCCTAACAATTCCGTTGTAGTTTTAAGAGTTGGGCCATCTTCAAGTATCATGCCATTTTCCATTTTTATAAGCATTGATGGTCTAATAAATTCTCGCACAGTTACTTCATATTCTTTTTCCACTAAATGTTTATCACTAGTTACAACTTGAGTCACAGTTCCATCGTTTGAAAGTAAAAGCAACCCCTCGCTTTCCTTGTCCAGTCTGCCAACTACATTTAAGTATTCAAATTGTGGCAATAGTTCAAATATAGTTGTTCCTTCAGTTTTTATTTTAGAAGAAACAATTCCACGCGGTTTATAAACAGCCACAGTAATTTTATTGGGTATTGTTGCGTGACTATTGCGTAGAACTTCTATTTTATCTATCAATGGATTAATCTGTACCCCCATTTCAGTAATAACTTTACCATTAAGTTTAATTAAGCCTTGTTTAATGGATTGTTCGGCTTCGCGACGCGATAGTATTTTTTGTTCTGATAAATATTTTTGTATGCGCATCATGATGGCTATTATATAATAAAAATAAAGTTAATGCAAATACTTATAAAAGTTATTAACAGCTTCCGCACATGTTTTTTAAAAAAAAGATTATAATTAAATTAAATAGTCGTTTATCATTTACTAATTTAAAAATTTATGTTTAATAAAAATATTATTTTCATTGTAACAGGAACTTTAGTCGCTTTGTTGGCAGCTTATTATTTTGGAGATTCTTATGGATACAAAAGAGCTCAAGCAGATTTTAAAAAACTAGAAGAAGCTGCTGCTCTAAGCAATGCAGAGGTCGTAGCTAAGGCGGCTAATCCATTTCAAGTAGCTAATCCATTAGAGGGGGTCGAAGCTAATCCATTTGAAAAAGCTAAAAAAGTTTTAAACCCTTTTAATTAAAACAATGAAAAGATTTTTTAATGGAGCAATTTTATTATTAAGCCTTTCTGCTTCATTTGTTTTTGCTCAAACAAATGACATTGCCAAAGAAGCGGCATTTAGCGAATTAAGTATTTTAACAGGAACAGAAATTTCTAATAACGAACAAGCTAAAGTGGTTTGTGATTTAGAAAAATATATAGTTAGTTGCGCAGAGATAGGCAAAAAGCATAATTTATTTAGTGCTGCAGAAAAAAATCAAGTGGATGCAGTACTTTTTGAATTTAAAGGTAAGGTTGTTGAAGATTTAAAATCTTGCACCAACGAAGAGTGTTTATTAAGCATAGCCAATAAAATAGCAGCAAGTTTAAATAAAAAAGATTCTAATTTAGCGAAAGTTTTAGATTTAACAGCGCAGAAAATAGATGAAAAAAAGAATATATTAGTAGCGGCTAAAGAAATAGGAGTTAATTTGAATGATTGCCGTTCTTTAGATCCAGATACAGCTTCACTAGAATTACTGCGCGCCTGTGCTAAATTAGCTAAACATGAAAGTGTGCAAAAACAGATTTCTCCAGCTACAAAATCCAGCGAAGGCAAAGACGGTTCTCTGGAGTTAGCTGAATCATTGCGTAAAAGAGAATATGCTTGCGGTGACAATACGATTGAAGGCTGTGGAAATTTTTGTTTAAAGCCAGTTCCCGGAGTTACAGAAATTCCATTTGTGTGTCGTGAAATTGCAAATAAATTTTTTGGTTCACAAGGCTTGCGACAACTAGAATCAGCTCACTCTCAAGTTAAAAAATCTTTTGAAGAAAGAGTTAATAAAGCAGAAAATTTAATTTTTGTTACACAAGCTGGTCAAAATTTAGTCAATCCCCAAGATATTGGCAATTATATTGAATCTCAAGCTAGGAGCGGCAATTTAGAAGCAGTAGAAAAAGGAATGGATTTTATGATCGCTAGAGGGTTTGTCAGTAAAGAAGATAAATTATTTGCTTTGGATTTTGTTAAAAAAGTTAAAGAAAGTGATGGCGCTTTCAATTTAGATGAGTGTGGCCGTAATCCAGAAAGTTGCCGTCAATATATATCAAAAGAGCAAGGAATTGCGCTAGATGTTCATAAAGAAATAGGAAGAGTTTTTGAGCAAGAAGCTGCAAAATTAGGCATTGTTAATTATAATAACTGTACCCAAGGTGGTCAGTTTACTAATGAATGTTTGACTGCCGCTAAAGCCTCTTTACCAAGAATGATAGATTTTGCTAACAAATATCCAGATGCCCAATATTTAGTTGAGCAAATGAAAGATCGTGTTCATAGCGCAGAGCAAGGATTAATAGCGCGTAAACAAGCAGAAGCCAAATTTAATTCTGGAGAAAAAATTACTATCGGTGATGTAATTTTTAATAAATTTGAGGATGTTCAAAATTATTGCGTTACAAATGGTCAAGAATGTTTAGAAGAAGCTGCACGTAAAGGATTCATTTCTAGAGATTTCGCAGCTCAAAAATACGAACAATCATTTGATGTTCAAAGAAATTATGTTAGGCCCCAAATTTATATAAATGAGCCTAATCAAGATAGGGGAGTTTCTTATCCTGGATTAATTAATAAAATAGAACAACCATCTGGCTTTAATAAAGAAGAAGCACTTAAAAATTTTCAGTCTTGGTTAGATAATCCACAAGGCCCTCCGCCAGTTCCAGGTTATTTCACTCCTCCTTTTATTCCGCCTTCTCGGCAGTCAGCTTGTTCTAATATTTTCCCAAGGCCGTGTCAGCAGGGTTTTTACAGGCAAGAAATTAGAGATATTAACGGTTGTACTAATTATAGCAATGAATGTTTGCCAATTCCCGGATATGTTAATCAAAACATACTGCCAGTGGAACGAATCAATCCAGTTCCTGTGCCTTTAGAATTGCCAACGTTACCAATACCTCCAGTTATTAACGACGTTGTTCCGCCAAGTGTTCCGATTGTGCCGCCAGTCCCAGCTATTATTCAGTGTGATTGGAATACTCAATATTTGAAAGCATCTCGCAATGTTTGTTTACCTCGTACTGGATGTTCGTATCCTGGCGATCCAGAATATAATAGTCCAGAATGTAATGTGATTCGCACAAGCGTGCTTTGGTCTAACAGCACTGCTCCAGCTGGTCAAAAGCAGATTATTTGGAATTCTCTTGGTTTAAAATCTTGGATATTAACTAGTGCGAGCGAAGAACGAATTGCTCTTCTAAAAGCAGAATGCGCTAACGTTTCTTCAAATGCTAATGTTTGGATGTCTCGAGCTGGTGATTCTACAAGCGTTGATTTTGGCATGCCCGATCCTGTTAAATGCAGAACAGTTATGCCACCACCTCCGACACCTCCAGCGCCTACCGACACAACTGTTATCAGTAATAATAATACAAACACAAATACTACTGTTTCTGTTTCTGGAAATTGTACACCTACGCTTGTAACGCTACTAGGTTCAGGTTGTCATAATATGGGCAATGCATTTTTTGATGGCAATATGACAAAATGGGTAGTTCCACCAGCTACTATTGCGACCACTTGTTCAACTAGCTATATACAAAATTGTTCTACTGGTATTTCTAGCACGCAAGGTCAAGCATGCCCTGCCTATCAATATTGGAATGGTACGGCTTGCATTGCAACCCCAGGAAGCGTGACTAGTTCTTGCCCAGCTAATATAGCTACATTACTTGGAGATGGCTGTCACCCAATGGCGGAAGCTTATTTTAATGGGCCAATGTCAAAATATGTAAAATTTAATTCTTCTGCTGTAGTTGAGTGCAGTGCCATCTCAATTTCTGGATGTCCAGGAACAACGTACACTGCTACTAGCGGTAGTGGATCTTGCCCAGCTAATATAGCTACATTGCTTGGAGATGGCTGTCACCCAATGGCGGAAGCTTATTTTGATGGACCGATGAATCGCTATGTTAAGTTTGGGTCAACCATTATAGGTGAATGCTCCGCTGCTTCTATTACTGGTTGTTCTGGTAATACTACGCCAGTTTATACATCATGTCCTGCTGGGCAATATTGGAATAATGGAGTATGTGTTCCTACCGGAACCTACACTGGGTCTTCTTCTTGCCCAGATAACATTAAGGTTTTGCTTGGCGAGGGCTGTCACCCAATGGCGGAAGCTTATTTTAATGGGCCAATGTCAAAATATGTAAAATTTAATTCTTCTGCTGTAGTTGAGTGCAGTGCCATCTCAATTTCTGGATGTCCAGGTACAACCTATACTGCAACTAATCCTGGCAGTGGATCTTGTCCGGCTGCTCAATATTGGAATGGCACAGCTTGCGTCGCTAGCCCATCGGGCACTGCTTGTGCTGCCGGAGAATATTGGAATGGCTCTATTTGTGTTGCTACTAGTCCATCTGGCTCTTGTTCGGCTGCTTTGCAGGCTTTACTAGGTTCTGGTTGCCATAGTATGGGCAGTGCATATTTTGACAGTTCAATGACAAAATGGGTTGTTCCTCCAGCAACAGTAGCTACGGATTGTTCTAGTAGCTACATGTCTGGCTGCACAACTGGCAGTAGCGGTTCGCAAGGTCAAGCATGTCCAGCTGGTCAATATTGGAGTGGTTCGGCATGTGTAAGTTCTACTCCAGCTAGTTCTTGTGCAACAGGCCAATATTGGAATGGTTCTTCGTGTGTGGTGAGTTCTACTACTGGTAGTAGTTGTTCTGGAACTCAATATTGGAATGGTAGCGCCTGTGTTGAAAATTCTGCAAGTACTTCTGGCACCGTATGCCCTGCTGGTCAATATTGGAGTGGTTCGGCATGCATCGCTAGCCCATCGAGCACTACTTCTTGTGCTGCAGGACAATATTGGAATAACGGAGTATGTGTAAGTTCTATTCCAGTCGTTTCTTGTACCACTGGTCAATATTGGAATGGTTCTTCGTGTGTCAATAACACTGCTCCAGCTCCTACTAGTGCCACAGATTTCAAGAAATTAGCTATGCTTAATTGTCCTCTTGAGCATGATTGGAATGGAAGTTTCTGTGTTTATAATCCAAGCATCTTTAAATCAGCGTCTTTCTTGGCTGGCTTTGTTGAAACATTATTCGGTTGGCTGTGGTAATAGAGCAAAAACTCCGATTTTTATGCGCATTGCACGAGGTTGGAGTTTTTTGTGTTATAATTTTTGTATATGGCTGACGCGCCTCCATTTGAATCTATAACAGAAGATAATAGCATAGCAAAACCTGGCGAGGTGGTTTATTTTGGTCGTACAGATTTTAGAAATACGGATCGTCTTTTCGGTATTCAAAGAAAAGATCGTCGTCAGCACATGTATGTTATTGGTCAAACTGGAACTGGTAAATCATCTTTGCTTCAGAACATAATCATTCAAGATATCGTTAATGGCGAGGGCTTATGTGTTGTTGATCCTCACGGTGAACTTATTGAAGAAGCTTTATCTAAAATTCCAAAATCTCGCCAAAAAGATGTTGTGTATTTTAATCCAGCCGATATGGAATATCCAGTTGGTTTTAATGTTTTAGAATTACCAGATATTCGATATAAACATTTAGTTTCTTCCGGGCTTATGGGAATTTTTACAAAAATTTGGGCAAATATTTGGTCTGCTAGAATGGAATATATTTTAAGTAATACAGTTCTGGCACTACTTGACACTCCGCATACAACGCTTTTAGGCATTCCGCGTATGCTTGTAGATAAAGATTATCGTCAGATTATTATTAATAATCTCAAAGATCCTGTTGTTAAATCTTTTTGGATTAATGAATATGAAGAATGGGAAGATAGATATCGCAAAGAAGCCATAGCTGCAATTAAAAATAAAGTTGGTCAATTTTTATCTACAGCAATCGTGCGTAATGTTGTTGGGCAAAGCAAAAGCACCATAGATATTTACAGCTTAATGAATGAGCGCAAGATTTTATTAGTTAATGTTTCCAAGGGGCGTATAGGCGAAGACAACGCCGCTCTTTTGGGCGCTATGTTTATTACAAAAATTCAGTTAGCAGCCATGGAGCGCGTGCGTATTTTAGAAGAGGAACGCCAAGATTTTTATTTATATGTAGACGAGTTTCAAAATTTTGCAACAGATTCTTTTGCTAATATTTTATCTGAAGCGCGTAAATATAGATTAAATTTAATTATGGCGCATCAGTATGTTGGTCAGTTGATGACTGACACATCCACCAAGGTTCGCGATGCTGTGTTCGGCAATGTTGGCACAATGATTGCGTTTCGCGTTGGTGCAGGCGATGCTGAATGGTTAGAAAAAGAATTTGAGCCAGAATTAAATTTAATCTAT
>CAYIVT010000014.1:0-15239 GCA_964366955.1 uncultured Candidatus Saccharibacteria bacterium | reverse complement strand
AACACGACGCTCTTCCGATCTGTGGCTAAAGAAAATTTGCGTATTTATGAAGTCGGAATTTCTTATAGTGGACGCACTTACGCAGAAGGCAAAAAAATCGGTTGGAAAGATGGCGTTTCTGCTATTTGGTGCATTCTAAAGTTTAATTTGTGGGGGTAGTGTCCGTAGGCCATCTGATGACCAAAAATTTAAGCAAGCTGACTGTGGTCATCGGATGGCCACAACTAAAGCATGAAAATCTTAATCATAACTCCATCTTGCCACTACAAATCAGTCGGTGCTGTCCAAAAAGATATTTATAGTACAATCGATTTATTGAAAGAGATTGGGTACGAAGTTTTGTTATATACAATTGATCAACCGGGCCAAGACTTATCTTTAATCGGTGAATGGCAAAAATTTTCTCCACAAAACAATTTTTTATTATGGCTTAAGGCTGCAATCATTAATTGGCCATTATTCGATCGTAGTGCCTATATTTTTTATCAACTTTCTAAAGATAAAACTTTTGTAGAATTTTTCAATCAAGTTAAGCCAGATATAATTTTTTCTTATGGCAATTATTCTTGGCCAGTTTCTGCGGCCGCTGTTAAAATTGGCGCGAAATTTATAATTCGCTCTCATAATTATGAGCCGCTTCATTTTTGGGAAGAACTATCGACGATTAAAAAAATTGATCCTTTAAATTGGTTTAGATTCTTAGCTAAATTGTTAAGCGAAAAAAAATCAATTAAAGTTGCTGATGCTATAGCCGCCATTTCTCCCAATGAAGAAAAAAAATATAAAAAATGGGGGAGAGAAAAGATAGTTTTGTTGCCGCTAGTTTCTCTTTATAAAAATATTAGTGCGCCTCATGTTAGTAAAAACAAAGAAACTTTAAATATTTTTTATATGGGTGCTTCATATAATGTTCCTTTTCACAGGTGGGGAGCGGAAGTACTTATCAAGAAAATTGCTCCGAAAGTAGAGGATTTAATGCCAGGGAAATTTAGGTTTTATATTTTAGGGAGCAAGTTACCATTTGTTAATCTAGCCAGTAATATAACGTACATGGGGTTTGTTCCTGAAAGTGAAATGAGCAAGTTTCTGTATCAAATGGATATAGGAGCTTTTCCTGTTTTTAGTGGCCAAGGAATGAAGCAAAAGATTTTTGAAAGTATTTGTAGGGCATATCCCGTTATAGCCCCAAGAGTTTCTTTGGGTGGCTACACCTTAGAGGATAAAAAGCACTTTATAGAAGCACACTCTATAGACGATTTTGTCAATGGAATTTTTTCTTTAAATGATATAAAATTGAGAAAAGAATTATCTATAGGGGCTAGTTTGTTTGCTAATGCAAACTTTAGTAAAGAAAAGTTTATTAATATTTTTAGTCAACTATGCAAAGGAAAAAAGCATTAATCACTGGTATATCAGGGCAAGATGGCAGTTATTTAACTGAATTTTTACTTGATAAAGGATATGAAGTTCATGGCATTGTTCGGCGCGCAAGCACTTATGCTCGCGGCCGTCTTGAGCATCTCTATCCTAAGCACAAAGAAAAAAATCTTTTTTTGCATTATGGCGATATGAACGATCGTGGTAGTATTAGCAAAATTTTGCATGATGTTAACCCACATGAAGTTTATAATTTAGCCGCGCAAAGCCATGTTAAGATTAGTTTTGATATGCCAGAATATACTGCTCAAGTAGTGGCATTTGATGCTTTGCGTTTACTTGAGGCTTTACGCGCAGTTGGTTCTAGGGCTAAGTATTATCAGGCCTCTTCTTCGGAAATGTTCGGTAATAGTTCTGATACTTTTTTGCATGAAAAATCTTCCTTTTATCCTAGAAGTCCATATGCTTGCGCTAAGGTTTTTGCGCATCATGCAGCTATAAATTATAGAGAAAGTTATGGCATGTTTACTTCTAACGGTATTTTATTTAATCATGAGTCTCCACGTCGTGGTGAAAATTTTGTAACAAGAAAAATTACTTTAGGTTTAGCTGATATTTTAGCTAAAAAGGCTAAAAAAATATATTTAGGTAATTTAGATGCTAAGCGTGATTGGGGCTATGCCAAAGACTATGTAGAAGCAATGTGGCTAATGTTGCAGCAAAAAAAACCAGATGACTATGTTATTGCAACAGGTGAGGCGCATTCAGTTAAAGAATTTTTAGAAGAAGCGTTTAGTTTGGTTGGTTTAGATTGGAAAAAATATGTTGTTTCTGACCCAAAGCATTTTAGGCCGGCAGATATTAATTGTCTTTTGGGCGATGCTAGTAAAGCTAAAAAGAAATTAGGCTGGAAACCTAAAACAACTTTTAAAGAGCTTGTTAAAATTATGATAAAAGCTGATTGCGCCGATAGAGGCATTACTGTTTAGTTTATTTTTATTATGAAAACCGCTTTAATTACAGGTATCGCCGGTCAAGACGCAGCTTATTTGGCTAATTTACTTATTGAGAAGGGTTATAAAGTTTTTGGAGTAGCGCACTCTATTTCTACTCGTGATGATTTTTGGCGTTTAGATTATTTTAAAATTTATGACAAAATTGAAATTGCAATGGGCGACATAGCTGATCATGATTTTATGCGTAAGCTTATAGAAAGAGTTATGCCAGATGAATTTTATAATTTAGCTGGGCAAGCAAGCGTGGCTAAGTCTTGGGAAAATCCAGTTGAAACATTTCGCGCTAATGCATTGGGGGTTATAAATGTTTTAGAAATTTTAAGACAGTTAAAGCCTGATGTTAAGTTTTTTCAAGCATCTAGTGCTGAGATTTTTGGAGACGTCGCTTATGTGATTAGTGAAAAAACAAATAACTTTAAACCCATCAATCCTTATGGTGCAGCTAAGTTAGCGGGGCATTTAGCCGTTGCGAACTTTAGAGAAAAATATAAAATGTTTGCTTGTAATGGAATTTTATTTTGGCATATTTCACCACTGCAGTCAGAGTTAGCCGTGACTAAGAAAATAGCCAAAGGAGTAGCCGCTATCTCTAAAAGTGAAGAGAATATACTAACTTTTGGAAATATTTCTTCGCGTAGAGATGTTTCTTTTGCTTTGGATGTGGTTAATGCTATGTGGCTAATGTTGCAACAAAAAAAACCAGAAGATTTTGTTATTTGTTCTAGTAAAACTTTTTCCATAAAAGATATCATCAAAGAAGCTTTTTCTGTTGTGGGAATAAAAAATTTTAACGATAAAATTAAAATAGATAAAAATTTGATGCGTGGCGGGGATGTTAAAAATATGAGAGGTTCAAACTTAAAAGCTCGTGGCGTGTTAGGCTGGAAACCCAAAACCTCATTTAGAGAGCTTGTTAAAATGCTGGTAGAGTTTGAGTTGACATGCTAACTTGCTAAGATTAATAATATGTCTTTTGCGAGTTTAAAATATAGAGTTAATGACTGGTTTAAAGCCAATCGCATAGAAGTCTTAATTTTTATTTTAGCTTTTAGTATAAGGTTTTTATATGGTTTGGCTGTACTTGTTTTTTTCGGTGAGCATGGGTTTATTTCGCATTCTGATGCTTTTTCTTTTTATGTGCGTGGCGCGGAGAATCTTATTAATCAGGGAATATTTAGTTTAAATATAGAAGCGCCATTTATGCCGGATGCTTATCGCACGCCACTCTACACATCGCTCGTTGCGTTGGTTTTGTGGTTGGGATTGCCGTTGTATTCTTTGATATTTTTACAGAATATTTTAGCGGGCGCAGTTGCAATTTTAATCTATAGAATCGCTATTTTTCTTTTTAGCGATTATAAAGTAGCACTTGGATCAGCTATTTTAACTAGTTTAGAACCGCTATCATGGCATTGGAATAATTTGATTATGTCTGACTTTCTGTTTATGTTTTTGTTTATTTGGGCTATCTATAAACTTTTTTTAAAGCATTATTATTGGTTTGCTGTGATGCTAGGGTTAGCAACTTTAACTAGGCCATTGAGTTTATATTTTTTTCCATTATTTATTTTAGTAGCCACGTTTGCGCAATTCAAAGAAGGTTCTTGGGCCGGAATCAGCTGTAAAAGATTTTTAATTGTTAGTTTAATATTTTTAGCTATAATTTTTCCGTGGATGTTGCGTAATAAAATTGCTTTTGATACTTGGCAGCTCACATCAGCTTTTTGGTATAACTTGTATGCGCTTGTTGGCCGTATTTTTGCTGAACAAAATGGTTTGTCTGCGTCTATGCCCGTGGCACCAGTTGGCTATCCCAACCCCCAAAATTTTATTTATGATTTTGATAATGTTTCCTTTTATCGGCAGCATTTTTTTGATATATTTTTAGCTAACCCAGTTGCATATTTGAAATTTCATCTTTGGCTATCTTTTAAATCCTTGTTTGTAAATTATTATGATAATTTCATTACGTATGTTTTAAAAGCAAAACTCCCCGGTTTATTTAACGGTTTTATAGGAAAAGCTATTTATAGTTTTTCAAACGTTTTGCTTGGAATTTGGGTTATAATTTATGGCCTGTTTGTAGTTGCTTTTTTTGATAGAAAAACACGTTTATGGTGGAGTGTTTTCGCGGCAATTATATTTTTTATTATGCTTACTCACGGTGTGTCTGGGTTATATGGTTTGGATGGTAGTCGTTTTTTTATGCCCGTTGCCCCGTTTATGTTTATGTTTGCGCTTAGAGCAATCACTAATAATGTGAATTGCCTAATATTGAGATTTTTTAAAAATTAATATCCTAACATGAGATGATCTTGAATATGAAAGTCGTCAATATTTTGTCATCGCATGTCAAATTCTATGAACCCTAAATTTATACTGTATTTTTCCATGATTTTCGCAGCCATAGTTGTTTTCTCTGGCATTTATTTCGGTTTGCCTTTATGGCTGGTAGACGATGAGCCGCCTTATATTTTAGCTGCACTAAAAATGATCCAACTA
This sequence comes from uncultured Candidatus Saccharibacteria bacterium, assembly GCA_964366955.1. Classification (GTDB taxonomy): domain Bacteria; phylum Patescibacteriota; class Minisyncoccia; order UBA6257; family JAUSGH01; genus CAYIVT01. Next base: position 10,344 of record CAYIVT010000014.1, on the reverse strand, counting down.
AAAACAATGTTGCCTGTTTTCCACCTAGAAGATTTTAAGCCGTTCCTTTATTATCCGCCATATCTTTCTTATCTTTATTTGCCTTTTTTCACTTTGATAGTTGCTATAAAATATTTTTTGCTGAATGGGAGTTTAGAAAGACTCACTTATGTAATTGCCGCAGATTCATCTATTTTTTTTCTAGTTGCTCGTTTAGTGGTTCTAATTTTAAGTTTGAGCGGACTAGTTATTATTTATAAAATTTGTTTGCGTTTATGGGGGAATACAGTAAAGGCTGTTTTATCTGCATTTTTTTTAGCAACAAGTTTCTCTTATTTGGCACTTTCCATGAATAGTAGACATTGGTTACCAGTTACATTTATTTTTTTAGTAACTTTATATTTTCTATCTAATGATAAGTTGAAACTTGAGAAGCGTTATTTTTTTGCCACACTAATGCTTGGAATTGGCGTTGGTGTTAATGTAATTTCTGCCTTGGGGATTTTATTGTTGCCATTATGGTATTTATTATATGACAAGAATAGTTTTCATTCTGTTATAAAAAATCCGTTTATATACTTTTTAATTTTATTTTTTATTGTTTTGGCTTATTTGCCATTGCTTATTTTTCCGGGAAGTTTAGGTTTTAGTGGTAGCGTTGATTTTATTGGAAAGTCTTTTGCTGGTTTATTAAGTAGTCCGATTAATTTTTTAATGCCCATTATTTTAGTGGAGCCAATTTTAATTTTTTGGGCTGTTATCGGAATTTTATTCGCAATTAAAAAACGCGAGCGCACTCTCTTAATATTTTTTTGCTTTATGGTTTTTTACAGCACAATTTTTTATTTTGTTTTTTATTTAACACATCGTTTTACTTTGCCTCTTTTGCCGTTTTTGGTTAGTTTTGCTGGCTACGGTTTTTATGAGTTATGGTTTTTGTTATCCGGTTTTGACGATCGTCAAAACCGGATATGGATGAAGGCAAAACCATTTTTTAAATTTTTAATGGTTATTACATTATTTTTTCCAGTTATAGTTTCTAGTCGTTTAGGCTATCTTAGTTTACAAAATGATTCTAGAATTATAGCTAAAGACTGGATAGAAAATAATATTCCACAAGGCTCTAAAATAGTTACTTTTTCTCCTCGTTTACGCGTTTCGTCTTCTCGCGTGGCTCTTTTAGAGCAAAAAAATATCGAACCTTCTTCTTTGCGTAAAATAGATGAAGCTGAAATGTTTTTTGATGGAAGCTATGAAGGTAATAGTTTTTATGCTTTGAATTTATATACTGTCTCTAATTTAGATTTTTTAAAGAATCTGCCGGTTTATTTGGAAAAACAAGGCATAGAATATTTAGTTATATCTCCTAATGAAGGTGAATATATAGGAAAATTTGATACCATTAAGGCTGAAACTCCTAAGTATTCTTTAGCAGCTTCATTCGGTAGTGACTTGGGTGTACGCATGCCAGGTGCTGAAGTTTTTAAATGGACGTGGGCTGATTTATTTAAAATAAAAGAATTTGGGCCAAGGGTAGATGTGTATAGAATTAATTAAGGCTAATCCATTTTTTTGTCTTTGTATTTTTGTGATACAAGATTTGGTTATGACAACTAATATAAATAAAATTTTGATTTTGATAGTCGCCGCTTCTTTTTTGGCATCGCTAAGTTATTCTTTTTATTTTCGTATTACGCCAGTTGTAGATGCTGGCACCTACGATAAAATTGCTTTGAATATTTTAGCTGGCTATGGCTACCATGAAGATATTAATAAAACAGCTTTATTTGATCATGCCATAACTAAAGTTGGTCCTATTTATGAATATTTTTTGGCTAGTATTTATAAAATTTTTGGGCATTACTTTGAATTTGTTTGGGTTATGCAAGCTATCCTGCATGGCTTTACGGCGTGGCTGATATTTTTAATTTGTAAGCGTATTTTTAAAGATGGCGGGGAAAGTATTGGCTTAATGGCCGCCGCTATCATTGGTTTTCACCCAGATTTAATAGAAATATCAGCAATGTTAATGACTGAAACTTTGTATTTATTTTTAATAGCTTTATTTTTGTGGTTATTTGTTTTGGTTTATGACACCCCAAAAAATTTATTGTATGCCGGAGGCTTTGGATTAATAACTGCTTTAGTAATTTTAGCGCGTCCACCAGTGGCCTTATTTCTGCCAGTTATTTTATTTTTTTATTTTAAAAAAGGAGAATATAAACAAGGTTTATTTTTTGGTTTAATGCTGGTTTTAGTTTTTACGCCATGGGTAACGCGTAATTATAAAATTTATAATCAGGTTATTCCAACCACTTTAGTGGGCGTTCATAATTTATGGGTTGGTAACACAGAGCAATATTTCGGTAGTCAGGCTAATGGAGGCATTAATCCTGCCACTGTTTACTCTGAACAATTTGGTTATTCCCTTTTTAGTAAAGAGGCCGAAAAGAATGTGATTGCTTTTGTGATAGCTAAACCATTAATTTTTATGAAAATTACCATGAGTAGATTTATTGCATATTTTAGCGCTATAAGGCCTATGGGATTTTGGTTTTATTTGCATGGAGTTAATCAAGCCATTTTCGTGGCTAGTTCGTTGTTTTCAATTCTATTTTTGTTTGTTGCTGGTATTTCTGGTGTATTGCTTGCCATGAAAAAGAATAATACTCTGTTTAATTATTTAATTGTTTGCACTGTCGCTGCTCCACTTGCTTTAATTTTTGCCGTTGTAGAATCTCGTTATCGTTTTCAAATTTATCCATTTTTTGCTATTTTTGGAGCTTATTTTTTATACTATGCTTATAATTCTTGGGCATTAGTTAAAAAACCATTTTTTTACGCAGTCAGTTTTATTTTTGTGATATCGGCAATAGACATTGTTATTTCGCGGAGTGTTATCCTTGAGCATTTAAGATTATTTTGATATGAAAATCGTAGTTATTATTCCAACTTATAACGAATGTGAATCTATAGCTTCGTTAATAGAGGCGCTTGAATTAGAATTCAAAAGTATTCTCAAGCATTTCATGTATATTTTAATCGTGGATGGAAATTCTCCTGACGGCACTGCCGAGGCAGTGCGTGAAAAAATTAAAAAATATAGTAATATAGAATTATTAATTGAATCAGAAAAACGTGGGTTGGGCGTAGCTTATATTAATGGAATGAACTATGCAATTAGTAACATGAAAGCTGACGCGTTTATTGAGTTTGATGGCGATTTTCAGCATGATCCTAAAGATATTAAACGTTTAATAGTAGAATTAGATAACGGGTATGATTATGTTATTGGTTCGCGTTATATGCAAGGCGGGGAAGTGCCAAAAGCTTGGGGGATGCACAGAAAAATTCTAAGTAAATTTGGCAGCTTATTTATAAAGTATATGCTTTGGCTCAAGACTAATGATAATACTTCTGGTTTAAAGTTGACTCGCATAGTCGGTTTTGCCAATAAGCTTCCCTTGAGTGAAGATAAAATTTTTTCGCGTCGTCACGCCTATAAAGTGCATTTACTTTATTGCATGACAAAGCTTGGTGCTAAAATTAAAGAAATTCCTATTAAATTTTTAGAACGCGAAACCGGCAATTCTAAAAGTACAGTTGAGGACATTAAGGAAACTCTAAGAGTAGTTTTTAGATTATTTTTTGAGCGTATATAAAGTGTATGATCCAAATTCTATTTGTGTATATTTTGAATTTGTAATTTCTCGAATATTAGGAATGTCTATTCCGTCTAAAGAATGGGCCACGATAAATTTATGAGGTTTGTTATTTTCATTTTTTAGTGAATGTTTGCCAAAAGCTAATTTAGGATTTATTTGTAAATATTGATAAATGTTTCGTGTGTTTAATAAAAAAGCTATACTTGGTGCATTAATTACTAAGACGTCCTCGTTAATTTTCATTGAGTTGTTCAAAGCTTTGGCGACCGTAGCGGCATCGTTAGAATAGTATAGCGAGTCAGTTCTTTTTGAGATTAAAATATTAGCTTGAATTATAAAAAGTAAAAAAACAATCAAAAGCGTTAAAGCCCTTGGATCAATATAAGGACATCGCAAGACCTTAATTTTTGTAAAAAGTATTGTAAGTGCGGCTGGGAAAAATATAAAAGCTAGTACGTGAGCAGTAAAGAAATAGCGATACCAACCTGGTGTTTTGAGATACCATAGAATATTGATGGCGATGAAAGATAAAATAATTATTTCTAGCTTATTCTGCTTTTCTCTATTTTTTAATTTTGAGTATATTATCATGAAAAATGGGATTAACAATAAGAGAAAATGCGCTGGCGTAGTTTCGGTGAAAAATCGTAGAATATTTTTGGCAACAAGTGTTGCAAAGCCTGTTGCCGCATATGAGTTGGCGTAATAGTTTGCCGTTGTGGTTATGGCTGATAAAGAAAAAGTTGGCAGAATACTATAAAGCCAAGCCAGAATTGGCAAGGTTGTGCCACAGGCAATGATGATCCAGCGTTTTATAAAAATTTTATTTACGTTGAATTCCATAAGTTCGCCGACCATAATGGCTGGAAAAATAATTAAGAAAAATGGTTTAGTGGCGGCACTTAAGCCGAAAAGTAGGCCTGAGAAGAATAATTTTAATGGTGAATGATTCGCGGAGGCAAGCAATAATAATCCTAAAATGAAATATAAAAGCCCTGGGATTTCTCCGAGCACTGCTTTGCCATTGCCATAAAAAGGCGCAAATGAAACAAGAAGAGCAAGCGTCATAATTGCGCTTTCTTGGCCATAAAGTTTTTTAGTTAACATGAAAATTGCCACAGCAAATGTCAACATAAAAACTATCATCGGAATGCGCGCGGCCCATAAATTAAACCCGAATAATTTAATAGAGGTGGCCACAGGAAACAATACCGGGTAATTTGTGGTTATTAAGAATGACCTGTTTTCGACGAATTTATTGGGCGCAATTTGCAAGCTATATGTGCCATTAGACACCAAACTTTTTGCAATTCCTAAATTTATTCCTTCATCAAACCAAGTTGCTGGGCTTTGTGAAATTTGCCAAAAACTTGCAGTGGCTAAAACTAAAATTGCGATTATAAATAAAATTTTTTCAGTCATGTAGAATTATATTATATGAATGATGATATAGAATTAAGCATTGTTATTCCAGTTTTAAACGGTGAACCGTTTTTAAAGTCTAGCTTGGATAAATTGGCTTTTTGGTCTAGGCAACAAACCTATGCTACGGAGCTGATTCTTGTCAACGATGGTAGCTCTGATAAAACTCAAGAAATCTTAAATAATTTTCATGACATTAAAAGTTGCTTAGTTGTTAATTTTGATAAAAATTTAGGAAAAGGGGCTGCTATCAAGGCTGGCTTAGAAAAAGCTCGAGGGTTTTATGTTGCTTTCACAGACGCCGATTTGCCATATGGTTTAGAAATTTTTATTGATATGCTTGGTAAATTTAAAGTTAATTCAAAAATTTCTTTAGTTTATGGTTCTCGCAGTCACCCCAGTTCCGTATATAAAGAAGGATACGGTTTAGGAAGAAGATTGGGGCGTTTTTTCTTCTCTGCTTTGATTAGGCTTATCGTTCCTATCGGCGTAGCCGATACTCAATCTGGCATCAAAATTTTTAGGAACGATTTAGCTAGGCTAGTTGCTGAAAAATTAACCGTGCATCGTTTTGCATTTGATGTAGAAATTTTTGCCATTGCTAAACAAAATAATTTTCAATACATCGATTTTCCAGTTGTGCTTAATCAACGCAAAGAATCCAGTGTGCATTTTTTTAAAGATACGCTCAACATGATTAAGGATATTCTCAAAATTCGCTATTTGATGTTTGTCGGTTATTATCGAAAACCTTTAACCTTTAACCTTTAACCTTTTCATTCCCCATGTGTGCCATCAACGGCTTTAATTTTAAAAACGAAAATTTGCTTAGTCAAATGAATGCTGTGACGGCACATCGTGGCCCAGATGGTGTTGGTGTTTTTTTTGATGATCAAGTTTCTTTAGGCCACGATCGTTTAAGTATTATAGATTTAAGCCAAGATGCTAGTCAGCCCATGCGCAGCAATGGTCGCTATACGATTGTTTTTAACGGGGAGATTTATAATTATTTGGAATTAAAAAAAGAGCTTAAAAATGAGTATAGTTTTATTACTAAAAGTGATACCGAGGTTATTCTTGCTGCGTATAAAAAATGGGGCAAAGATTGCGTGAAAAAATTCAATGGTATTTTTGCTTTTGCGATTTGGGACAGATATGAAAAAGAATTATTTTTAGCTCGTGATCACATTGGTGTTAAGCCGTTATATTATTTTTTTGATGGTAAAAAGTTTATTTTTTCTTCTGAAATTAAGGCTATTTTAGAGCATGATATTCATCGTGGCGTAGACATCGATGCTTTTAATTTTTATTTCCATGTTTATTATGTTCCAGAGCCGCTTACAATGTTTGCCGGTATTAAAAAATTGCCCGCAGCTAGTTTCGCAATTTTGAAGAATAATAAATTATCTATAGAAAAATATTGGAGAGTGATGGATTTTAGTAATTTTTCGAGCAAAGAAGAAGCGCGCGCAAATATTAAAAATATTTTTAATGATTCAGTGAAGCATCAGCTTATCGCCGATCGCCCTGTTGGTATATTTTTAAGCGGAGGAATAGATTCCACTGCTGTTTTGGGTGCCGCGAACGCAGTGAGTTGTCAAAAAATTAAAACTTTTTCAGTTGGTTTTGATGTCGCAGATCAAGCTGAAAAATTTAATGCCGATTTTAATTTGGCGCGCCAAACAGCGCAATATTACAACACCGAGCATTACGAACTGATAATCTCTGGCAAAGATGTTCTAAATAACTTAGATAAAATAGTTTGGCATTTAGATGAGCCAAATTTTAACCCAACTGCTGGAGCAATGTTTTTGCTTGCTAAAATGGCTAAGCAAAAAGTCGCCGTAGTTTTAGGCGGTGACGGAGGTGATGAATTGTTTGGTGGATATCCACGATATTTAGCGAGTAGGTTAATCAGTTATTTTCAAAAACTTCCGCAATTTTTGCAAAAGATTATTCCAGTAAGTGGCAAGTTACGTTTGCCGCCAAATGCTAGAAAGATATTAACTTTTCTTTCAGAAAAGCAAATCCAGTTAGATAAAGTCATTAGCCAAAATTTAAAAAGAGGGGAAATAGTTGAGAAAAGTTTTGACGATAGATATTTTTGCAATTCAAATGATTATCAAGGCGATTTTGAGAAATTATTTATGAATTTAGATAGGCAAAGTTGGTTAGTGGATGAATCGTTATTGCGGAGTGATAAAATGACGATGAGTCATGGTTTAGAGTGTCGTGTGCCAATTTTAGATTATCGTTTGGTGGAGCTTTCTATGAAAATACCAACGGCATGGAAATTTAATATTCTAGGCAATAGTTTAAATAATTTTAAAGGCAAAAATATTTGGCGGGAAGCTGTAAAAGAATATTTGCCCGTTCATTTATTGGGGCAAAAAAAACGTGGATGGTTCACTCCTATGGCGAAGTGGCTTCGTTCTGATTTAAAAGATTTTGCTACAAGTATTCTTTCCCCAAAACATCTTTCAAAAGACTATTTTAATGTCGGTGCAGTTCAAGAAATTTGGCAAGATCACTTAAGCGGTAAAAAATATAACCTTAATTTAATTTGGGCAATTATCATGTGGCAATTATGGCACGATAAATTTATTATTAAAAGATAGTGCTTTATTTATAATAGACTTACAATGAAAATGAAAGCTAATAATTTTGCCTTTATAGATAGTCAAAATCTTAATTTGAGCATAAGATCTTTGGGTTGGATTTTAGATTTTAATCGTTTCCGCGTGTATTTAAAAGATAAGTACTCAGTTTCTAAAGCTTATTTATTTTTGGGATTTCTAGAAAAAAATAAATACTTGTATAAAAATTTACAAGAAGCTGGATATATTTTGATTTTTAAGCCAACTCTGGAATATAAAGATGGGACTACTAAAGGTAATTGTGATGCTGAATTGGTTTTACAAGCCATGATAGATTATCCAAATTATGATCGTGCAGTAATTGTAACTGGTGACGGTGATTTTTATTGTCTAGTTAATTATTTTATTCAGCAGAATAAGCTCGCCCAAGTTTTAATACCGAACAGATGGAGATACTCTGCCCTATTTAAGAAGATTAATGAGAGTGATCGCAAAAGCTTTCATTTTATTAGTGACATGAAGAATAAATTAGAGTATAAAAAAGGGCCCTACAAGGACGAGACCTCATAGGAGCCTTTTTGTGGTGATTATACTTTTATAATAGCAAAGATAGCCTAGAAGTCAAATGAATATAGCTTATATAACAAATATTAGAATTCCTACTGAAAAAGCTCATGGCATTCAAGTGATGAAAATGTGCGAAGCTTTTGCGTCTGTTGGTCAAAACATTGAGCTTATCGTGCCTCAAAGAATTAATTCTATTAAAACAAGCGCTTTTGATTTTTATAAAGTTGCGGTAAATTTTAGAATTACTAAAATTTGGTGTTTAGATTTTTTAGCTTTGTCTATTTTGAAGTGGGTTAATTTTTGGTTACAAACTGTAAGTTTTTTAGTTTCAGTAAAGTTATTTTTGCAAAATAAAAAATTTGATATTTATTACACCAGAGATTTTTTGCTTGCTATTTTTTTGTATAAAAAAAATGTAAAGATTATCTATGAAATTCATTCTATGCCAGAGAGGGGATTGTGGCTGCATAAAAGAGCTTGGAATAGAGCTGATCATTTGGTTGTAATTAGCGATGGACTACAAAAAGCTTTGTTGGTTTATGGCATAGATTCTAACAAAATTATTTTAGCGCGCGACGCTGTTGATTTTGATATTTTTCAAGTTGCGCAATCAAAAGAAGAGGCGCGCAAGAAATTGTGTTTGCCTATAGATAAAAAAATAGTTGTTTATACTGGACATTTATATAAGTGGAAAGGAGCGGATGCTTTAGCGCAAGCAGCAGAATTTTTGCCTAACATAGAAATATTTTTAGTTGGTGGAACAAAGCAAGATGTAGTTAATTTTAAAACTAATTATAAATTTTCTAATTTGCATATTTTTGGTTGGCAAGAACATCATTTAATTCCTTTATGGCTAAAAGCGGCGGATATTTTGGTATTGCCTAATAGCGCGCGTGAAAAAATAGGAGCCGAATATACATCGCCTTTAAAACTTTTTGAATATATGGCCTCTGGTACGCCAATTATTGCTTCTTCTGTGTCTGCGTTGCGTGAAGTGATAAATGAAGACTGCGCCATTTTTTTTGAGCCAGATAATATTTTTTCTTTAGTTCAATCTATAGAATTTGGAATTAATAATTATTCTAAATTGCAAGAAAATGCTGCAAGAGCTCTTAAACGGGTCAGTCAATTTACTTGGTATCATCGCGCAGAATTAATTTTGAAGCATATCAAAAATGTATAATTTTTTGGTTAAAGCAATAGCTTATTTTGGCGGTTCACAGTTTTTATATGCCGCTAATTTAGAAAAGGCTTATATAGTTTTTTTTGCCTTTGTGACCATTTTATTTCTAGGAGTGATTTTTATTTGTGTATATCTCAAGTATTTTTGGGAAGGGGAATTTTCTAAAAACATATTTTATGTCAGTGTGATAGGACTACCTTTAGTGATTTTTGTAAAGTATGCGCTATTTTTTTTGAAAAAGGGTTATGTTGCCGATAGATTTTTATTTTATGCTTTGCCGTCGCCCAAAGTAGAGGGTTTTGTTTGGCTTTTGGTGGCAGTGGCAGTGCTTGGATTGTTTTTGTTTTTTAGAGAGCGCATAGAAAAATTAAAAACTTGGCAATTTCTAGGTATTTTATGGGTATTTTTTATTGTTTTCGGTGTTGGCGTAGCAGGTGCTAGAGAGGGTGCCAAAAGCGTTTATGATCCGCTTACTAGGCAGGCATGGGAATATTCTGGTGATTTACCGCTTATACAAGGTGTTAGCAATTTTTTAAGTAATTATACAAAAATAACCAGCCAACTTTCTTTGCATGGGCAAACTCATCCTCCGGGTTACGCGCTTTTCCTTTATTTTCTAGCGCAAATATTTGGGTATAATTTTTTGTGGCTCGCTGTCGGTGTGGGTGCTTTTGGTGGATTAACTGTCGTGCCGCTGTATTTTTTTGCAAAGCAATTTATCAATGATTTTGAAGTGAGGCGAGTGTTGCAGATTTTCATTTTTTTGCCCAGTGTTGGGATGTTTAGCTTTACATCTATGGAAGCCGTGCTTATGTTGTTTGCTTGGCTAGCAATAGCTGTAATTTTGTATGGCTGGACTAAAAATCACCTTTTTTCTTTTTTCTTGCTGGACTTTATGCAGGAATTCATCATATTGATTCCTTTCCTTAAG
>CAYIVT010000013.1:0-15646 GCA_964366955.1 uncultured Candidatus Saccharibacteria bacterium | reverse complement strand
GAAAATATTTTAAAATTTATGCAAGAGGTGGGGCGCGGTAAATATATCATTGATTGGGGCGATATAGATTTTTCTGCTGACAGCAAGGGCTATCAAGGAATTATAGCTGGTAAAGTTTTTTATGATTAATATTTCAAGCTTAAAATCAGAATGGGTCTATTGGTTTTTAGGGTTATTATTTAGCAGCTTACTTTTAGTGGTGCTATTTTACAGCTTAGATTTTTTGGTTGAGAATTTTAACACAGCTTTAAATTCTGATTTAATTAAAACAGAGCCAACAGTTCAGTTTAATCTTGAGAAATTAAAAGATGTAGGGATTTAGCTAAATTTGTGCGCGTAGTAGGGATCGGACCTACGACCTCGTCATTATCAGTGACGCGCTCTACCACTGAGCTATACGCGCTTGCTTAAGTATCAATATAAACTAAAAGCGAGTCATAGGCAATATTTGAGAGACTAAGCTCAATAAGTCGCAGTGTAATGCTAGAATTTTCTCTTCCGATGACCTAAATATTAAAGCAAGTCGCAAGTGGTCATCGGAAGAGCTGAATATTGAAATTTTAAAATTAGCTTCTCAATATCTTGAGCATCAGATGTCTGAGGCTATTATTTTAAAGAAGTTTTTTGGGGTATACTTGTAGATATGGATTTTAATTTTGATGTTTTAACTATAGGCACAGCTACGCGCGATGTTTTTTTACAAAGCGAATTATTCAAGTCCTTTAAAGATGAGCATTTTAATTCGCAAAGTGGTTTTCCAACTGGCGAAGCAGAATGTTTTTCTTTTGGATCTAAAATAGAAATTTCTATTCCTATTTTCACTACTGGCGGTGGCGCTACAAATGCGGCAACAACTTTCGCGCGCCACGGTTTTCAAACAGCATCAGCAATTGCAATCGGCAAAGATGATGCAGCAAAAGCAATCCTAGCAGAATTTAAGCGGGAAGGAATTAAGCCAGTAATTACGAGAGTAAAAGATAAAGGCACAGCATATTCTACGATTTTGCTTTCTACTAGCGGAGAAAGGACTATTCTGGTTTATAGAGGAGCGGCAGATTTAATTAAAAGCACTTCACTCAAAACCATAAAACCAAAATGGGTTTATGTTGCTCCGGGTGGAATTGAAATAAAAAAAATAAAAAAAATTGTAGATGCTTTAAAATTGAACGGCGCACAGTTTGCAATGAATCCATCTGGATTTTATTTGAAACAAGGCTTGAAAACTATGGCGCCGATTTTAGAAAATTTAGAGGTTGTCATTTTAAATAGAGAAGAGGCTGCTTTATTGACCGGAATTGCATATGAAGACGCGGCTGGTATTTTCAAAAAAATGGACGAATTCATTAAGGGCATTGTTGTTATGACAGATGGGCCGCGGGGAGTACTGGTTGCGGATGGAAAAAATATATACAAAGCCGGTATTTTTAAAGAAGAAAAATTAGTTGATCGCACTGGAGCAGGTGATGCTTTCGGCAGTGGATTTTTGGCTGGATTAATGATGCACAAAGATATTCAATATGCAATTAGACTTGGAAGCGCAAATGCTACTTCAGTGGTGGAAAAAATTGGAGCAAAAGCCGGTATTTTGCACAAAGAAGAATTAGAAAAATCTTTACGGTGGCAGAATTTAGAAGTTAGCACAGAAAAATTAGTTTAAATTTATTTTATGGAAAACGGTTACCACGATAAAATTGCCAAAATTTTAAGAGTAGATAAGCATATTATTTATGATCTAGAAGCAGGTATGGCTAAAGTCACTGGCAAAGTTGATGTCATTAAAAATATTGCCATTCAAAATGATCAGCTAGTAAAAGATCGCATGCAAAGATTGGGTCTTCCTCAAAATTCGCGAGCTAGTGATGTTTACGATGCTTTAATATCTAAAATAGAAGCAGACGACATTAAACTTTTTAGCGTTATGGGCATCTCAACTGCGAGAAGCGCCGAAGCAGCGCAAAAGATTTGTGATTTTGTAGTTAGAGTATCTCCACTACAAACAGGTTATTTTTTAAAATTAGAAAAAGCTAAGGAGTTATTAATCGCTGAACCGCCACGTCTTGTTATGTCTGCTTTGGGTTATAATACGATTGAAGATTTATTAGCTAAAGAAGATATTTTTGAAATTTATAGCGCTTTGCGTTTTCTTGAGGGTAGTGATTGGCTCAATAATGTTTTCTTTAAACAATACGAAAAGTTGCGTCCCGAAGATTTTGAAAATAGAAAAATTGAACTAAGAGCTTTGGGTGATAAATGGGCAAAGGCCGCGCAAAAATTTGTTGCCAAGAAGCATCATAATGTTAGTCACTTGAAAGAGCTGGGAGTAATATTTGTTATACCAATTTTTCTTGGAATTTCTGGTGAGACTTTGCGTATATTCAGTTTGCTCCTTCATTATTTACGAGAAGTTGCTTATTATTCAATTTTATTTAAGCGTCACGCAGATAATTCTCGTGATCAATTTTCTTCTTCTTTAATATCATTATTGCGTGGGGATGTTATTGAACAAAGGTCAGAATTGCCAATTAGCGCAATTGGCAGCCCAATGTGGATGATTGTTCAGCGTTATTTGGCTAAAGACGACGAAAATGATTGGCGTCTTTTAGAGCCACATGTTAATCCAGAAGCAATGCATTGGGAAAGAGCGGTAGATGATATTGTTGGCGTAGAAACAAAGATAGCAAATTTTAAAGATGGCCTTTCTTTTTGGCAAAACATTGGTTGGGTTGGAGACTATTTTGCAACAGAAACAGGTGTTTCTATATTAGTCAGCTTTAATTTAATAGACACAGTAATGTCTTTAGTTAAACAAAAAGAATTGTCTAAATATTTATATCACCAGCAAGAAGCTTTATGGAATAAAATTTTTATAGATTACTGCGGCCAACAATCAATAGAAAAACTTATGCAAGATAATGCAATTCAAGGATGGTTTGAGGCAAGAAAATTATAGAACTCAAACAGACATCCCCAATCTTTCTTTAACTTTTTTAATTACATCTTCAATCCTCCAGTCAGCTTTCACTAAATAATCATAGGCACGATTCTTAAGAGCTTCTCCGGCAGTTTCAGAATCATTTAGGTTAGTTAATATAATCACTGGCACATCTTTGCCGCGTGCATCTTCACGCAGTTTTTTAAGCATCATAATGCCGTCCATTTTAGGCATTATGATATCTAAAAGTATTAAATCAGGGCTATTATTCAGGGCGGAATCTAACCCCTCAATTCCATCATGAGCTTGGAGAACAGAAAAACTTTCACGTTCAAATTCATCTGTTAGAACTTTTAATAAAGGCCATTCGTCTTCAACGATAAGAATTTTTTTCGTCATAAGTTTATTTTATTAATGGGAGCGTAACATAAAAAGTTGTGCCTACATTTTCCGTAGAATTAAACCATATTTTCCCCTTGCAAGCGTCAACAACAGATTTCACCATATATAATCCTAATCCAGTTCCATCTGGCTCCTTATCTTTAATATTATCTGCCCGGAAAAGTTTTGTAAATATTCTCTTTTGGACATCTTGTGGAATGCCATAGCCCGAGTCTTGCACTTCTAGCAACAGGTTGTCAGCATCTTTTTTGAGGATTATCTTAACATTGCCGTTAGATGCGGTGTATTTAACAGCATTAGAAATAAGATTTTGTAATATAATCGTAATAATTTTAGGATCCGCTTCTATGGTGGTTAGATCAGGAGAAAAATATTCTTCTAGTTTTATCTTTTTAAATTTTATATTTTCTATAAAATTATCAACTACTCCACGAACAATTTTTTTTACATCAATTATTTTAGGTTCAATGGGGAATTTACCCAAATCTATACGGGAAACATTTAGTAGGGCATTAACTAATTCAGTCATACGTTCTATGGCCCCATGTATTTGTGTGATATATTCTCTATGGCCTTTTGTTATGCGTTTACTAAAGTGACGCATAATGCTTTCGGCATACCATTTTATAGTAGATAAAGGAGTTCTTAGTTGATGAGAGGCTAAAATTACGAATTCATTTTTAGATTTTTCAACTTCTTTTTCTTTAGTAATGTCTCTAAAAACGCAAATAGCGCCGATAATTTTTTGTGCCATTATGATTGGTGAAACTGTAATTGCTACAGGCATTGATATGCCCTTGTTATTAACATAAGATAATGTATCAGTAAAAGATTTTTTTCCTAATGACAGCGCTAGTTGAATTGGATTATTATCTAAACTTATCTCTTCTTGTTTGCCATTTTCTATTCGCCACAGTTGACTAAAGTGTTTTCCGATAGCCTCTTCATTCGTTAGGTTAAGAGATAGCAAAGCTGGGATATTTATGATAGTGATATTCCCATTTTTATTAGTTGCAATTAATCCCTCACCAATGCTTTTAAGCATTGCTTCATCTTGGCTTTTTTCTTCTGCTATTTGATTTTTAGCAATTTCAAGATCTTTAATTTTATTTTGCAATGCCCCATGAAGTCCACGCGACTCTTGAATATAATGAGAGAATGCTTGAGACAAAGTTTCTATTTCATCGGCTGTATATATTTCTGGAGGAATATATGGCGTTTCAGTATTTTTGGCTAGATTAATAGCCCCAGTAAGCTTTTTAATAGAGCGCGACAAAGTTAAGCTCATAAGCGTAAGAGCTCCCAAAGAAAGCAATAGAACAAAAATAGCTGAAAAAATAAAAAATTTTGTAAGATTTATTAGAGAATCATAAAAATCAGAAGATCTAACAATGGCGACCACTTTATTTTTAGTTTTTGGGTCTTCAAATACGCTAATTACTTTATGTTCGTTTTGAAAATCTTGAGTAAAACCCTCAGCAGTATCTTTTATGAAAGTTTTTGTTTCAGGAGATATATTAAGGTCTTCAATCCCGCTTGAATTATTAATTGTAACTATAATAGAGCTTGGGCCCATGCGCAGATTATTAATTGCAAGGCTATATTCTTCGGAAGTTCTGGCTTTAGATAGGTCATATTTCACATTAGGTATTATTTCTTGAAGATTACGGATGATATTTTCATTGATTAGAGATTGCGAAGATTGAAAAACAGATAAGCTAAACAAACTTAATCCGCCCACAATAACTGAAGCAGCTACACCGAACACTCTTGCAGTTATTGTTCTTTTTTCTGTATTTTTTATTTTTAAATCTTTTTCAATTTTCCCTCTGATTTTTTCTAAAAATAGATCAAAGAAAATATATAAAGTTACGCTTAAAAACAAAGAAATCACAATACCTTCCCAAACAGTTTTTATATATTCAATATTCGGGAGATATGCGAATATTTTTGATTGAAGACCCCCAAGTACATAGCCCAAAATTGTTATTAAGAATATTAGAATTGCTATAAATTTTGGATAGTTTAATGTGGAATGATAAAGTTTTTCTTTGTCATTAGTTTGTTGTTGCTCAATGTAGTTATTGATTGGCTTAAAAGATGCGACGCTAGCCAATACAAATAAAATACCTAAAATAGGCACTTCCCAAGCAAATTCAAAAGCTGCAAATTTAAGTTGCAGCTCGCTAAAATTAAGATTAATGACAAAATATATTGGCGCAAAAAACCAATACCAAATTCCAGCACTGCCCCATGTTATGGCGGCAATTTGTTTTTCTATACTAAAATAGTTGCGCGTTTTATAAAAAGCAAAGCAGAATAATAAATGTAACGCCAAAAGACCAGCGAAAAGAGCAAAAAATATTTCTAGATTTATGGGCCAGTTTTTAAAAATCGTAGTTAGTGTAAATATCCACGCAGAAATTATGCCTAAAACTAGAGCAATTAAAGTTACTATAACTGGCAGTTTCGGATTATTGAGCATCTATTTAAATTATAGCAAAAATAATCATTAGGTCATCGGATGGCCAGATATTGGTAAATTTTAAATTCAATATTTGGCTCTTCCGATGACCGGGAAACACTTGCTGAATATTTGGGTCATCAGAAGAGCGGACTCCAGAGTTGTGTTAATATGTATGTATGCAAACGCTAAGAGCAATAATTGAAGATGCGAGAAAAAGAAAAATAGCTATAGGTCATTTTAATATTTCCGAAATTTCAGGATTGAAGGCTATTTTTGAGGCAGCTAAAAATGTTGGTGCGCCGGTTATTATTGGTGTATCTGAGGGCGAGCGCGAATTTTTGGGAGTCGAAAATGCAGTTTCTTTGGTGCGAAATTTACGTGAAAGTTTTAGCTACCCGATTTTTTTAAATGCAGATCATACTTATTCTTTAGAGAAGGTTAAAGAAGCGGCGCTTCTCGGTTATGATTCAATTATTTTTGACGGCGCTAAATTGTCTTTAGAAGAAAATATTAAGGCCACGAAAGAGGCTGTGGAAATTGCTAGAAATATTAATCCAGAAATTATTGTGGAGGGGGAGTTAGGTTATATTGGCAGCTCTTCTGCTTTGCTTACTGAAGTGCCTAAAGGCGCGCAAATAACAAAAGAAGATTTAACGAACGTAGCAGATGCGGTGCGGTTTGTGACGGAAACCGGTATTGATTTATTTTCTCCTGCAGTTGGTAATATTCATGGAATGCTTATCGGCGCACCTAACCCGGCTTTAGATATCAGTCACATTAAGGAAATAGCTGGAGCAGTTAGCATTCCGTTAGTTTTGCATGGCGGCTCCGGACTAAAAGATGAAGAATTTGTTGCTGCAGCTCAAAGCGGCATGGCAATTATTCATATTAATACAGAAATTAGATTAGCGTGGCGGCAAGGCTTAGAAAGGGTCTTAAAAGAAAAACCCAATGAAGTTGCGCCGTATAAATTGCTTGCGTATTCTATAGAAGAAATGAAAAAAGTTGTGGAGGCTAGGTTAAAGTTGTTTTCTGGGTTTTAAAATGTTATAATAGTTTTGATATGGACGATGAAATAAAAAGTAAAATTAGCGAATATTTTAACAGTCAGCCAAGTGTTGGGTTGGTATATTTTTTTGGTTCGCGTGCCAAAGGCTTTGCTGGCCCGATGAGCGATTATGATTTTGCAATCTATTTAAGCGAAGAAAATCCAGATAAGAGAAATGTTAGCCGTATTCAATTTATTACTGATTTAATAAAAGTTTTAAATACGGACATGGTTGATGTTGCAATTTTGAATGATTGTTATTTACCAGAAATGAAATATCAAATTATAGTTGAAGGAGAATTATTGTTTGAGCGAGAACCATATAAAATTTTAGTTGAGCCCCGCATTTTAAAGGAATATTTTGATTTTAAAACAATGCTGCGTAAGTATAATTTAACAAAATCATGAGCAATCAAGAGGTACTAGAAAATAAAATAAGTTTTATTAAGCAACAATTAAATTTTCTAGAGGAATTTAGAGCAATGTCTTATGAAGAATTTAAAAATAACTCTACTAAGCGAGCAGCTGTTGAGCGTTATTTATATCTAGTAGTTCAGGCGTCTATTGATTTAGCGGAAGCCATGGTGGCTTATAAAAAATTACGTAAGCCGACTACTATGCGTGAAGGTATTGAAATTTTAGGCGAAGCAAATATTTTACCGCAAAATTTTGTTGAAAAGTTTATAAAAATGGTTGGTTTTAGAAATATTCTAGCGCATGATTATGGTATAGTTGATGCTAAAATCGTCTATAGCGTACTTACTACTAACCTTTCTGAAATTGAAGAATTTTTGGGGTATATTTTGAAAGTATAATTTTTTTGCTTGCTTAGTAGATGTTTTTAGTTTATTATATAGACTGGTTGTTGTTCGGATTTTTAGCGGCTCTTTTAAAAGGAGTAGGAATATGGTTTGTGGAATTGGCTGGTTAATTCTTAGCATTTTATTGCTAATTATTTTTTTGTTTTTCATTTAGCATGGTGGTATTCATGGCATACAACAGAGAACAAGGAAGTCCTATGTTGGATTTTTTTTGCATGGGGTTAGTTTCATTAGTTATAAGCTTGGTTATTTTTTGGAATGATCATAATTTAAAGCGCGGCTCTGTTAGAACTGAAAATGATCTATATGAGAATGTTATTTATGTAACCAATTATTCCTCTGAAACAGAAGTTGCTGGTGGATATTTAGCTATTCTTGAGGAGCGGCAAGGCACTGATGGAAAATTAAAATCGCCGAGAGTTTATCTTTTGCCATCTAAACCAAAAGCTTCTTTTTCTGTATCTCTAGTGAACGGAATAATTAAGTATGAAGATGCTGTAGAGGTTCGATGAATCTAAGCCATCCCGAAATATTTTTCAGGATGGCTTTTGAATTTATCTAATATCTAAAATTTTATATTTTTGTTCGCCGCGCAGAGTTTCAATAGTTATCGTTTCGCCTTTTTTGCGGCTAATGAGCGCGACTCCGAGTGGAGATTCATTCGAAATGGCTCCGCGACTAGGATTAGCTTCGTGGCTTCCTAGAATTTGAAATGTTTTTTGTTTGCCTTCTACTTCTAGCACCACAGTAGAGCCTAGTTCAACTATGCCAGTGGTGTTTTGGCTAGGATCAATAACTTTTACGCGTTTTAATTGATTTTCGATGCTTAATATGCTCCAGCTAGTACGGCGCAAATTAGCTTTAGCGTCTTTATATTCTGCATTGTCTGAGCGGTCGCCATAGGCGGCTGTGCGACCAGCTTCAACGGCTAGAGCAGGCAGTTCTTTTCTGAGACGCTCTAATTTAGCATGCAAACGCTCTAGCCCTTCTGCTGTCAGGTAAATTGGCCCAGTATCGTATTTTCTGAATATTTCAGAGTTGCGCTTTTTGGGGAATTGCATAGTAGAAATTGTATCACAAGAACAAGTTTCCATTATTACAGTGGTCCGCTTCTTGCTTTTGCTTTTTTGCGACATAAGACTTAGTTGGTCGCGAAAAGGCAAAAGCAAGAAGCTAGTACAAGACTAGCTATTGCCTTTTTGGGCTAGTTTTGATAAGATTTTAGTCATGGATTTAAAAGCTACAGTTAGAGAAAAATTTGGGAAAGATAATAAAGCAATTCGCAAAGCGGGTTTTTTACCAGCCGAACTCTATGGCCGTGGAATCGCTAATATGCACCTATCTTTGTCCCTTAAAGATTTTAAAAAAATTTATAAAGCTGCCGGAGAAAATACAGTTATTAACGTTACTGTAGATAGCAATAAGGTGCCAGTTTTAATATATGATGTTATTGCAGACTATTTAACAGACGAGCCTGCCCACGTGGATCTCTATGCCGTGAAAATGGATGAAAAAATTCAAGCAAAAGTTCCATTGGAATTTTTTGGCGAATCTCCAGCTGTTAAAAATTTTGGTGGAGTTTTAGTTAAAACTGTTCAAGAAATTACTGTTGAAGCTTTGCCAGATCATATACCGCACACTCTTAAAGTAGATCTTTCCAAGCTAGTAGAAATTGGTAATAGCATTCATTTAAATCAATTAAATATTGCTTCGGATGTAAAAGTTTTAATAGATATGAATACTGTTGTAGCAACAGTAAAAGCTAAGATGACCGAAGAACAAGAAGCCGCGCTTTCTGCCTCTAGCAGTGTTGAAACTGTTAAAGTTGAAACAGAAGAAAAGAAATTAGAACGTGACGCTAAAAAGACCATTGAAGCTCCAGTTGAAAGTGCCCCCGCCAAATAGACTTTGTTTGGTATAATAAAGCTATATGAGGACTAAACCTCGTGTTTTGGTTGAAATAAAAAAAGGCAATCTTGGCCCATATTCTCGCATACCCAGAGCGCTTACATTTACAGTTAAATTAAGCAACTTTGAAAAACCAGCAATTTTGATTGTGCGCGCTGTAGTTTTTATTTTATTTTCTTCTTATGCGGCTTTTGGTTCAGTGCTCGCACCAGTTGACTATAGTAGAATTTTCGCTGCCAGTAATAGTGACAGTGACCGAGCAGTATTAGAGAAACAGTTAGTGCAGTTAGAACAGCAAATTTCAGATTACGAATCAACAGTTTCTAGTTATAAGCGTCAAGGTAAAAGCTTGCAAGAAGAAATCAATGCGCTTAATGCCAAATCAAAAAAATTAACCCTACAAATTCAAGCAGCAAAATTAACACTTGATAAACTTGATGATGAAATTATAGAAAATAAAGCTCAAGTTGGAGCAGCAGAAAGCAATTTAAATTTTAATAAAAAAGCTTTAAGTGGAGCTCTACAAAACATTTATGAACGCGATAAAGTCGGTTTTGTGGAAATGCTTTTAGCGAACTCTAAACTTTCTAATTTTGTAGCAGATTTAAATAATCTTTTTGCATTGCAAGATAATCTGCGTGAACGAGTTCAAAAAATTTCTGATTTACGAGAAGAGCTTTTAGATGCGCGCGAACAATTGGGAATCAAAAAAGCAGATGCTCTAACTCTAAAGCAATACCAAGATAGTCAGCGAACGGCTATTTCTAATATTCAGAAAGAAAGAAATCAATTGCTTTTTACCACAAAAGGGCAAGAATCTAAATATCAAGAATTATTAAAACAAACTAAAAAAACAGCGGCAGAAATTAGGTCGCAGATTTTTGAATTTTTAGGTGGCGGAGAATTAAGCTTTGAAGAAGCTTACAAGTTCGCGCGCGTTGCAGAAAATGCTACTGGCGTGAGAGCGGCTTTAATTTTGGCAGTCTTAGATCGCGAATCAGCTTTAGGGCAAAACATTGGAAGGTGTAATTACAAAACAGCAATGCATCCCAGCCGAGATATTCCAATATTTCTAGCACTTACTCAAACGCTAGCAATTAATCCAGACACTATTTCCGTCTCATGTGCTAACCGCGATGGTGCTTATGGGGGAGCTATGGGACCAGCGCAATTTATTCCATCAACTTGGAAGCTTTATAGTGCTCGTATTGCGGGGATTACTGGCAATGATCCAAGCTCTCCTTGGCGCAACGGAGATGCTTTTATTGGAACGGGATTATATTTAAAAGATTCGGGAGCATTTAAAGGTGCAAGTTTATCTGAAGAACGACGAGCGGCTGCGCGTTATTATGCTGGTTCACGTTGGCAAAGATTTTTATGGAGCTACGGCGATAGAGTGGTCACGAAAGCTCAAAAATTTGAACAAGACATTGAAGTTCTTGATAATTAAAGCATGATATTGTATAGTGTGTTTTAGTGATTAATAGCTTCTATTTTTTAGGAGTCATGGCATGACAAAGCAAGCAAAGTGGATTTTCTTGTTCTGTGGATTAGGAATTTTACTTTGGGGAGTATCTCTGGCTGGCAAAGTTGAAGGGCTTTGGATAATGACTATTGGGGGGTTTATCATTGTATTAGTTTGCATTCTCCAAACAATGGAAAGTATGGATGCGAAGGGCAGGGCGAAGCGCAAAAACTACAACTCAAAACCTATTTGTTTTAGCAAAGAATTTCAAGAAGCTCATGAAATGAAGTTTGAGCAAAGAGCAAAAGAGCAAGAATTTTTGAGTGATGAAGACTTAATGCGAGACGCCAAAGATAATTTAGGTTGGGGACAAGAAAAGGGCAAAGATTTACTTAAGAAAAATTGGTGGATAGGAAGATACATTGAATGCAAGCGTTGTAGAAAAACTTTTCAACTGCAAGAAGCGGATACGGTTAAACTTCCTTTGCAATTAGATCCTAGCTTATCATCTTATGTGGAGATCAATTGCCCAACGTGTAATCGCTACATCACCATTTTTGAAAGTTAGCACTAACAGTCCCACCGCGGTGGGACTGTATTTAATTAAAAATTTTAAGCCCAGTAATTTTTCTGACTTTAATAAATAAAAGAGTATTTGTAATAAGCTGAGTAATAACAGTTGAAAGCGCTGCTCCTTCAATACCAAATGATTTTATCAAGGGATAATTTAAGGAGGCATTTAAAACAGTAGAAATTATTACAAATCGTAAAAAATATTTTTGAGCATCGTAAGCAAATAAGGCATTGCCTAAAAGAGTTCCGGGGAAAACAAAGATTAGAGAAAGCAGAAGAATTTGGAAAGTAACAGTTGCTTCTGAATAAGCTGAGCTGAAAAGTATAGTAAGAATTGTGTTGGCCAGAATGATTCCTAAAATACTTATAGGGAACGCGATTAAAAGCATTATTTTTATTGATTTTCTTAAAATTTGATTAGCAGCAGTCGTGTTTATTTTGGCAAATCGTGAGAGTGCTGGGAATGTGCTTGAAGCTAATAGGCTAGGGGCTATATATAAAAGAAGAATTATTTTCTGAGCGGCAGAATAATATCCAACATCACTCGGCGTGCGCATAGAACCAAGCATAACAATATCAGTGTTCAACATAATTGCGCCCATCATTCCCATAAGCCCAAAAGGCCAAGCTGTTTCCAGAATAGGTTTTATTAAAGAAGAATTAAAATGTTTAGCGAGATGCATAAAGTGGCCCCTTAAAACATAAAATGTTGCCATCATTCCTAGTCCGCTGCCAATGGCATAAGCATAAGACAAACCCAAACTGCCAGTTTGCATTCTAAGAGCAATAATGCCGAAAAATACGATTAGTAAGTTTGTAAGCGCTTGAGTGCTGGCTTCTATTTCCATTTTTTCAAGCGCGCGAGCAATGGCAGAGCCTAAATCGCGCAAAGAATCAAAAACAAACACAAAAATTAAAATAGGAATTAGTTTTAAAGATTCTTCAATATTGGTAAAATATGGAGTAAATTTTATAGCACCTAAAGTTAAAATTGTAAGCAGTATCAATTTTATAAAAAGAGCTGTGGCAATGTATTGAGTTTGGAGGGCTGGGTTGCGTGAAGTTTCCTTGGTTAACAGTGCATTAATGCCAATGTCGCCGAAAATGGTTAAAAAAGCAGTAATGCCTAGCGCATAGGAAAAAGCGCCCCAACTAGAAGCGCCCAAAGATCGCGCAGCATAAATAACAATTATAGCTCGCAGTAACCTGCTAGAAAATTGGCCAAAAAATAACCAAAAGGTATTTTTTATAATAGTTTGGCTAGTGGAGTTATTAATAAATAAGAAATTTTTTAGTTTTGAAATCATTTTTGTATAGTCCTTATAGCTATATTATAAGCCAACTCTAGGAAAGGGGTAGTTGTTTCAGTATATTGGTTAATTTAGTTTTAGCCATGGTATAATTTTAGCAATGAAGAATATTGCTATTTTTTCTTTGGCTTATGCGCCATTTTTTGGAGGGGCGGAAGTAGCGGTTAAAGAGATTACTCATCGGTTGCGCGATGGGTTTAAATTTATTTGTTTTACTTATAAATTTGATAAAGCTTGGCGCCAAGAAGAAGAGCTAGATGGCATAAAAATAGTTAGAGTCGGACAAGGCAAAGATAATAAACAAGGTTATTATGGCGGGCATTTTTACAAAATTGTTTATATTTTTTTATCTTTTTTAGCAGCGCGCAAACAGCATCAAAAAGAACCATTCACGCAAATATGGGCTATTATGGCGGCTTACGCCGGGGGGGCAGCTTTGTTATTTAAATTATTTTATCCACAGGTGCCACTTTTATTAACTTTACAAGAAGGAGATTCTGAAGAGCATATTTTGGGGCGCTTGGGGATTTTTTATCCTTTTTGGAAAATGTTATTTAAAAAAGCCGACCATATTCAAGTTATTAGTACTTATCTGGAAGATTTTGCTAGGCGTCATGGAGCGAAATGCCCGATTACCGTGGTGCCTAATGGGGCGGACTTAGAAAATATAAAAAATCAAATATCAAAAATTAAAGATGAAAATAATAAATCTAAAATTAAAAAAAATAAAAGATCAGTGACGATTATTACTACTTCTAGACTGGTGAGAAAAAATGGAATAGATACCTTAGTAGAAGCAGCTAAAGAGCTAAAAAACAATAATCTTTATTTTAAGGTTCTAATAGCTGGCGGTGGGCCAGAAGACCGTTCTTTGCGGGCTTTAGCAAAAAAGTTAGCCGTTGACGATGTCGTTGAATTTTTAGGAGAAGTTTTGCCCGTTGAAGTGCCACTTTATTTAGCCCATGCCAATATTTTCGTTAGAGCATCTCGTTCTGAAGGCTTGGGCAATTCTTTTATAGAAGCTATGGCAGCTGGGTTGCCAATTATAGGCACAAATGTGGGTGGTATTCCCGATTTTTTAAAAGATCCAAGTTTAGTCGGCATTACTCATGCTACTGGTTTATTCGCGCGCGTTGGTGACGGAAAAGATTTGGCACATAAAATTCTATTTTTAATCAATAAACCAGAATTAGCTGAAATTATTGTTAAGAACGCTCGCGATTTAGTTTTTAAAAACTATTCTTGGGATAAAATTGCTTTGAAGATGGGAGAGCTGTTCGTTTAAACAGTTAATTTGATCAGACAAAAGAGCATAGAGCCCTTTGGACTTTACTTTTTTGTGACATAAGACCTGTCTGCCGACAGGCAGGCTTGGTTGGTCATGAAAAAGTAAAGTCCAAAGGGCGATTTGTGGCTCTTGTGAAGTATATATGAAAATTTTAATCATAACTGGTATTTTCCCGCCAGAAATTGGCGGGCCTGCAACTTATAGCGATTTATTATTGCGTGAATTTGTAGTGCGTGGTTTTGATATTAAAATTTTGACATATAGCTATGTTAAACAAAAATTTCCGATATTCTACGTATCTAAAAAATGGCCGAAGGGTTTACGGCACATTATTTTTTTAGCTAAGCTATTTTTTCTGGCCACGAAAAGCGATTTAATTTTATCTGCCGATGCATCATTTGGCGCTGGTTTTATGGCTGCGCTAGTTTCTAGATTATTATGCAAAAAATTTATAGTGCGGGTTACTGGAGATTATGCGTGGGAGCAAGGCGTGGCGCGGTTTGGGGTTAAAGATTTGCTTGATGATTTTTTGCCATTACAATTTCACCAAAATTATTCGCTAGCAGTTAGATGTTTAGCTAAACTACAATCTTGGACAGTGTGTTCTGCTGATAAAATTATCGCGCCAAGTGAATATCTCAAAAAAATAATTTTACGTTGGGGAGTCTCTGAAAGTAAAATAAAAGTTATTTCTAATGGCATTGTTTTGCCGCAAGTTAGTGAATTGCGCGAAGAGCTTAGGGGGATATTTAGTTTTAAGGGCTTAACTATACTTTCTGTCGGGCGATTAGTGCCGTGGAAGGGGTTTGCTGCTTTAATGGATGTATTTAGTGATTTATTAAGCACTATTTCTGGCGCGCAATTAATTATTATAGGCGATGGCCCAGAGCGCGCAGCTCTTGAATTGCAAATTTCTAATTCCAAATTATCAATAAAGATTTTAAATAAAATGCCCCAAGCAGAATTGTTTAAATACATTAAAGCCTCTGATGTTTTTGTTCTCAATACTGCATACGAAGGTTTTTCTCATCAGTTAGTGGAAGTAATGGATTTAGGTGTGCCTATTATTACCACTAACGTTGGCGGCAATTCGGAAATTATTACAAGTGGAGAAAATGGAATTCTGGTGCCTTATAATGACAAAGAAAAATTAAAGACTAGCTTGTTGAAATTATTAGGCGATGAAACATTACGTAATAAATTGGCGACTGCCGGATTAGTTACTGCGCAGAAATTTACTGATGAAAAAATGATTAGCGAATTAATTAAAGTTATAAATATTTTATGAAAGTTTTAATGCTATCAACTGATGCGAATATTTTAACTCAAGGTTCTAGTGCCCATGAGCGGATGTTGGAATATGCAAAATTATTTGAAGAACTACATATAGTGGTTTACGAAAAAGCGAAAAGCGAAAAGCGAAAAGCGAAAA
>CAYIVT010000012.1:0-16022 GCA_964366955.1 uncultured Candidatus Saccharibacteria bacterium | reverse complement strand
CAGTAAAATCTATATGGCCCGGAGTATCAATTAAGTTAAACTGAAATTCAAAATTTTTATCACCCTTAGCATAAGTAGGTGTCCAAAAACAAGTAGTGGCAGCAGCAGTGATTGTGATGCCTCTTTCTCTTTCTTGCTCCATCCAGTCCATAACAGTATTGCCCTCGTGTACTTCACCAATTTTATGAGAAACTCCTGTATAAAAAAGAATGCGCTCCGACACAGTTGTTTTGCCTGCATCAATGTGAGCAATAATACCAAAATCACGAACTTTTTCTATAGAATATTTACGAGGCATAACAAAAAATTCTACCAACTAAAGTGAGCAAAAGCGCGGTTGGCTTCTGCCATACGATGCATATCTTGTTTTTTCTTTATAGCACCTCCTTCATTTTTAAAAGCCAATAAAATTTCTTCAGCTAATTTCTCTGCCATTGGTTTGCCCTTTTTAAGACGAGCGGCATTAATAAGCCAGTGGGCTGACAACATAAACTTTCTAGCTGGCCGAACTTCGCGAGGCACCTGATAGTTAGCGCCACCAACACGCTTAGAAGCCACCTCTACCATCGGCGTAATATTTTCCAAAGCCTTTTCTAAAACTGCTACTGGCGATTGCTTAGATTCTTTTTCTACTAAGTCTAGCGCATCATACATAACTGCTTCAGCAACAGACTTTTTGCCACTAGACATTAAATAGTTAATAAAGCGGCCAATAATAATATTGCCGTATTTTAAATCTGGCTGACGTTCTCTTTTGTAATTTCTTTTTCTTCGCATATAATCTTTTGTATTCTTTCGACTTCTCTCAAAAAATATTTACTGAGTTTATCGAAGTATTACTTTAATTTCTAATTATTAATTAGGCTTTCTTCTCTCTCTTGGCTCCATATTTGCTCCTTTGTTGTTTTCTGGCGGTAACCCCAACAGTATCTAATACTCCACGCACAATATGATATTTAACACCTGGCAAATCTTTAACACGACCACCACGAACAACCACAACAGAATGCTCTTGAAGATTATGCCCTTCTCCGGGAATATACGCAGTAATTTCCATGCCATTAGTTAGACGCACACGAGCTACTTTACGCAAAGCTGAATTGGGTTTTTTAGGCGTTGTAGTAAAAACTTTAAGGCACACCCCTCTTTTAAATGGTGCGCTTGTAAACACTGGTTTATTTTGAATATAATTGAAGTATTTCTGGAGAGCTGGAGATTTTGATTTATTCGCACCTCCCTTACGCTGTCCTTTAAGCAACTGATTTATGGTAGACATTATGAAAGAAAGTATAGCAAAGGCATAGCTCGGAAGTCAAGCAAAATTATTGCACCCGTAATCCATATAAAGAAACATTAAAATCTTTGGCGTATTTATCCCATAAAGAATTAAGCGATATAGCTGTAGCTATATAGACATTACCATTAGTAACTACAAAAACTTGCCTATTGCGAAGCATAACCCCATTATTAATAAATGTTCCACCAATTATATAGCCATCTAATAAACCAAAAGTTTTTTTCTTAAAATCTATCAATTTATAACTAGGCAACAAGTTAACTAATGTGCTTTCGCTTGCTTTAGCGTAATCTGCAACGGTTAGATTAGTTGGTTCTATTAAAACATTCATACTAGCAGAAAACTTACCAGTGACATCTTGATCTGCTACAGAATTTATAAACTGCACAGCTGCATTGCCTATATTTTTATTTTTCATCAACCAATTAGCAGGCGGAGTAATTGTAAATCTATTTTGATCATCCTTATATTCACCGCTAAACGGCAAAGCAATGTCTATGTGGGGCTCAACAATAATAGGAACATTACGAGGAGCTTCTTGAATTTGAATTAGCACATTCCATAACCAATAAACACCTAAAAATCCTGCAACAAATAAAATAATGGTGATTATTATTACTGGCATCCTAAATTTATTTAATTTAGTCTTGCTCTTTCTCATAGTTTTCATTATAACATTAATTCTGAGCGAGATACGAGAATTGAACTCGCGTCTGTTGCTTGGGAAGCAACCGTACTGCCACTGTACTAATCTCGCACCACGACTAACGTAAACTTGGTATAAAAATTCTTAAGCTGGCATTCTTTTTTGCTGCATCGAGCCAAACGCCAAAATCTTCATTATTAATTTTAAAATCTTCTATCAATAACTCTCTTTTAGCTTCTGGCTCTAGAATAAACTTTCTAAACTCAGACATTGTTAGTCCATAAAGTTTAGCAACTGGCTCCTTAAGACTATCATTCTTAACTCTGCTAAGTTTTTTGTCAACTAACCCATTCACTTCACTGCCATTCCGTAAAGAAAATTCATGACTAATTAATTTTTGCTCAATTAATTTATCGAAAGAAGTCTTGGCAATATTTTGATAAAGATTACCTGCATCTGAAATTTTCAAATTAACTTTCTGATATGTAGCTAGGGCATTTGTATAAAAAATAAACCCAGAGTTAATAATTTTATAATAATCATGAGCTAACACTAATTCACCGTTAACGCTAGCTATAGGATACCATCCATAATGCACTGTATAATAGGAAGATAACCCTAAAAATAACAAAGCTACTAAACCTAGTTTAAAATTATGATGATGCATTGCAATTGTTAATTAGAGTTACTAATTCTTCGGGACTAGAATAATTAATTTTTCCCCAGGAAGCGCATAATTAAATTGCGCGCGAGCTTCTTTCTCTAAATTTTTTGGATTTCGAAAATAGGCAATATCTTTTTCTATGGAACTATTTTCTAGCTCCAAAGCATCTACTTTTTCTTGGATTTTAGAGAATTCTTCTTGTAGCGCATTTTTTTTAATTTCTAACTTATAAATCTGCACTGCAGTGGTTCCGAAAATTAAAATAGCGATTAACGAGAAAATGAGCTTCATGATTTTATTTTAACACATTTATTTTTTCAGGAGCTCCTTAAAAACACTGGCAGGAATTTTGATTTGAGAGGACTCTGCCATTTCTTTGAGCTTTTTCTTGCCACGCTGTTGCTTTTTCCAAAGCTTCATTTTTCTAGTGCGATCGCCGCCATTTTTTCCAAAGTTACCAAGCTCTTTTGTCATTGCTGGGATTGTTTCGCGAGCAATAATTCTGCCATCTATCTGCGCTTGAATAGCTTGACTAAACTGTTCTTTGGGTAACAACTCTTTGAGTCTATCCACCATAATGCGAGACTCTCGTTCTGCATCTGCTTTCGGCATAATACGCGTTAAACCTGGCACCAAATGACCTGCAACTAAAATTTCCACTTTTTTAACATCAGCTTTATCATAACCAATAATTTCATAATTTAAAGAAGCAAACCCTTGCGTGCTAGATTTTAATTGATCGTCTAAATCTCTAATTAAATCTGCGAGTGGCGTTTTAGCAACAACCAAAATACGCACACCAAAATTTTTGGTTTCTATTTCTCTGAAACGAAAATTCTGCGCTAAATTTAAAACTGCTCCCAAATAATGCGATGGTACTAAAATTTCTATTTTAGCAATTGGTTCTTCAACTTCTATAAAATCTGCTGGAAAATCTTTGGGGTTTTTTATTTCTTCCCAGCCCTTATTAGTTTTAACTCTATAAGCAACCGATGGAAAACTGTGAACTGTTTCTATATTAAATTCTCGCAAAATTCTTTCTGCGGTTATTTCAAAATGAAGCCTGCCTAAAAATCCACCCTTAAATCCCCTACCCAATACCTCACTTTTATCTGGTTCAAATTGTAAAGCAGAATCATTAAGGCGTAATTTTTGAAGAGCAATTTTTAAATTATCATATTCATCACTTGCTTCTGGATAAAAAGAAACGAAAACTACCGGTTTCGGCTCTTTAAAACCTGCTAACATTTCAGAATTATTTCCCAAAGCAATCGTGTCACCAATTTTTAATTTATCCGGATCCTTTAATCCGGTCGCAATATAACCTATTTCTCCTGCGCTCAATTTTGCACAAGGTTTTAACTTTGGCGTAAAATAACCAACTTCTTTAGGTTTAAAATCTGTTTTAGTAGCCAATAAACTATATGGCGCATCTTCTTTATCTAACATCACAAACTCGCCGTCAAAAACACGGACAAAAGCAATAACTCCTTTATGCTCGTCGTAAGTAGAATCAAAAACTAACGCGCGCGCGCCGCTATTATCTATATTCAAATTTTTATGATGTGGCGCAGGCACTTTTTCTACCACATTTTTCAAAAGCTCGCTAACGCCAAAACCAGTTTTACCTGAAATTTTTAAAATTTCACTTTCTTCAACTTCTAAAAGTTCAGCTAAGTCTTTTATAGCTTCATTAACTTTATCTTCTGGAGCAACATCTACTTTATTAACCGCGCCAATAATTGTTAACCCAACGCGCCGTGCATTCTCAAAATTAGCCAACGTTTGAGCTTGAATGCCTTGCGTGGCATCTACTAAAAGAATAGCTCCCTCAACAGCCATGAGCGCGCGCGAGACTTCGTAGCCAAAATCACTATGGCCGGGAGTGTCAATAAGATTCAGCGTATAGGTAAGCGCGCTTAGCGCATAGGTCATTCTTACTGGCGCCATTTTAATGGTTATGCCGCGCTCGCGCTCTAAATCTAGCTGATCTAAATATTGCGGCTGCATAGAGCGCATTGGGACAGTATTTGTCACTTCAAGCAAGCGATCGGCAAGAGTAGACTTGCCATGATCGATATGGGCAATAATAACAAAATTGCGAATGTTTTTTGAGGCATCTTCTATCATAAGGATAGCTATATCTTGCCACAAACGAACTATAAAATCCATCTAATAAAAATAATATCCGATTCTGACGATCGTCAGAATCGGATGATAGTAGAATGACAAAAATAAAAATTTACTCTCTAATATAATTTATCCACACCTAAAAATGACCTTGCTGTGTTATATTAAAAATAATCTCGTCCCAAGAGATTCCAGATCAATTTTGATCTATCAGGGAGGCTTATATTGCTATAACCCTTGGGCTATAGTTGCGGCCACCCACCTAGCTTTTGCTGGGATCATCTCTAGGGCGAGATTTTTAGTTCTAGGAATATTTTTGAAAATTAAAAAGCTCACTAATGCTAACGACCGTTAGTGTTAGTGAGCTTGATTATATTTCTACTTAATATGTACTCCCAATACTGGAATATGACTACCCATCATCTCTGGAATATCACCCAATGGTATCCAATCGATTGATGGTTCATATCCTAGATTTTTCATGTCTTTCAGCATATTCCAAATACTCCTGCACTCTAAAGACATCATCGATAACGGAATCCATCCAAAAATATGATAAAAAAATGCAAACCACCAGACTTTGTAAGCAATTTGATCAACCTCCATAACTACTAAATACTTTTTTCCATCTTTTCTAGCCTTTTCCAACTGTTCAATAATTAATTCCGCAGGATTATCTACAGGATTGTATAATGAATCTTGCAAAGTAGGATATGGCTCTTTGTTGCGGTTATCAATAGCTGGAAATGAGGCTTCTTCTGATGCCATAGAAAACTCCTCCAAAAAGTTGATTTTAAAGGTACTGCAAATAACTAACTATCAAAACCATAATAACAATTATTTATATAAAAAGCAAATTTGCTATAACTTAGAAAATATTGCATAATACTTAATGTCTGGCAATCCGATGACCACAGGCAACTTGCATTAATTTTTGGTCATCAGATTGCCCTAATATTATGCAATTCGATGTTGAACAACTTGAAGATCGGCTAGATAAATATTTAGCCTCAAAGCTACCTAAAATATCACGCACTAAACTGCAACGCTTAATTAAAAATGGGGCAGTAAAAGTGAATGGAGTTTTTGTTATAAAACCATCTCTTGGTTTACGGCCGCATGACCGAATTATTTTGTTAGAAGAAAAAGTTATTGCTAACGCTAACGAAGAATTTAAAATTGAACCCGAACCAGAAATTCCACTAGTTATTGTTTATGAAGACAAAGATATTGTTGTAGTTAATAAACAAGCTGGGCTTTTGGTGCACCCAACTCTTTCTCAAAAAAAACACACACTCGCGAATGCCGTTATTGCTCGCTATCCGGAGATAGAGCATATCGGTGAAAGCCCACTTCGACCAGGAATTGTGCATCGCTTAGACCAAAATACATCGGGTTTAATTATTATTGCTAAAAATCAAGCAGCTTTTGAGTTTATTAAAAACCAATTTTTAACACGCACTATTTCCAAAAAATATATGACCATAGTAGAAGGTGTGCCAGAAAAAAATGAAGGAGTTATAGAGTTTGACCTTAGGCCGTCAACGCACAACCGCCTTAAAAAAGTTGCCGTTCAGAAAAAAAATGAACCAATGAAAAAATCTCGCCGCACAGCTAAAACATTTTATAAAGTTATAAAAACATTTACGGGTAGCTTCGCGCTTTTAGAAGTTTCTCCGCAAACTGGACGCACGCACCAAATTAGAGCGCACTTATCTGCAATAGGCCACCCAGTAGTTGGCGACGGCATGTATGGTTCACGCTCTAAAATTGCCAAACGCCAAATGTTGCATGCAGCTAAATTAGAATTTACTGCGCCATCTGGAGAAAAGCTGTCGCTAGAAGCAGAACTGCCAGAAGATTTTAAAAATGTACTAGCTTTACTCGCAAGCGAGATCTTATAATCTTTAGCCTACTTTCACCTTAAACCTTTAACCTGAGCCTAGAACATAATATCCTCCTCAGCTCTTTGATAGGAATGAATTTCTTTATCTGCGAACCAAAGTTTAATTTCGCTTTCCGCTTCGGCGATGTTACCAGATGCATGAACTAAATTTCTAATACCCCGCTTCTGAGCATTGGCTAAAACAGCAGAATCTACCGAGTAATCACCTCTAATTGTGCCCATGTCTGCGCCTGATGGCATTGTACCGCCAACAATTTTACGAACCATTTCCACGGCATGCAAACCCTGCACAACAATTTTTACGATTGGGCCAGAGCACATAAAATCTACAATCCAACCATGAACCATTTTTCCAATTTTCGTTGCATCAGCAGTACCAATTTCTTTAACTGAATCTAAGCCATATTTTTGATAAGTACCTAAAGTTTTTTCGCCCATGGCTTTTAGGTTTTCTTTAGAATCTGAATAGTGCTTAGATAAATCTATTTTAGTCGCCTGAAACATTTGTAACCCAACAACTTTCAAACCACGCTGTTCCACACGCCTAATAATTTCGCCAATCAATCCTCTTTTAACGCCATCAGGTTTTACTAATACTAATGTTTGTTCTTGTTTTAACTTCATATATTTTATTATTTATTTCGATAATCTGTTATCTATTCTATTTATATCTCTTGGGAAAAGAGTCGCTTCTTTAATATTTTCTAATCCCAAAAGCTTTGCAGTTAATCGCTCCAAACCCAAACCCAAACCTCCGTGCGGCGGCATGCCATATTTAAAAGCCTGCAAATAAAAATTGAACTTTCCTGGATTTAATTTTTTATTTTTAAGAGAAGCTACTAACGCTTCATAATTATGAATGCGCTGCGCGCCCGTTGTAATTTCTACTCCCCTAAAAAGCAAATCAAAGCCCTTGGCGTAGCCTGGATCGCCTTCGTCTTCATAAGTATAGAACGGCCGTTTAGAAATTGGGAAGTGTGTAATAAAAATAAAATCTGAGTTCCATTTTTTTTGCGCATACTCGCACAAAGAACGCTCGTGGCTAGGGTCTAAATCTGGCTCGCCAACGCAACTTATGCCATATTCTTTTTCTAGTACTTCTTGAGCTTCACGAAGCTTCATTTTCGGAATTTCTACTGGCACACTAGGAATATTAGCTTTTAATATTTTAAAATCTTCGGCGCATTTTTTGTGCATCTCGTTCATAATAAACTCAAGCAACCTATTTTCCATAGCCATAATATCTGTATGGTCTTTTATAAAACCCATTTCAAAGTCTAGGCTAGTATATTCGTTCAAATGGCGAGTGGTGCTATGCTTTTCTGCTCGATAAACATTTCCAGCCGCAAAAACACGCTCGAAAACTCCTACCATAATTTGTTTGTAAAGTTGCGGGCTTTGCGCCAAATGCGCCGTATGCCCAAAATATTCTATATTAAAAGAATTAGCTCCACCTTCTGCGTCTTCACCGATTAATTTTGGGGATTGAAATTCTACGAAGCCTTCGCTGATTAAAAAATTTCTAAATGCCTCCACTATTACTGCCTGAACTCTAAAAATAGACTGGGCTTTATCTCCGCGCAAAGCAAAAGGTAAATAATCTAAATAAGTATCTATATTCACCTCTTCATCTAACTCAAAAGGCAATTCTTTGGCTTCACTTAAAATTTCTAAAAATTCCACCAAAACTTCGTGCTCGCCAGTGGGAATATCTTTATTAACCATATTAGCTGGCCGTTTATTGGCAATGCCCTTAACTTTAATTACCCATTCAGAACGCAATTTTATCGCTGTTTCGTAAACCGCTTTATCTTTGGGAGTAAAGACAAGCTGCAAGATACCGCTCCGATCACGCAAATCAACAAAAATTATCTTGCCGTGATCACGGCGCACAGCAACATATCCGGCTAATTCTACTTCTTGCCCTTCTTTATTTACTACATCTTTAATAAGAGTCCTCATAGCAATTACTCTAACAAAAAAACCCTAAGTTGCAAAGAACTTAAGGCTTAAAATTTAATCATATACACATTAGTCTCTTTTTCAACGAAATGTCTCTCTAAAAGCAAATCTGAAACTGTCAAATTTTTTTCATTAACAATCACTTCAACTGAATCTGCTCCCTTAGCAAAAGCAATCCAAATCATTTCCAAAACAGATGCTGGTGGATATTTATCTATAACATCATTACTGATAAAAGCCTTGCGACCCATCAAAGTGTTAACTACATAAACATCGCTTGAATCTACAACCGTCACATAACTTGAATAATCCAAAAATATTCCTAAATCTTTACGTGCCATTGCGGCAAATTTTAAAATAAAAACTTTAACATCGCGCATTATAGTCATTAAACGACTATAAACTATATTAGCCGCCACGCGTTTGGGCGCGCTAGTTAAACCAACCCATTTCGCGCCACGCTCTTTCGCCGTCAAAATTAATTCTTTAGTAATAATGGTTCCTAAACCCTTAGATTGAATTTCCGGATTAACCACTACATCATCAATATACGCAAAGCAACTAGACATAGCATTAGAAAAATGCACAGTAGACATTGCATCTAATGGCGAACGCGATAAAGACTTCTCATCTCCGCTATAGGCATGACGCTCATTACGCGCGCCAATGATCTCAAAATTTTTCTGACTTAAAATTTTATGAAGTTCGGCACCGGAAAGATCTCTAGCATTCTCTGACAACACTCTCAATAATTTATTAATTTGCGGCAAATCTTTTAAATCAACGCCATTGCGATAAATAATCATATAGCAATCCTCCACATAACAGACTACAATATAACTTAGCGCAACTCTAAAAAGTTAAACTGGAGGTGGCCTCATGAACCCCACTACCAAGAAAGCAGTTTTATTTTTAGTAATGTTTTTAAGCATTACACTGATATATCGTGTAGTAGGTGAAATTACATTAGAAAGAGGCAGCGCGCGCTCTTTTACAACTGAACTAGACAAAGCTATTCCCTTTGTGCCACAAATGGCTGTATTCTATTTAAGTTTATATCTTGGCTTTTGGACAATTCCAATTATATTCCAAGAAATTTCTTATGCATATTTTACAAAAATTGTACTCGCAACATTTATCGCATTCTTTTTTTGCTCAATAATTTATATGATTATTCCTTCTACATATAACAACCGCGAAATAATCGTAGGTGGCAATTTTTTTGCTCAAACTTTAGTACGTAATGGCATTTATAAATATGATTTACCAAATAACACTATTCCAAGCACTCATGCGGCACTAGCAACAATACTGCTTCTCGCAACTGCAAAAAAATTTAATTTTTGGTTTTTCTTACGCTATTTACTATGGGGCATAGCCATTATTACCTCAACTCTGCTTATCAAACAACATCATATCATAGATGTACTAACTGGAATTTTCACAGGATGGATTTCTCTTTATTTAAGTAACGTGTGCTGCAAAAATTACTATTCACCAAAAAACCCTCGATAAATATCGAGGGCATTATTTTTCTTGATAAATTTTTAACTTTTTATTTTCAAATTGAATAAGTAAATTACCGCTCAAATCAGTTCGATAAATTTTTGCCCCCACCTCGCTTAGATTAGCTAAAGCAGATTGAGTTGGGTGTCCGTAAGAATTTTTACCAACCTCTATAATAGCCACCCTAGGATCAACTGCAGATAAAAATTTAGCACTCGAAGAAAAGCGTGAACCGTGATGCCCTACTTTCAAAATATCGGATGCTAAATTGTATTTACTAATTAGTTCATCTTCTATATTAAACCCAGCATCACAAACATAAAGCGCACGATGACTACCGATGGTAATTAATGTCACTAAACAAGTATCATTTAGTTCAATGCTAGCCAAATCTTTTTTATTCGGCGAAAGAATATCAAATATCACTTCACCATATTTAATCTTATCGCCCTCTTTTAAAATAACGTATGGAATATTTTTTTCTTTTATAATTTCTATCAATTGTTTATACGCCAAAATACTTGCCGCTCGACCAGTGCCTAAAAATGCTCCGATTTTATAATTACGAAGCACATCTATAAACCCGCCAAAATGATCTAATTGTGGATGAGTCATTAAAACTAAATCAATATATCTATCACCAGGCTCTAAAATTTTCCCCAATTGAGTTAAAATTTTATTATCTGGTCCGCCATCAATTAAAATCTTAATTGGATTTCCAAAATTATCGCTTGCGATTATAAGCTCACTGTCTCCCTGTCCAACGTCCAAAAAATAATACTTAGGCGCATCTATTTTATAAAAAATAATTAACCGCCACAAAAAAATATCTAAAACTAGCAAAAGTCCAATAATGATTAACGGTAAATTTTTATTGGGACGCTTCATATTTTTTATGGTAATACAAAAATCCACCCACCAAAACAACATAATAGACGACCATAAACCAAAACCCAAATTCTAAGCCATTCAAATATCCAAAGCTACTAAATATTTTAATAACAAAAACCATATAAGAAAGCAGAACGTTTGCGACTAAACCAAAAACTAAAGATATGTAATAAGAAACAGAACCAGTGATAGCAGCCATAAAACCCATAAACATTGTTATTGGGACTAACCCTAAAATAAAAACGTTGGAAATAATTCCAGAAAAGGAGATGGAACCAAAGCTAGTTGCAACAATCGGCAAAACAGCAATTTGAGCTACTAAAGTAGTCGCCAAATTTTTGCGCCAATTGAAAAAGCTCTTTGAGTTTAGATGTAAATGCTTAGAAATAATGGGCTCTAAATAAATAATTCCTAAAAGCGCGGCAAAAGATAGTTGAAAACCTATATCAAAAATTAATATCTTAGGATTTTGTAGCACCATGAGAGCGGCTATAATAGAAAGGGTGTTTCTTAAACTATATTGACGCTCTACATAATTACTAAGCAACATAACCATCCCCACTAAAGCAGCGCGCACAACAGAGGCTTCTGCGCCTGTCATAGCGACAAATAAAATTAAAATTACTAAAGTTAAAATAAATACTAAAGTTTCTTGAACCAAAAAATAAGAAATAATTAAGGCCACACCACTTGCGAGAACCGCAATATTATAGCCCGAAAGCGCAACTAAGTGCGAAGTGCCACTGCGACTAAGCATATCTCTAAAATCAGAGCTAAAACTAGATCGCCCTCCCACTAAAAGCCCAGCCATAAAATTTGCTTTTTCTTGGGGGAGAACTTTATTTAAATTACCCACAATAGCTAATTTTAATTTATTTAAACTAGCCATTATAAAATTGCCTTTATTCTTAGCAAGAACTTGAGTACTCGGAAAAATCATAATGCCTGCCACGCCTTCCTTTGATAAATAGTTTTTAGCTTTATCTTGCGGTGGTTTTATTTCGCCAACAATTTCCACCAGATCACCATATTCATAGTTGGGATAAGTTTTAAGATAAGCGCGCACGCTACCAACTTGAATTTGCTGTCCTGTTTCGCCGCTCGAAACTTTAGTTATAACTCCGCGTACTAAAACTTTTTGATTAAAAATTAAATTATTAGACGTTTGCCAAAAATCATAAGCAAAATAATACGCTCCACCAACAAATAAAAATAAAGTAAAAACAGCAATAACATTTTTATTTAAAACCCAAATAAAAGTAAACGCCATTAAAGTTCCAGCAACTAAAAATAACCATTTATAAGAAACATCCCCAGCTAAACTAGCAAGAGCTACACCTAAAATAAAAAATATGGCAGCATAAAAAGCTGCATCGTGTAATTTCAACATAAAAGTATAAAACTCCACGAGATACTCGTGGAGTTTAGATTTTAATGATGGTGCCTATGATGATGATTTTCATTACAACCAGGAAAACAAAACGATAGCGGCCAATCAATTCTAAAATCGGAACAATAGGGGCAACGAGCAAAACGACTACTATAAGTTCGATTACAGCGAAAACATTCCATGTATCTAATATCTACACCGATACTCCAATTTGAACCGTTGCAACTTGAAATACCGGAGAAAACCAAACATAAAGCCGCAACTGCAAGCAATCTTTTCATG
Organism: uncultured Candidatus Saccharibacteria bacterium; assembly: GCA_964366955.1. Lineage (GTDB taxonomy): Bacteria > Patescibacteriota > Minisyncoccia > UBA6257 > JAUSGH01 > CAYIVT01. The sequence continues at coordinate 3,348 of CAYIVT010000012.1, read as the reverse complement.
GATATTGCTCCCAAAAAATAGAAGAACTATAACCACCAACACCTAACACCATACTATAAATTTATAATTTACACAATAACTCCCCCGCCTAACATTTCACCTTTTTTAGAATAGAAAACAGCAGACTGCCCTGCGGCGATATATTTTTGGGGCTTAAGAAAACACAGGTTAAAGGTTAAAGGTTTATGGTTACAGATTAGAAAAGCTTTAACTAATAGCTGACGATAGCGAGTGCGTACAAATACAGGTGAAAGGTTAAAGGTTAAAGGTTTACGGTTAATAAAATTTACTTGCTCTAATTTAATTTCTTTTACTAAAAAATTACTTTTTAATTCTTTGTCTGCCACGGTTATAGTATTACTTTTAATATCTTTAGCAATAATATAACGCGGCTTCTGATCCTCTGTCTTCAACCCATGTCTACCGGCAGGCAGGCTTTCACCTTTAACCTTTAACCTACCCACAGTAAACCCATGCCTTTGCCCAATAGTATAAAGATGGACACCTTTATGAGTGCCAATAATATTGCCTTTAAGATCCAAAACATTGCCATATTTCTCTGGAATATACTTCTTTAAAAAATCCGCCATACTTACTTGCCCCAAAAAACAAATACCTTGAGAATCTTTTTTAGTTGCAGTTAATAAGCCATATCTTTTAGCTAATTTTCTCACTTGCGGTTTAATATAATCACCCAAAGGAAATAAACAATGCTTAATTTGCTCTTGAGTAAGCATCCAAAGAAAATATGACTGATCTTTATTTCTATCTTTTGCTTGAAATAATGCGTATTTTTTATTTTTCGCTTTTTGCTTTTCGCTTTTCATTTTTACATAGTGCCCAGTTGCGACATAGTCGGCACCAAGCAATAAAGCTTTTTCTAGAAATAAACCAAATTTAATTTCACGATTACACATTACATCCGGATTAGGCGTAATTCCATTTTTGTAACCATCAATCATATATTGAACCACGCGATCTTTATATTCTTTCTCAAAATCAAAAACATAAAATGGAATATTAAGCTGTTCGGCAACGCGCCGCGCGTCTTCAGCGTCTCGTTCTCCGCAGCCGTCGACATTGTAACACTTTATATGCACACCCATCACAATAAAGCCCTGATCTTGTAATAGAGCAGCTGCTACAGACGAATCAACACCGCCAGACATAGCAACGAAGACCTTTCTTTTAAGAGGGGTATTTGTTTGTTTATGCTTATTCCAAATTCTTGCCATATTCGTTTCGTTCACGGGGCCTAAGGTAGCCCCAGCATTAAAAGTACCGGGAATGTCAGTTTTATCCATTTCCCGTTCGTGAATCTTGTTCGGCAGAGGGATGGTGGCAAAAATCTTGACGCTCTCGCCTTCAATCACCACTTCATCGATTAAGAGTTTTATTATATCTTTTTTCAGACGCTCTGTCACTATTTTCGGATCGTTTATTTTGCTCAAAAACTTGTGGCAGGTTTCTTTGAAAAGATCGATTTTCGCGCTCACGTCATGCTGGACGTTGAGCTTCATCATGAGTGCGTCGCGTTCGGAAATAAGTTTCTCCTCGCTTAACTCGATATCGGTTTTCTCTTTTCTTAATTCCGGAAGGCTCATCACTTCCGCTTTGAAAGCTTCGGTGATTCGTTTCTTGGCCACTTCGAGTTTCTTGATCGCACTGGCGATGTAATCCAATCTGCCTTCAATGCTTTTGACTCGTTCCTCGTTGAGGATCGATTCGTCTCTAAAGTTATTAAAGACTTCCTCCGGATTTTCTAAGGTCGACTTTACCATATTCCAAACGATCGGTTCTATCTGATCCGCTCGCAGATATGGGCTATTGCAGTTCTCTACCGGATTATTGTTCATCCAGCTTTTGCAGTAGTAGTAAATGACACCGCTCTTTTCCTGATGACCACGATACTTGAGATGATCTTTACCACACCGGATCAGCCCTTGAAGCAGATACGTCTGTTTGGTGCATCGCTTGGCAAACATCAGATTCTTTCTGGCCTGTAGCAATCCTTCTACTAGAATACAACATTCAACCGTCTATGAGCGATAAAGCCAGTCCATGGCAAAATGGCACACAAGAATCGTTTTATTCTAATTTTAAATTAGAATTAGGACATCCTGAGATTTATCCCACACTCGGAGAATTAATTGAAGCCATCGCTCAACAAATTAATTACTACAATTACAGAAGAGTACACACTGCTCTTAAATGTCCTCCTGCTGTTTTTGCGAAAAGATGTATGAAGACGAAATTATTAACTAACTCTCAAGAAATACAGAAAGGACAGAGTGTCTAAAAAATGAGTACTGGATAGAGAGATCGAGGAGATACAAGATGGCTTTTACCAGCTTTCCGAAATTATATTTGAGCAGTGGCAAGCGGAAAGGATAAAGACGAAGAAAGCAGAAACAGATAATAAGCCAGTCTAGGATAAAAAATTGGCGCGAGCTTGCTCCGCAAGCGAATGCAAAGGATCAAAGAATCCAAGCACCAAAGGGTCAAGAATTATAAAGAAACAAAAGATTTAAGATTCAGACTTACGGAGACGGAACACGAACACGTGGCTCGGATACCACTCGTTGTCGGGTTTCGCCCAAAGGCCGCGCAGCCACAAACCGCCGACGCGGCGTACCAGCTCGAAGACGTCCGGGTCGCCGTCGGAGACGGCGATCTGCTTCATGCCCATATAAATCCATTCATCTAAGGGTTGATTTCGATACTTCAGACGATAGTTGGGACCGGTATCGGCCGGACACAGTTCCAAACCGAGGATTTGAGCTCGTTCATAAATTTGGTCTGTCGTGGCACTGCTTTTGAATCCGAGATCGGCGACTGTCAAACGAATAAGCGTGGCTTCCTCCGGATTTTTGCCCGGCACAAATTCCCTATTCTTTAACATCGATTTGGCGTAGTTGGAAATGTTGATGCCGGCAGCTTCCATTTCGGATATGAGTTGTTCGGCCGACTTGCCTCCTATCTCGACATTTTCTCTGCGAATTTTCTTCTCGGGAAATGACGTGTAAACATGTTCGAGATTTTCCGGAAGTTTCTGGAATATGCCCGGTTCGAGCTGTCCGACATAGGCCTTGGTGTTTTCGTTTATCTGGCTCGGCACGTGAGCGATCTCATCTCTGGTGCATTCAAATATGACGAGCATGTCTTCCTCCGAATTCCTTCCTTGACGAAGTTCAACGATACGCGGGTCTTTCTGATATCCGAATCCTTCGATGGTGCCGTTGATTTCGTATAGCAAGACAAGGTCGTCTTTGGTGAACGCTTCATCATTCTCACGCTTTTTCTCAAGAGCGGTAAGCACTCTCATGTCCTCACTTTTCTTGCGATAAG
>CAYIVT010000011.1:0-16158 GCA_964366955.1 uncultured Candidatus Saccharibacteria bacterium | reverse complement strand
CTTTCCCTACACGACGCTCTTCCGATCTATCATTTACTTACGATAAAATAAACTTTGGTTTATTAATAAGAAAAAAGGTGTTAGTCGAGGAGCCTTATGTCTCGACTCAAGCCAACATTTTGTGATGTTGGATTTGGGATAACTAAAAAGTTTTTGTATAATGAACTTATGACACGCTATAACAAGTTCACTTTTTTGATTATTTTTGGCTTAGCCATTCTTTTAGTTTGGAAATTGTGGAGTGATAATAAAAATGGCATTGCCATTAGTGGTCAGCCATATCAAGCTTTATTAACTGAAAATATCTCTCCTTCTGATAAGATTACAAATCTTACTAAACCGCTAAAAGACGGCAATCTTTATTTTGGCTTACGAAATAACGATGCCGTTAAAAATCTTCAGCAGTTTTTAAAAGATACCAATTTTTATAATGGCCCAATTACCGGGAATTTTTTTAATTTAACTTTAGCTGCTGTGATAAAATTTCAAGTGGCTAATTCTATCGTACCGGCAGTCGGTTTTGTTGGCCCAAAAACTAGAAGTATTGTGAATAAACAACTTACGACAGTTCCTCTGGTAGCGCCAGTGCCACCAGTTTTTCAAGAAGTAACCAAGCCATCTGTTCAATCACCTCCAGAAATTAGCAAACCGTTAGAAGCAATTAAGAGTAGCCTAAGAATAATCACAACATATCCCGCGCTTAGTTTAAGTAAATATAGTGATGTTATTTTGCATGAGTTTCAGCTAAGTGATGATTTTTCTAAAAATAAAATTGCAATCACTAAAATTAAATTTAAAAATGTCGGCACTTTGCGATTTGGCTATATGGTGAATCTAAAATTAATTAATTCCAATAATGGAATAGTTCTTTCTACTACACAAGAAAAAAATGGTGGATTAATTGAATTTATTTTAACGCCAAATTCTAATCTTGCAGATAACGGTTTAATGGTTAGTGGCGGTTTGTATGCCGTGATGGCTAATTTAATTACTCCTAATGCGGGAGTTAGGCCCTATATTCAGCTTGATATAGAAAGCGCGAACGATCTTGCAGTAGCAGATTTTGATAATTTAACGCGCGAAGCTATGCTAGATTTAAGCATGTTTCCTGTAGCTGGTCCAAAGATTACTTTGCCGTAATAAATGAAGCAAACTCTTGACTTGGATATACGATTTTGCTAAGATATTACTAATGATAGAAACACTAAAATTAGACGGTCAAAAAGAATATGAAGTTAGTTTTTGGCTTACCTCTGAAGAAGATATTTCGGAGATTGGTAATATTTTAGCTTCAGCAAATACAACTATTATATCAAAAACTCCATTAGCTTCAATAAAATTAGCTTATCCGATTAAAAAACATAATTCGGCTTTTTTTGGTTCATGTATTTTTATTGGTTTGCCTGAAAATCTAAAACAAATTGATAAGGCTCTAGCTTCTAGCCATAAAGTTTTACGAAATTTGATTATCACTCCACCTCCTAAAGTTAACGCTAGAGAACCAAGGTCGTCACCAGAAGTTGCATCGCGCGAAAATGTTATTCCAGAATCTCCTCTTAGGTCAGTTGTTGATACTTCAGTATTAAGTAACGAAGGTTTAGAGAAAAAGTTAGAAGAAATATTAAAATAAATTATGAATCTTAATAAAGCTATTATTGCTGGCAGGCTAACTGCCGATCCACAACTTCGCTCTACGCCAACGGGTCAACAAGTAGCTAGTTTTTCTTTAGCAACAAATAGAGTTTGGACAGATAAATCTGGAGCTAAGCAAGAAGCTGCAGAGTTTCATAATATTGTGGTGTGGGGAAGGCAAGCTGAATTGGCTAGCAAATTTTTAACAAAAGGAGCGCTAGCTCTAGTTGAGGGCAGGTTGCAAACAAGAAATTGGCAAGATGCTCAAGGTATTAAGCATTGGAAAACAGAGATTATAGCTGATTTCGTACAATTTGGCCCACGCGCTAATTTTGCTAATTCTTCCAGCTCCGCTATTCCTAGCGTTAAAATAGATCAGCCTCTTGCCGCTCCAGAACTTCCAGTAATTGAGGTCGAAGATGATATTAAAGCAGAAGATTTGCCATTTTAATTATGAATCAATGTTTTTTTTGTTCGCAAAATATAGACGAAATAGATTATAAAGATGCTGCTTTATTGCGCAAGTTTATTTCTGGTCAGGGTAAAATAGTTAAGCCTAGATATAATAATACTTGCGCTAAACATCAGCGTAGACTTTCTTTAGCTATAAAACGTGCTCGTTTTATGTCTCTTTTGCCGTTTGTGCGTCGCTAGTTAACTATTATGAGTTTAGATATTGAGTTTTTCCGTCTCATTAATGGATTAGCTGGTCAAAGTAAATTTTTAGATTTGCTTGCAATTTTCTTAGCTGATAGCTTGGCTTATTTTTTAGTTGTAGGAGCGCTAGTTATTATTTTTTTAAATAAAACATGGAAAGAGAGACTAAATAATTTATTTTTTATTACTTTCATCACTTTGCTATCTACTAGTTTTGTATCGTATATTATCAGATTTATATATGCACGGGCGAGGCCACCCTTAGTTTTAGAAAATGTTATTGTGTTGATACAAAAAAATTTACACGAGCCATCTTTCCCATCCAATCATGCGGCATTCTTCTTCTCCTTAGCAGTGGCTTTTTATTTTATAAATAAAAAATGGTTTAAATATTTTTTCGTATCAGCTATTCTTATGGGTATAGCGCGTATTTTTGTTGGCGTGCATTATCCGCTAGATATTATTTCTGGAGCAGTTATTGGGTCAAGTGTTGGATTGCTTGCGGCTAAGATTTACGGCTATAATAAATAGACTAACTTTTAAGCATTATGAAATTATCTATATTAGAGAATGCAGCATTATGGGTTATTAAAGCGTCTTTATTTGTGGTGCCTTTTGTGCCGCTTGTGATTGCGGCATCTTTATTTTTTCCTTATATAACAGGAAAAGCTTATTTGTTTAGGGCAGTTGTAGAAGTGGCATTTTTTGCTTGGATTCTTTTAGCATTATTTTTTCCTAAATATAGACCTAGAAAATCTCCACTTTTATTGTCAATCGGAGCATTTATTATTGTTATAGGATTAGCAACAATATTTAGCATTGATCCATTACATAGTTTTTGGTCTAATTTTGAACGCGCCGAAGGCATGGTAACTTATTTGCATTTACTGGCATATTTTCTTGTTTTAACATCGGTGTTCACTAGGCAAGATTGGATTATCTTTTTTAATTTATTTGTTGCTTCCGGAATTATTGAGGGTATTTATGGTTTAATGCAGCGTTTGGGTTATTTTTCAAATCTTCAGGGAGGCCCTCGTGTTGAAGGCACAATAGGCAACCCAGCTTATTTAGCTGCTTATCTTATTTTCGCTTTTGGGTTTGCCGCTCTTTTGTGGATTTATTCTACAGGGAAATTTGCTAAGTGGTATTATGGTTTAGCTGCCTTTCTATCGCTTTCTGTTCTATATTTCACGGCTAGTCGTGGACCGTCTTTAGGTTTGCTTTTAGGTTCTGCGGTATGCATTCTATTGTATTTATTATTAAGTAAAAATGTTCCAGGAGTGAGCAGATTTAGCAAGAAAATTGCTTGGGCTATTTTAGGGTTATTAGTAGTCGTTCCGCTAGCTTTATGGCTGTTCAGGGATTCCTCTTTTGTTATGAGTAGTGGAGTTCTTAGAAGGCTGACCACTTTGTCATTCACAGACACTACAATTGCTTCTCGGTTCACTATTTGGTCCATGAGCTTTGAAGGCTTTAAAGAGCATCCTATTTTAGGCTGGGGTCCAGAAAATTACCCACTAGTTTTTGCTAAATATTTTAAATCAGAGCTTTGGCCACAGGAACCATGGTTTGACCGTTCGCACAATATTATTTTTGATTGGCTAATCAATGCCGGAGCTTTAGGACTTTTTGCGTATTTAAGTATTTTTGTGGCAGCGCTTTATTCTTTGTGGAGACACCATAGAAGAGGAGCTTTAGCGCTAGATGTAGCTATATTATTTACCGGACTATTTATTGCTTATGGTTTTCAAAATATTTTTGTGTTTGATAACATGTCAACATACCTAAGTTTTTTTGCGATGCTGGCTTTTATAGACAGATTAGATGGAGATAATAAAATTGTAAGCGAAAATAAAAAGGTCAATTTTAACTATATTCCACTAGTGGCTACAATTTTGACTATTTTTTTTGGCTTATCTTTATATTTCTTTTCTCTTAGGTTGCTCTTCGCTAATTCTCTTTTGATTGACGCGATGCGCTCTCAAAATTCTGATTATAAGTTAGCCTATGAATATTATAAAAAAGTACTGTCATATAATGCGCGCGGCGCAGAAGAAGCAACTGAGCAGTTTTTTAGATTTGCGGTAGCCATAGCAGGAGTTCAAAATGTTGAAAATGATTTTAAGTTAGAGGTGATACAGCACGCCATTAATTTGGCAGAAGATAGAATTAAGAAAAATCCTTTAGATGTTCGTGGGCTGCTATTCTTGTCTGGCATTCTTCAGCAAACAAGTTTAGTAGAACAAACTTTTGCTGTACTTAATAAGGCAATAGAACTGTCGCCCCAAAAACAGCAAATTTATTTTGAATTAGGAGATCTTTATTTTAAGCAAAAGAATTTTGCTAAGGCTGTCCAGGTTCTAGAAAAAGCTTTTAAATTAGATGAGCGTTATAATGGGGCGAGAGTTAACTTGGCAGCTGCATATATTTTAAATGGCAATATTGATAAAGCTGATAAGTTATTGCTTGAAAAATTTGGCACATCTTTTGTTGCTGAGCCGCTCTTGGTTTCTGTGTATATGAGCATTAAAAATTACCCTCGTTTGATTGAGGTTAGGAAAAAATACGTTGAAGGTGCACCAGAAAATGTTGGTTACCGGCTCGATTTAGCGCGCGCTTATGCGGCTAACGGCAATAAAACTTTGGCTATCACCGAGCTTAAAAAAGTTATAGAGTTAGATCCTAACCAAAAAGTAACTTTTGAGGATTATATTGATAAAGTTAAAAAAGGAGAAGGGTTTTAGGCCGGCTTAAATTAGATTCTTTAGCTCCAAGCCATCTGATGACAAAAACATTGAAAATATATGAAGATGACTAGTTTTCAACGTCCCCTTCTTCCAACCTGCGATAACTATTTTTTTGGTTCAGTTCTTCTAAGACATGAGCAGACATCCCAACTATGCGAGCCATAATAAAGATAGCTTTGCCGAGGCGGGGGTCAAGTTTTAATTCTAAAATACCAGCGGCAAGTGCTCCGTCAATGTTTAGTGGCAGTTTTTTGCCTTTAGAGTTTTCTAATTCTTTTTCTATTGCATAAGCTTTATTGAAAAATTTACAGGATAATTTCATTTTTTTAGCTTCTGCATATAAAGCCGTTGTGCGTGGATCGGAATTTTTATAAATCTTGTGCCCAAAACCGGGAATAATTTTATTTTCAGACACAATTTCTTTGGGATTTTTTAAAGAAGCTAAGATTTCTGCGCACGCTTCTCCTGCACCGCCATGGTGTTCTCCGATAGCTAAAATTCCAGCAGCAAGTGCTACATGAAAAGAGTTGCCGCTTGCAACTGATATGCGTGGGCTATACAGCGAAGGCGCTTCAACCCCATTTTCGCTTGACGCTATAAGCAATTTCTCCAAAAACTTTGCTTCATTTTTAGTTGGTAAATCACCGCGTAGTAAAAGCATCATTGTTTCTGCGAATGAGTGCTTATTTATAAGTTGAACTAAATTGTGCCCGCGCACAAAGTGTTCATTGTTTATTGTTTTACTGATGCTTGTTTTGAATTGCATAACACTTGACTACGAAATTACGAATAAGATACGAAAAGTACGAATAAATACCCAGTTCCCATTCGTAAATTTCGTATCTTATTCGTAATTTCGTAGTGTTTATTTAATGATTTGTTTTATTAACTTCGGAATATCCTCCACAGTTTCCGCAATAAACGCCCCAGCATTTTTTAATGTTTTAATTTTTCCGCTTGCGCTTCCGCGGCCTTGATTAACAATTGCGCCAGCGTGGCCTAACACGGTATCTTGAGGGAGGTTCTCAGCAAACCGTCCAGCAATAAGCGCTATCATCGGTTTTTTAATTTTTCCACTTTTAATAGCTTCAGCGAGTTGTTCTTCATAAGTGCCGCCAACTTCACCAAATATAACTATAGCTTTTGTCTCTTGGTCTTTTTCAAATTGAAGAGCAATATCTACAAAATCTGACCCAATAAGCACGTCTCCGCCAATACCAACTACCGTGCTTTGCCCAATACCCGAGGATGTAAGCGTGTTAGAAATTTCAGCTGTCATCCCCCCACTTTTAGAAATTAATCCAACTGGTCCAGGCATAAAAATTTTATTAATAAGATCAGCGCCGCCTATTGAGCCAATTTTGCCTTGTCTTGGAGAAATAATTCCTACTGAACTAGGACCTATGACTTTAATATTATTTTGACGCGCAAAATGTATTATAGTGGCAACATCTTTTACTGGCACCTTCTCGCTTAAAATATTAACTAAAGGAATATTACTTTCTATTGCTTCTAGCGTTGCGTCGAGCACAAAAGGAGCGGGGACAGTGATGAGAGTAGTATTTATTTCGGGGAATTTTTTCATGGCTTCGGACACGCTTTCAAAAACAAGAACACCAGCAATATTTTGCCCGCCTTTTCCTGGAGTAACTCCAGCAAGAACACTTGTGCCATAAGATAACATTTCGTTGGTCGCGCGAGCGCCTTCTTTGCCAGTGATGCCCTGCACTAAAACTTTAGTATTTTTATTTATTAGAATTGCCATGGGTATTGTATGCTAATTTTGTCATTATTTTTCCAGATTCAGACATGGATGTTTTTGAGTTATATAAATAAAAATTAAATCCTTCTTTTTCGCCAACTTGGCGTAACATTTCAAAAGCTGCTTCGCATTTTGGTCCGTCGCGTCGAATAACAATTGGGTAAGTTGGCTTCGGCTTAATTTTGCGTAATCCATTTGTAAAACCAATCATTGTTTCCTGAATATCTGTGAAATTAGCTGTTCCACCGATAACCCAGCATCCTTTTAGTCCTTTTTGGTTAAGCACTTTTTTAGTTAATTCTTCAACAATTTCCGCTTTTGGGTTGCCAGAATATTCAACATAGTTAGCTGGTTTGCCACCATGCGCCATAAGCGCATCTAAATTTGTTAGTGAAGCACCTCCGCCAGAAGCTAGTATACCGATATCTCCGCCTAAATATAAATGTGGACGATAGCTTGGATTTACGACGTTGTCATCTAAAATTATTTTGGCATCGCCCGCAATACACGCATCTTCTAGTTGAAATAAGGGATTTATTTCAGCCAAGAGCATTTTTTCTTCCCAAAACAATTTCCATAATTTTAGAATTGTATTTTTTAGTGAGATCGTAAGTTGGATATTGGATTTAGCGCAAATTTCACGTAAATAAAAATCTGTTATTCCAAGAGTAATATTGACAGGGAAAATATCAGCAGAATTAATGCCCGTGCCGCCTTTTCTTGAAATAGACAGAACAGGCCCTCGGCTATCAGTGCTATAGCTAAAACTTAAATAAATTTCTTTTTCGCCAATTATTTTTTCCTCGGCTAAAATTTTTTTAACTGGATAGCCGTCTATTGTTTTTTTGAATAATTCTTTGCTCGCTTTATTGAATTTTTTTTTATTTTTCACCTCAATAATGCCACCAGATTTTTTGCGATTACTGCTCGGCACTTGGGCTTTTAAGATAAGCGGGAAATGGATTTGAATGCCCACCCCCTTGTTTTTTGCCATTATCAATTGATACGCTGGGATTGAAATCCCATATTTTTTGAACAGTTTTTTCGCTTGGTATTCTAGTAGTTTCATATCAAAAATAGAACCATTTTTGAGTTGCTTTTGTAACTCATAATGGTGTATTATGGGCTATATAATGAGCACATCTTTATTGGGTAAATTAGCGAAGCCAGTTTATATAATAATCGTTATCATTGCGATAGGAGCAATTTTTCGTTTATGGGGTTTGGGAACTGCCGAAATTTTCCATGATGAAGGATTTTATGCTTTCCGTTCTATTGGCTATATAGATTATTTACAAAATGCCGATCAAACCACTCCAATGCAATGGTTTTATAAAGGTGGTTTACCATGGTGGACTAAGCTATCTTTTCATGACCACCCGCCTTTATTTTTTGTCATTCAGTATATTTTCACGGCCATATTGGGTGATAGTTTATTTGCAGTGCGTTTGCCATCTGTTATTGCGGGATTATTCGCCATTCTTCTTCTATATTTAATAACGCAAAAAGTTTTTAAAAATAATCAGTGGGTTAGCTTGTTAGCAGCAGCTCTTTTAGCAGTGAGCCATATACATATTTGGATCTCGCGATCTAGTTTAATGGAGTCAACTTTAATTACTTTAATTTTATTAAATATTTATGTCTTCTTAAATTTCTTAGAAGATCGCAAAAAATATTGGTGGATGCTTGGTTTAACTTTTGGCCTTGCCTTTTTAACTAAATATATAGCCGCTTTTTTGATTCCAGCATATTTTATATTTTTACTAATTTATTATCGTAATGTCTTTAAAGAAAAATGGTTATACTTGGCTTTGGCTTTATCATTAATTATTTTCTCGCCAATTTTAATTTATAATTATAATCTTTATAAATTAGTCGGGCATTTTGATTTACAGTTTGCTTATTTGTTTCAACAAGCAACTCCAGAATGGCGCGCTTCTTTAGGAAAAGTTATAGACCCTTTTTCGGATATATTTTTGAATTTATTTTCTATGTATTCAATCCCATTTATTTTATTGAGTATTTTGGGGATTTTTTATGTAGCTTGTGGTATAAGGAGAAATTCCAGTGGCAATACATTATTTGATGACACAAGATCAGGTTTGCGATTATTTTTATTGATCGTATTTTTTATTTCATTAATGCTAGTCCCACTAGGCTCAGCTTTTAGATTTATTGCTTTATATGCTCCATTTTTAGTTATTTTTGTTGTAGCTTTATTAGTATTAATCAAAAATAAGCAAGGATTACTAGTGATTAGTCTAGTAGTCGCGGCATTAATAATTTACGAAATAGTTTTTTCTGTTTATGGCATTTTTATAACATTTCCAGATAGAGGCATAGTTAAGCTAGATGAATATTTAAATGAAGTTATCGGCAATAAAGCTTCTGCGGCGATTCCATTAACACCAAATCCAAATTTAAATACTGTAATTACGAAATACAGCAGTAGCCTCGAGCGTAGTACAACTTCGCTAATGATTATCTATGATGAAAATATCAGTCTTTCACCAAAGCTTTGGCTTTTTGCTCGCAGGCTTTTCTATCACGGCATTACCACTGTTACCGCCACTAACTTTAAAAATATGATTAAATCTAAGGGAATAGATTATTTTAAAGATTATGAGCTTTATTTTGTGCGCGCCACACAATATACAGTTCTAACTCCTACGCTCATCAGTAACGATGCTAGTGATTTAGAAAATTTTTTGAGTAGAGAGCTGAATATCAAACCAGAAAAAATTATTTACGGCCACCTCAATTTACCCATGTTCAAAGTTTATAGGTTGGAGCTTTAGTATTTAAGCCATCTGATGACCAAAAATATTGATGCAAGTTTGCCTGGGTCATCAGATAGCTAGATATTTATTTTAAGATTTTAAAATATTCTATTGTCTTCCCTAGCCCATCTTCTAACTTAACTTTTGGTTGCCATTTCAAGACTTTTTTAGCTAAAGAAATATCGGGCTTACGCTTGCGTGGATCGTCCTCTGGCAGAGGTTGATAAATAATTTTGCTTTTAGAATTTGTTAGTTCAATAATTTTTTTTGCCACTTCTTTAATAGTTAGCTCTATAGGATTGCCTAAATTAATTGGCCCAGTATTTTCCTGATTCATTAATTTGTATAATCCTTCTACTAAATCGGAAACATAACAGAAAGAACGTGTTTGTTCACCGTTCCCATATATAGTGATATCTTTATTTTGAAGTGCTTGTAAAATAAAATTAGAAACAACCCTACCATCGTTTTTATCCATGCGAGGCCCATATGTATTAAAAATTCTAGCCACTCTAATCTCTAAATCATGTGAGCGTTTATAGTCAAAAAATAAAGTTTCAGCCGCGCGCTTGCCTTCGTCATAGCACGCGCGAGGGCCGATTGGATTAACATTACCGCGATAGGTTTCTTTTTGCGGATGTTCTAGTGGATCGCCATAAACTTCTGAAGTTGATGTTTGTAAAATTCTAGCTCTATGAGATTTTGCTAAGCCCAACATATTTATTACCCCAATAGTATTGGCTTTGATTGTCCTAACTGGATTTTTTTGATAGTGAATGGGTGACGCAGGGCATGCACAATTATATATTTGGTTAATTTCTTCTTTTATATATAGAGGTTCTATAATATCGTGTTTTATAAATAAAAAATTAGGATCTTTTAAAAAATGTTCAATATTTTTAACATTTCCTGTGAATAAATTGTCAACGCAAAGCACGCGCTCTTTTTTCGCTAGTAGATATTCACATAAATGGCTACCTATAAATCCAGCTCCTCCTGTCACTAAAATTGTCTTTTGCATAATAGTATCTAGCATAACATTATTGTATCATTAAAGCATGTTTGGATTTATTTTAGCTGCCGCCAGTTCTTTTGTGGGAGAGATTTCCACAAGTATTGGCAAAGTAGAAGTTCTAAAGCGCGCCGAAAGCCGTTATGCGATGGCTTTTTTAACATACTTCACGGCCTTTTTTTGGTTTTTAGGAATTATCATCTATCAGCAAGATTTTAAGTTTTCTATAGAGTCTTTGCCAACTTTTGGCACAAGAGTTCTATTAGAAATTATTTTAACCTATGTTTCTATTAGAGCGATCGTAGAATCTTCAAGGAGCACCTTTGGCTTTGTGCGTGTAGGAACTATGCCACTACTGTTAGTTGTGGATATATTTTTTGGTTATCAGATCACTTTTGCGCAATTTTTGGGAATTGGCGTTATTACCGCAGGAGTGTTGTTGCTTTTCGCAAATCACGGAATAGAAAAAAGGGGGATAGGCTATGTCATTTTATCAACTTTATTAGCCGTTATAACTATTTCTTTATATAAATACGACATTTCACACTTTAATTCTGTTGCCGTTGAGCAGTTTTTCACCATTGGAATTTTATTAGTTTATTTTTATATAGCCGCTTATTACTATTCTAGGAGTAACCCGTTAAAGTTATTGTTGCGTCCGATTTTTTTCGCTCAATCTTTTGGTGATGGTATGGCTGGAGTGTTAAGTAGTTTCGCATATAATTTTGCGCCAGCATCACTTGTTGTTGCTGTTTTACGTTCAAGCGCAATATTATTTTCTATGCTAGTTGGCAACGTTTATTTTCACGAGAAGAAACTTTTATTAAAAATTTTCGTAGCTATTTTATTGGTTTTAGGCATAGTGTTTTTGGGGCGCTAAATTCAATAATTTCTTAACTCCCAGTCATCCGATGACCAAAATATTTAAGATTTCTGTCCCCAGGTCATCGGATGGCTAAATATTGATAATTTATCTTTAAAATTAATATTTACGCTCTTACGATGACTAAAACATAGCTTGCTCCAATATTTGAGTCATCGTAAGAGCTAACTCAAGTGTTGCACTTCAATGTTGAATGTACCTTGCACAAGCTTGCTTTATTTTTAGCAATATAGTATAGTTTTTTAGTTGAGTAGGTAGGTTCTTTGAAAATCTTTTGGAGGAAATCATTTAAGGTCTTGCGACCTGCCTGCCGGCAGGCAGGTGTCCTTAGATTTTTGTATGGCAATGTTTTAAATTTTTTTGTAAGGGAGTGAAGTATGCCGGTAGACGTAAGACGCCCAGTACTCTGTGTATGCAAAGATCCCGGTGGCACCAATGGTTTGGTTCCTGTATACAAAAAGTTGGTTGAAATGGGAATAGATGCTGTTTTGATTGCCAATGGTAAAGCTGTTGAGCTCTTAAGCAACAGTCCCGATAAGTTAAATTTTAGGACTTTTGGTTCTGCAGAAGATGTATTGAAAGAATTTCCTTGTCCGAATTCTCTTGTTACGAGTATGTGCTCTGATAATGGCGGTAATCTTGGCAAAGAGTTAGTTGCTAAACTAAAAAAGATTTGCCCAACAATAGGATTAAATGATTATTGGGGAGCAAGTCTTAATTGGCCAGAAGAAAATCGTCCTGATTATATTGTAGTTAACGACAAAATTGGAGCGGAATGTGTTTGTCGGGCATGGAACATTAAAGTTAATACAGTTACATTACGGATTCGTAAGTTTGGCTATCCCGCATTAGATGAATTCGCTAATTTTGATAAAGCTAAGCTACGGCAAGAAGCCGCAAAAGAGTTGGGTATTGACGAGCACGAAAAGGTAGTTTTGTTTGTCGGTGGTGGCACTCATACGGGTAATGTTTTGAAAGCAACAGTGCGCGCGCTTGGAATGTATTATCACCTTACAGATTCTTTAGTAACTTTGATTCCTAGAGAGCATCCGCGTATGCGTACTAATTATATTGATGAATTTCCTGTTTGGGATGAGGCTCTTAAGGATTATTGCGGTGGTCGCATAATTAATGGTGATGGCGTAGCTAAAATTAGTATCAATAAACTTTTAGCGCGAGCAGATTTAGTCATTTCGGATTTTTCCACCGTTCTAATTACCGCAAGTGTTTTGGGTGTGCCTAATATCACTTATTTTGATAAAGATATTGAGGCTTATTTTAAAAAATCAACCAGCGGAGCAATGGAAGTGCCGCCTGTAGTTTCTTTGGGTTGCTCTGTTATGGCGATAAATTATGAAGAACTTTGGAGGTTGGTTGTAGCCAATTTTCAAGTAGGCTTAAAATTAGAAGAACATCAGCGTCGCGCTTTTGTAGTAGATGGTAAAAACGCAGAGCGCGTAGCTGGTTTTGTTCAGGCGTTGAATGAGTAATTAGATTTGGAGGATATAATACATTGCAAAACGAAGATCCAGTCATCGCTGATTTGCGCAAAGTCTTTATTGAAAAAGAATTTAGCTTAGACAAGAGAATAACTGGCTGGAAATTATTTAATGTAACAGAACCAGTTCGTGGAGTGGATTCTCCTTTTACGGTTTTTCGTGCCGAGCGCATTTTGGCTTATCGTATATCGGGAATTCTTGTTGTGAATAATTTTATAGCTAAAGTTATCCAAGCTAGCTGGGGTAGTATTAGTATTGCCTGTTATATGGGAGATATTTTTTATGGCCAACCAGAGTTTGATCATTTTCCGCCAGAAAAAGTTGATCCCAGTGGCGTTGCTTATCAATCATGGTTGAATAGCGTTGTTATGGCAACGCTTAAACACGCCGAAAAAGTTAGATGTGATTTAGAAAAGCCGATCGTGCAACCGCCTTCAGTGGCTGGAGATTGAACATAATCCTCCGAAGTATAAATACTTCGGAGGATTTTAATATATGGTAGAATTAAAATATGCAGAAAATCACCTCTTTTATTTTAGCCGAAGCGTCAAAGTTGAAGGGTGGCGAGATTTTAGTTGTGCCACAAAGTGAAAGTGCGCCTCATTATTTTGGCAAAACAGTTCCTAAGCAAGTTTTAATAGATAAAGAAGAGCGAACAGTAGCTGGTCAAAAAGTTACTTTTGAAATTAAAGCTTATTTGCCAGATGTTCTAGTTGTTGAGGGGCAAATGGAAGTAGAAAATATTTTTTCCGATCAAGCTTTTGAGCTAAGAGAAGCTTTAATAGATGAATGTCATAAGTTAATAAAAAAACGTGGCGGAAATTTTGATTTAAGTGAAGAATATTCTATTGCTATTGTTGCTGGTTATGCTGGCGAACCGGAGCAGTTTTTTGAATATGGCAGTAAGATTGCTAGTTTTTTAAAATCTGAAAGATTGCCTTTAGACGAACAAGAAGTGGAACATACGCTTTCTTCCCAAATTAAATATGCTAATAACGATTTAGTGATTGTTGATTGGGACGGTGCTTTTATTTTTGATCCCGATGGGGAATACGAATCTATCTCAGAATTATTACAAATCGCTAATTTACAACTTTTACGTTATAGAATTTTAGATCACGATTTAGATGAGCGTTTAAAAAAGGTGGCTAAAATGGTTCGACTCCATTCTGGGAAAACAACTATATTTAAAAATAAAGAACTAGAGCAAAGCTTTAAGGAGGTTATTAATTTGCGCACAAGCTCCATAGCAGAATTTGAGGCGTTAGACCGTGAAATTAAGTTGATTGGAGAATGGTATCCTGCCCGCCTTTATGATCTTGCTGCTCGCAAGATGAAATTTGATGGCTGGAAGTCTTCCATAAAAGAAAAGCTGGATTCTTTGGAGGATATTTATTCTATTATTGCAGAAAATTTTAGCATGTCACGTACGCACTTTTTAGAATTTATTCAAATTCTTATATTTTTTGTGCTTCAGGTGGGTTGGTTTGTGCTTATTATTTTAGAGTTTATATTTTACACACGCTATTAAAATAGCCCTGATTTTCATCAGAGCTATTTGATATTTAAAGCCACAGCACTTGTTTCCAGTTATCCCAAGTTACGCGGAGAGGGTTTTGTATTTTACGGTTATATGGAGCATCGAATATCACACGTTCCCATTCTGGGATGCATGTGCCAGTAACAACTGGCTTATCATCTATTAAATAATTACCTCTAACAAGTGTCTTGTCACTTGTTACAAGTGTTCGTCTAGTAAAATCTTTACCAAGATGTTTTTCTATCCATTCCATTTTTTCTTTTATGCAATTTGGATTGCCAGTAAGAGGGGATGTGCATATTCGCATATCATAATCTAATGCTAAGCCTTCGCGCATCGCTGCTATTGCTCCGGGCATTGGCGGAATATTAATAAAAAATCCTGGCGCCATGTAAACAGTAGAAACTTTATGGCGCAAGTTTTCAGGGTATTCATCAAAAACTCTGGAAAGTTGACGTTTTTCTAGTGGAACAAAAAAGTCATCTGGGTATTTTTTACGCCATTCTAATAGAAAGTATTTTTCAAAATCAGCTAGAACTCCATCTTGATCCACTAAAATAATTTTTTTGCCAAGAGCATTCATGTACACCGCCTTTCTCATATTATAGAAGAGCTTCACTAAACCAGTTTTTTATTATAGATTAGTATTATAGTTAAGGCAAGCCTAAATTTAGGGCCCGTAGTAAAGTGGCATTACGCAGCATTCGCATTGCTGAGGCGGGGATTCGATTTCCCCCGGGTCCACACTAAAGACAGAAACTATTACTTCTAGTAGTATGTTGTATTTTGCATATGCTAAAACAAAAAATTGGAATTATGGGTCTAGGTTGGGTTGGCGGGCAGTTAAAAAAGTATTTAACGGAAATAAAAGGATATAAATTAGGCGAAGATTTATTATTGCATGATAGGCATAGTGAAAAGTGTGCTGGAGATATCCAAGAAGCAGAAATTATTTTTATTGCCCTGCCAACTCCTCGCAACCATAAAGATGGCTCTTGTGATATTTCTATCGTTGAACAAGGCATTAAAAAAATTAAAGGTAAAAAAATTATTGTTATAAAGTCTACCGTTGCGCCGGGTACGACTGCTAAATTTCAAAAAAAATATAAGCAGCATAAATTTTTATTCAATCCAGAATTTTTAACAGAAGCTAACGCATGGGAAGATATGCTGCATCCAGATCGGCAGATTGTTGGGTTTTTAGGAAAAAATAAAGCAGCGGCGCAATTAGTAATTGCTCTATTGCCACAAGCTCCACTTATGTCTCCTGGAATTTATGGCGATCAAGAGTTAAAAATTAGCGCAACAGAAGCAGAAATTATTAAGTATGCTGGAAATATTTTTTTAGCCCGCAAAATAAATTGGGCAAATGCTCTCGCTGTTGCGACTGAACATTTAGGAGGAAATTATAATAATGTGCGTATAGGTTTTGGCGCTGATAAGCGAATCGGTTCTTCGCATTTGAATGTTGATCATGGGGGATATCGTGGTTTTGGAGGATATTGCTTTCCTAAAGATTTAGATGGTTTTATGGGATTCGCCAAGCAAGAAAAATTAAAAGATGTTTTAGCGCTGCTTCAGGCTGATAGAGATTTTAAGATCGGAAGAGCACACGTCTGAACTCCAGTAACGTAGAGATCTCGTAT
>CAYIVT010000010.1:0-16228 GCA_964366955.1 uncultured Candidatus Saccharibacteria bacterium | reverse complement strand
TACCACGCCTTGGAAAACTATCGTAATAATAAGCTTTAGGTGAAAAATAAAGCAATCTTATAACTGCATCAAAAGCACGCCGAGATAAGTTTTCTTCCACGACTTTTAGAATATCCGTTTGACGTGGAGTTTTAAATAAAAGCGAAAAATCATTTTTATCTTTTTTATCATCTTTAGGATTTTTAAGTTCCTCTACTAACTTTTTAAATTCTTTAGCCCAGTTACCTGGAGCTGCTATTAAATTAAATTGTAAGGCTAAAACCTCTTCTTTTTTGCACTTACCTAAAACCTCAAGAAGAGAACCAATTGGATCAACTTGAGTTTCATCATCTGGACGTTCAAATTCTTCATATGTACGCGTTGGATAAGCAGCCGGCCTTTCTAATATTAATTCTGTTCCCCACAATTCATACCCCTTTCCACGCAATTCTCCATAAGTAGCTGGGAGTCTATTGATGTAGTCATCCACCTCAACCAACTCAACATCTGGATAATACGCAGCAAAAGAACCCTCTAATAAATGCTTTAATTTACCATAAATACGAGCATAAAAATGTATTTCACCTCCGAAACTAACAATCTCAAAAGACATTGGACGCGGCACTTCACCGTCCATATATTCTTCCATAAAATGCCCTGGCCCATTTGAAAGTTGCCAAACTGCTTGAAATACCTGATCCATCGCGTATGGTCCTCTTTCTATTTCTCGCGGAATTCTAATTTCTACAATTTTAAATTTAGAATTTTGGGCAAAGCTCTCCTGTCTCCATGATAACCAAGCAGATTTAGCAAGTGGACCTAAAATTATAAAAGCTAATAACCACCAACTTTGCGCTAGAATGTATAAAATAATTTTTAAACTAAATTGAACATATGGATAAAGCGAATATGGAAAAAAATTGGGTACTAGTGTAACGGCTAATATTAACAATAAGATATTGAAAGACTTAGATAATTGCTTTTTGCCTAATGTGCCCGTACCAGAAACACCGGCAAAATAAGCAAAAAAACCGAAAAAACCATACACAAAGGCGGCTAAAACAATCACATAAAGAATTATTTCAACAAAAAATAAGTCTGACGCATAGCCAAAAGGCCCACCAGAAAATAGTGGAGCAAATCTTGGAGCAAAAACTATCTCAATATTAGCCATTATACTTACTATAACAAAAAAATAACCCCAATGTACATTGGGGTTATTTTAAAAAACTAGGCTTCTAAAAGTGAATACCTGCCATCATCTAAACGCTTGAAATGTTTTTTATTTTGCAAATTTAAAAGTAGAGTATTTTCTTTAAATGTCCGCTTCTCTAAAACTAATTGCATTAAATCGCGAGCCTTTAAAGCTCCGTGTTTTTTTAAAAATACAGACATCACTTCTTTTGCTGTGCCAGCCATTAGCCCAAAAGATGCTAAACCATAAGTACCTCTACCAACTAGAACAAAGCGTTCATCTTTAATAAGTTCATTGTGTACTGTTTGAAAATTAGTTTTTTTACTTTTACGGACCCGATTAATAGCGTCGGCAATTGTTGTAAAATGTAACGGCTTTCCTTCTTTTTGGAGCACTAAATAAGCATAATCACGTGAAGTTTTTGGATTAATTTCTGGCCAAGAAGTCAAACCAACATCACTGTATTGATTTGCTATAAACTTTTTAGAAATAGTCATGAAATTAGCTACCATAAGATCGGGCAAACTATTAACTTTAGCAGTTTGTGTAAAGTAATGATCAAATTTCTTTTCTGCTAGAATAACTTCTTTATTTTCCGATAATGTTTGTACTAATGTGTTAATAAAATTATTAGCCCTAGAAAGACTGTCTGTGTTCATATACCAAACAGAATAAAAATCTTTATCAGCTGAACGAAACTTTGCTGAATTAGAGGCCTCCATCAAAAAAGAAACTCTATTTTTAAAAGTATTTTTTTCTCCTTTATCTGCAATTAAATGAGCAACATCTTGCGCTAAATTTTCTTCTTTTCGTATGCCACCCAAGGTAAGCAGATGGGCTTTCATTAATTGTCCAAAATCAGTCAAACCACTTTCCTTAGCTTTAGACCTAAGCTCTTCTAGGCTTAAATTCTGAATTTGTCTAATACGCTCTCTAGTAATGCCATAGCGCACCCCTAAAGCAGCCAAAGTCATTTCTCTGCCATTCTTTAAACCATAACGACCCTCTAATATCTCCCTTTGTCTAGGCAATAATGTTGCCAAAAGACTATTTACTAGTTTATCTAAGCTAATTTTCATAATATTTATAATATAGACTTTTGATGTTTCTCATTATCTTCTAATATTATAATCACTATTGGGGAACAAAGTCAATAGCGGGCTAGCCACAAAGATTGAAGAGTATGTTCCAAACACAGTTCCAACTAACATAGTCAAAATAAAATAGCTGAGAGAAGATGAACCAAAAACATATAGAGCAAGGAGGACTAAAACTAAAGTTAAAGATGTGTTAATAGAACGCGCCATTGTTTCATTAACGCTTTTATTAACTAAAAAGCTAAAATCAAATTTGGAATTTCTTTCTAGTCTTAGATTTTCTCTAATGCGATCAAAAACTACGATTGTATCATGCACGGAAAAACCCATTACCACTAAAATAGCCACAACAAAATTAGTGTCTATTTCTATTCCCAAAAAATATCCCAAAACAGCGAAAAGACCTGTGGGAATAATAGCATCATGAAACAAAGTAACCAAAGTTATCAATCCATACTTCCAAGAACTCACTGGATAAGAAACTTTTCTAAAAGCAAAAGCGACGTATAAAGAAATACCCAAAAGAACAAATATAAATGCCCACACTGCCTTTTGACGCAATTCATTGCCAATTGCAGGACCCAAACTTTCAAATTTTAATTCTTCTACTTTAGAAATGGCGTTTAAATCCAACAAATATTTCTGATGATCTACCTCGCTAAGCTCTTTTAGGCGCACTAAAAAACTTTTTGTTGAAACTTCACTTACAATACTGACGTCTTCTATTTTTAGCTTATTTTTAAAAATACTATTAACTACATCCGAAGAAATGCCATCATCTTCAAATCTAATTTGCCACAAAGATCCACCTTTAAAATCTATCCCCTGCTGTAAACCAAAAAAATAAATCGCCAAAATACTAGCCGCCATAATAAGCCCAGAAAAATTTAAAAATATATATTTTTTACCAATAACGTTTATCATAATTTTATTAAAATTAACGCGCAACTTTTTCCCCTTTAATAAATGCTCCGACTATTGCGCGCGTAACTGTGATAGCAGAAAACATACTCATAAGAACACCTATTAAAAGAGACAGGGCAAAGCCGCGTACAAACCCCGTTGTAGCATAATAAAGAATAACTGCTGTTAGCATTGTACTAATATTAGAATCCCTAATAGATGGCCAAGCACGAGCAAAGCCTTCTGTGATAGCACTTAACTTAGAAACTCCACGCCGACGCTCTTCCTTATTGCGTTCAAAAATTAAAACATTAGCATCTACGGCCATACCAATAGAAAGCACAAAACCAGCGATGCCAGCCAAAGTCATGGTTACGCCAAAAAGCTTAAATATTGCCGTAGTTAAAACTATATAAATTATTAAAGCTAATGAAGCCCCCAAACCTAGCGCACCATAATAAATAATCATAAACAACATAATTGCAACTGTGCCTATTAGCCCAGCCCATAAAGTTTTCTTTAAAGAATCCGCCCCCAAAGAAGCACCGATGGTTTCCTGACTAATCAATCTAATGGGTGCTGGCAATGCGCCAGCATTAAATCTTTCTACTAATTGCCGAGCTGCTTGGGGAGTAAATCTTCCTGTAATTTGAGCTCTGCCTCCGCTAATTTTTTCTTGTACTACAGGCATTTCAATTAATTGTTCATCTAAAAAGATGGCAACAGGCTTTCCTATATTTTTCGCAGTAAGCTCTTCAAAAATTTTAGCGCCTTCTTCATTAAAATTAATAGAAACTTGTGGAGCCCCAGTTACTGTATCAAAATTTAATTGTGCACCACTTACAAATCTACCAGTTAATTTAGTTGGCAAAAATTTAGAAGGCAGGTTAGCTTCTTCGTCTTTTTTTGTTTTATCATATTCAACTTCCGCAAAAGACAAAAAAGGAGTTTCACCAATTTCTTTTATGGCGCTAGAGACATCTTTAATTCCCGCTAATTCTACTAGCAATCTATAACTATCTCCACTCTTAGCCACTAAAACCTGTGGTTCAGCTACGCCAAAAAGATTAACTCTCTTTTCAATTACATCGCGCAAACCATTAACAACATACTCCCTATCAGAAGAAGCGATATCTTTTAAATCAACTTCATAAGTTAAATGGCTTCCGCCAACTAAATCTAAACCTAAACGCCAAGGACGTAACGTTAAGCCATAACCTTTAGGATAAACAAAAAATCCTGCTGCCACAGAAATTAAAAGCACTACAATCAAAAGCCAAATTAAATTTCTACGATTAGACATAGTCAGTTAATATTTATTTATAATAATCCTCTAAAATAAAAAAAGCAACACCCATAAACTCAAAACGCCCTTTATTGGGCGTTGTATTGAGTATGGGAAATAATGTAACTTTTATAATAAATGTAACTTGATATTGACAACTTTGGTTTCTCGGTATCCTACCTTCCCCTCTTAATCATTTCGTAAGAAACAATGGCGCGCTTAATACTCCAAAAAAATAAAACTCCCATAACTAAAGCTAAAAGAATTTCAAATTTAATCTCTATTTTAGCACCCCAAACAGCTGCAAAAGCAAAACCTAGAAAACTCCAGATACCACCACCAAAAACAGTGCTGGCATTTTGAAGCACTTGAGCAACAAAAACACTACCAGTAAAAAGGTGTACTGCTAAAACCATAAATAAAATCTCAAAAAGAACTACGGGCATCACGCGCCGTAAAAGCCAAATTCCATAAATTCTAAGCATTATATTTCTTTTTAAATTAGATATATCCATTTAGCTAGGCTTCTTATCCAATAATTTTTTAAATATTTTTTTCGCTCTAAATAACCTCATTTTTAAAGTAGTGCTAGAAATTTTTTCTGCTTTAGCGATATCTTTATATGATTTATCTTCTAAATAATACAACTTCAGCAACCGCCCTAAGTGTTCCGGCATTTTTGCGATAGTTGCCATAACTATTGCCTTATCATCAACGTCGCCTGCCACATTACGACTTTCAGCAATCATTGTATCTTCATATAAAACTGGATCAAGATAAGAAACGTTACCAGTAGTTTTTTTCAATTTTTGATAGTGCGTAAAAGAAGTATTTACTAAAATTTTATAAGCCCAACTTTTAAAAGATGCTCCTGGTTCTTTTTTGTATTTTCTACCATTGACATAAATTTTAGTAAAAGTTTCTTGTAAAATATCTTCAGCTTCTTCACGCGAGCGCGTAATAGAAATCGCTGCCCTTAAAAAAGCTTCATGATATTTATCAACTAGAAGGGAAAAATAAGATGGATCATCCATAGACAAACGCAAAAGCTCTACATCATCCATAGAATTATTTTGCGACAACCCTCGCACTTCTTGTTGTTTTTTAATTTTTTGCACATCCTTCTTCTTCATAAAACTATACTATACGTTAAAATGCCACAAATTACAAGTGTAACAAAAAAGCGCGATCTAACAATTTAGCATCGCGCTTTTAGTTTTTTTACAATTTATCATCGTCATCAGTTGGCTTTTCTTCGCCATCGCCTTCTCCAGGCGAAACTTCATCTTCGTCGTCTGGCTCCACGCCAGACTCTTCAAGGTGATCTTCTTCATCGTCAACCACTTCTTCAACTGGCACATCATACACAAATTTCGTTTGATCTTCTAAATTGTTCATTGCTTCTTGCCATTCTTTATCCAAAATACGACTTACTTCATTTGAAGTGTTTGTCAAAAAAATTCTAACAAATACTTCTGCCGAAAGACGATCTACCAAACCGTCCTGACAAAACATAAGCAAACTTTCTGATACATTACCAAAGCTTAAACCGCTACGCACTTGTTTTACGCAAGTCTGCAACAAAACATTAGCAGCTACATCATTGGTAGTCATGAACTAACCTCCGAAAAATAGCCCATAAAAACCCTACTCTTCATTGCGCTTAATCTTTCTACGATTATTAGAAGACAATTCCCCTTTACGAATACGAATACTCTCTGGAGTCACTTCTACTAATTCATCTGGACCAATATATTCCAGTGCATATTCCAAAGTAAGCTCGTGAATAGGCTCTAAAGTAATTGGCACATCATGACCACGAGAACGCACATTAGACAAGTGTTTTTCTTTGCAAATATTAATTTCTAAATCATTTTCGCGTGAATTTTGCCCAATCACCTCTCCTGCATAAACCTCCGCTGCTGGACCAATAAACATTGTACCTCTTGTTTGGGCGTTGTCAAGAGCGTGAGAAGTTGATAAACCAGAATCAGTGGCTACGATAGAACCTAAAATTCTTTTTTGAATATTAAAAGTAGACATTGGCCTATATTCATCAAAAACATTATGCATAATTGCTAAACCTTTAGTACGCGTCATTAAAACAGATTTTAAACCAATAATTCCCCTAGTAGGAATACTATAGTCAAGTTCTAAATCACGTGCCCCCTGAACCATATTTTTAAGTTCTCCACCACGCTTACCAACTTCTTCAATAATAACTCCTTGATGATCGCTGGGAACATCAATAATTAAACGCTCAAATGGCTCAAAAGTTCTGCCATCTTTTTCTTTTAAAATAACTTCGGGCTCTGAAACCTGAAGTTCAAAACCTTCACGACGCATCATCTCAATTAAAATAGCTAAGTGAAGCTCGCCGCGGCCAGAAACTAAAAATTGATCTGGAGCTGTAGTATCTTCTACTCGCAAAGCCACGTTAGTTTCTAATTCTTTAAAAAGTCGCTCACGAAGTTTACGCGAAGTAACAAATTTACCCTCGCGACCAGCAAATGGTGAAGTATTCACGCCAAAAGTCATTTTAACCGTTGGCTCTTCTACGCTAAAAACAGGCAAAGCAACTGGATTTTCTGCGTCAGCTAAAGTTTCTCCAATAAATATTTCAGAAAAGCCAGCTACTGAAACAATCTCGCCAGCAAAAGCTTCTGCGATATCATTTTTTTCAATCCCCTTAAAAGCTTGCAGATTGGTAACTCTTCCTTTTTCAATCTCTCCATTTAATTTAATGCGCGCAATTATTTGACCTTGAGCAATTTTACCAGCATGAATTCTTCCAATAGCAACCTTGCCTTTATAATCATCGTAAGCTAAAGATAAAACTAACATTTGAAGTGGACTATCTGGCAAAACATCGGGTGCTGGAACATTCTTAATAATAGTTTCAAAAAGTGGCTCTAAATTTTGAGATGTATTTTTTAAATCTAAAGTAGCCGTTCCTTGCAAACCAACAGCATAAATAATTGGAAAATCTAATTGATCTGGACTAGCGCCAAGCTCCACGAATAAATCAAAAGTTTTATTGATAACATCGGAAACTCGCGCGGCTGGTTTATCTATTTTATTAATAACAACAATAGCCTTAAGGCCAAAACCTAATGCTTTTTTTAAAACAAATCTCGTTTGTGGCATTGGTCCTTCTTGGGCGTCTACTAAAAGCAAAACCCCATCTGCCATACGCAAAGTACGCTCTACCTCACCGCCAAAATCAGCATGCCCCGGAGTATCTACTATATTTATTTTTATTCCTTTGTATTCTATGCTTGCATTTTTTGCCTTAATTGTGATGCCACGCTCACGCTCTAAATCCATTGAATCCATAATTAAATCTCCTTTATCTAGAACCTTAACATCAGCATGAGTTTGCTTCAGCATTGCATCTACTAAAGTTGTTTTACCGTGGTCTACGTGGGCAATAATAGCAATATTTCTAATGTCTTCTCGTTTCATAATTCAGATAGTCTAACATACTTCTCTAAAAAATCAAAATCTCCCCGTTTTGGGGAGGTTTTGATTTTACTTTATTTTCAACCAATGTCTGAGAGTTTTAACTAAAGTATCAAGAGCGCTTGCTCCAACTGGTGGAGGCGGGAGTGGCGAAGGCGGAGCTTGAAAAGATTCTGATGGAGAAGGAGCAGACGGAGTAAAAGAAGTAGGTTGAGGCGCTAAACTAGGCGCAGGAGACGACGGCTGAAAAGGAACTGATTGCGCTTCTGGAGATAAGTTTTGAGTTGGAAAAGAGGAGGGTAGTAGCTGATTAAAAGGCTGTTGCGGCTCAAAAAGTGATCGCTCAAAATTTTGCCCTGGAAATACTGGTGGCTGACTTCCAAAAGGTTGGCCTTGCCCGCCAGGGAAACCTTGTCCACTAGGAAACTGGAATGGCTAATTCATATTTGGTTCACCTGGCTTAAACCCACCTTGGAACCCTTGACCGCTCGAAAATTGACCTGGAGCACCAGGAATTTGTTTATTTAGCTGCTCGTCAGGCACACCCATTTGCTGATTTAGCCCCCTAGAAGATCTTTGAAAACCATTAAATAATTTCTCTCCTTCATTTTTCTGCTGCTCTCCAATGCCTTCTAGGTTTTTCTTAAAATTATTTATAAAACTCGGGTTAGGGCTTATGTTTTGATCAAGTTGATTTTGGTGTTCACCAAATTGAGCATTGGGTCCTCCGGGCCTAGACTGATCTTGCCAACCAGAGGTTGGTCTGCCTCCGGCAGAAAATCCTTGACCTCCGGGGAACTGGCCAGGAGCACCGGGAAACTGATTGAAATTACCAGGAAATTGATCTGGCACGCCCGGAAAATTATTCTGCTCATTGGATTGTTGACCAAATTCTTGCTGTCTAAAATTGGGATTAAACTGACCAGAGTCTGTCTGTCTACTTTGCTTATTAAAATCTCTAAATTGTTTAAATTGCTCTAAACCCTTTCTAGCTTCTTCCTTGCTCATCACGCCGCTTTTTTCAGCAAAACTTAAACATTCATCAACCCTAGAAGGGTCTGAACAATACTGCATACATTCAGATTCATTTTTACAACCACCTGGACCGCCGCCACTTTCAAGTTTTTTATTAAGTTCCCTAGCCTTATCAAATCTTTCTAAATCTTCTTTTGGAAGTAATCCTTGCTTTTTAGCAAACTCAAAACAAGCTTCTTGATTGGCAGGATTAGAACAATATTCATGGCACTCTCTCCCCTTGCAACCACCGGGACCACCTTGTTTAGATGCAGCAGAAAATTTTTTAGCCTTTTCAATTTCTTCTTTAGGCATAAGGCCCTCTTTCTCGGCAAAAGCAATGCACTCGTCTGAATTATCTGGATTATCACAATAATTTCTACATTGTCCCTCGCCACGGCAACCACCAGGTCCACCCTTATTTATAATATTTTTAAATTTTTGAGCTTCTTCTTTAGAAATCAAACCATTTTCAGAAGCAAAATTCAAACACTCCTCTCCGTGCTCTGAATTTTGACAATAAGCATCACATTGTTCTCGCCCCCTGCAACCACCAGGGCCCTTACTGGATAGTTTTTTAATACGCTCTGCTTCATCTTTTTTTATAAAACCCTTTTTAATCCCAAAATCTACACACTCTTCAAGGTGCGCCGGATCATCGCAATAAGTCCTGCACTGATTTTGACCCTTACAACCCCCCGGACCAATTTCTTGCAATAAAGACCTTGCTTGTTTAGCGTCTGATTTAGAAATAAAGCCTTTCTTTTCGGCAAAATTTAAGCACTCTTCGCTATGAGATTGATCATCGCAATAATTACGACAAGCAGTTTCTCCTTGACATCCCCCTGGGCCACCAGCCGCGATAGTTTTAACTTGTTCAACTTGCTTTTTAGAAACTAAACCATTGGCTTCTGCATAGACAATGCAAGCATCAATATTTTTTGAATCATCACAAAATGTTTTACATTCACTCATTGAGCCGCAGTTACCTAATTCAGAAATAGGAAAAGATATTGCAAATGGATTAGCAGCAAGAGCAGCTGTCACAATTCCTAAAAATCCAATTATAGATGAAACGCTTAACAATTTTTTTCTCATAAGATAAAAATTGCTTATTGGGCAAATGGATTGGTTTTGACCTTTGCGAATGGATTTACATTGACATCCCCTAATGGATTAGACCCTGTACTAGAAAAAGGATTGGCAGCTTGAGCAGCCAATTTTTCAGCCGTAACTGCAGCTTCTTCAGCTTTCTGTTTAGCTTCTACTTGAGCTTGAACTATGCCTTTTTTAACACCGACAGCTAATCCAACATAGTAGCCCCCGACTAAACTAATCATTAATAAAACTAGCGCAATAACCGAAGTTTTTAAATTGAATGTCATATTTTAAAAAATTATTTTTAATATTTAAAGACCTTAGATTTATTATAACATGATTATAAATTTAAAATTGACAACTAGTTGTGGATAGTATTAATATAACTTTAGTTCTTCAAAATTATTATAGGAGTGCCATTATGAATATTCCACGGATTATACGATCAAATCCGACGAGCGATTTAGTGGGCATGGCTTTAGCAATAATGAGCGTACCATTCCGATTAGGTAATAAAACAAAAAATGCTGTAGTGATTTTTCCAGGAATGGGCGAAGAGAATCGCATCAAAAATGGGTTAGAATTATGGGTCTGTTTACTAGGTGAAGATTCTGCATTTCCGATGCTCCTCATAGCTGGAATTAATAGAAATGAAAAAACATTTGAAAAACTTGACTTGGAACTCTTAAGAAATAAATATTTATTAAGATTAGGGCCAATAAAAACTAATTTACACACAGAAATTAATTCTAGCAACACCAAAGAACAAGCTGAGTGGCTTCGCGATAAAGTTAAAGAATTAAAAATCACAAGTTTAGTTTTATGCGCTTCCTACTATCACATACTACGCGCTTATCTCACAGTATTAAAAACTTTTAACAAAGATGGACTTCGTATACACATAATACCCTATCCAACTAAAGCGCCACCAGAAACTATTTCACCAGAAGTTGCTAAACCTCAATGGGAGTTAATGCCAGGTGAAGTGAAAAGAATTTTAAAATATCAAAAACTTGGCGATGTAGCTACCGAAAAAGAACTGAGAGAATATCTAGATTGGTTTTGGAAAACTATGCCCTAGCAATCACTGCTAAAAACATTGGAAATTCATCTCGTCCACGATCTTCAGCCTTGGCCTTTGGCCCAGGCTGACTTTTTTTATTAGAAGTCCATTCCTCTAAATTCTCAACTAAAAACCCGGCTTCCTTTAAAGCTTTAAAATAAAATTGTAAAGGTCGATGAAAAGACCAAGTAATATCTGTTGGTTTATCTCCGGGATGCATTTGAATCGGCAGTTTTAATGAAGACATATAACCATTTAATTTTCTATATTGTAGTTTTTGCCCTTCATCCCAACCCCAACCAGATAATTTTGGAATGCGAAGCACTGGATGATTTATTACAAAAACTAATCTACCACCTTTTCGTAAAACTCTTTTAGCTTCTTTTAAAACAGGAACAATATCATCTATGTTCTGCAAGGCTAAAATAATTGTTACTATATCAAAAACTTCATTGTTCAAAAAACTTAAATTCTTAGCATTAGCTACTTTATATAGAACTTCTTTGGGAGATTTTTGCCTAGCTAGCTCTATCAATTCAACCCCAGCATCAACCCCTAGAACATTAACTCCTAATTTAAAAAATTCCCGCGTAAAAAATCCCTCACCGCAAGCAATGTCTAATAAAGATTCATCTTTTTGCAAATTAAGCATAGCTAAAATGCTAGGCAAAATAACATCTTTTTGATAACTGCCTTTTTCTTCTACTACTCCGCTATACCATTTTGCATGAGATCCCCAAGAAGTTTTGATTTGTTTAGGCTTTCTTTGAAACATAATAGAAAATCTACATCTTATTACGCTTAGTCCAAAAATATTATAGCACTTCTAAAACTTTTTGTCTAGATGTGCGACCGGCAACTAATCTAACTCTATTTGGAGCCATTCCCAAAAATTTCGCTAAGGCTTTAATAACAGCTATATTAGCTTCTCCGTTAATGGGCAACTCTTCTACGGCTATTATAAAATGGGAATCGTCTATTTTTAAAATAGATTCTTTAAAAGAATTTGGTTTAGCTGTGACAAAAAATTTCATATCTATTTAAACCTCAATAACAATATTTTCTATTATCACACCAACTTCTTTAGCTAATGCTAGCACTGTTCTAGAAGCCTCATAACGACTCATATAAAAAGATCCATATACAACTCGTTTAATGCCAGAATTTACAATCATCTTAAAACAGTCATAACAAGGAGAGTTAGTTAGGTACATTGTGGAACTATCTACATTAACCCCATGCTTTGCGGCATGCACAAGAACATTAGCTTCTGCGTGAATAGTTCGCACGCACTGGCCATCAATAAGTTCGTGGCATACGTCATCACAATGCTTTAATCCTCTAGGCGCTCCGTTATATCCAGTTGCTAAAATAACTTTATTACGAACCAAGACTGCGCCAACGTGTAAACGATCACAAGTAGCCCGCGTAGCCACAGTTGCGGCGATTTTTAAAAAATATTGATCCCAAGTCGGGCGAATAACTTTTTTGTTTACACAATTTTTATCTCCTTTAATCATAAAAACTTATTGAATATTTACTCCAGATAAAACTTCTTTTTCTGGCGCTAAAACCACTGGACCATTTTCACTGCTTGCAGCTAAAACCATACCTTGACTCTCTAAGCCCATTAACATTCTAGGCTCTAAATTAGCAACCACTACTACTTGTTTGCCTATCAACTCTTCTGGCGTATAAACTTTTCCAATGCCAGCCAAAATTTGGCGTAAATCCGACTCACCTAAATCAACTTGTAGCTTCAATAACTTAGCCGAACTCTCAATTCTTTCTGCTGCCAAAACTTTACCAACTTTTAATTCTATTTTTTGAAAATCTTCAAAAGAAATCATTATCTGGATTATAATACTTTTTAAGCTTGCATTGCTACCCCTCTTTTTGATATAATATAATCTTGAGTTTTATAATGAACCCAAGAAGGAGGGGAAAATGACAGTTGAAATAATCGGCGATCAGGGCGGCCAACACCATCATTGTGACTGCGAGTGCCACGAAGAAAAGAGTGCAATACAATGCAATCCTAAATGCTGCTATCTTTGTGAGGGTTGCCGAGAAAAAATAAATAAAAGCATACCGCCAGAATCACATCGAGAGTGGTGCTTACAGTAAATCAAAAAACCGCCATCAACATGATGCGCGGTTTTTTAAATCTTTCCATTTTTAATATTGTTTCGAACTTTTTCTAAAACTGTATTAAAATAAAATAAATTATGAAATGTTAGGAGCTTAAGCGCAGTGATTTCTTTAGCGCGTAGAAGATGAGCAATATAAGAACGAGTGTAATTTTGACACACCATACACTGACACATCTTGTCTAACGATTTTAATTCTTTCAAAAATAGGGCTTTGCGTAAATCTAGCTTACCAGAAGAAGTAAAAGCCACGCCATGACGGCCGTAGTGTGTGGGCATCGTACAATCAAAGGTGTCTACTCCAGCTTTTACAATTGATATAATATCTTCTAAGTGACCGATGCCTAACAAATGTCGCGGTTTATTTTCTGACAATTCTTTAATAGAAATTTTCAACATTTCTTGCATTACTTTTTTATTACCCCCGAACTCTCCGCCAATTCCATATCCATCAAACGGCAAATTACCTATAAATTGCGCGCTCTCTTTCCTTAAATCTTTATACTTTCCACCTTGTACAATACCATATAAAGCTTGTCTAGATTTTTTTACATTCAAACAAATTTCTGCCCAACGATGAGTTTTTTCTAAAGAGTTTTGTGTATATACATGGTCTGCAACTGGCGGAGTACATTCATCAAATGCAAAAATAATATCCGCGCCCAAAGATTCTTGAATTTTTATAGACTCTTTAGGACCAATAAAAATTTTATCGCCGTTAACTGGGGAACGAAAATGAACGCCCTCTTCGGTAATTTTAATATTTTTAGGTTGCTTGCCTAAATTTACAGAATTATGTTTGCTAAGTTTATCAATTTTCCCGATCCCTAAATCTCTTCCGAAACCAAAACTAAAAACCTGAAAACCACCAGAATCTGTCATGATTGGCTTTGGCCAATTCATAAACTTATGAATTCCTCCGGCTTTTTTCAAAATTTTTTCCCCAGGCTTTAAATGTAAGTGGAAAGTATTTGAAATTAAAATTTGTGTCTTCGTAGCTAAAACTTCTTCGCTAGACAAAGTTTTAACAACAGCTTGCGTTGCAACAGGCACAAGAGTTGGCGTTTCTATTTCTCCATGACTAGTTTTTAGAACTCCTAAACGAGCGCTGCTTTTACTGGATTTTTTTAATATTTTAAAACTAAACATACCTACAACGCTAGTATAAAATTTACTCCAACCCTTCGTATTCGCGCATAACTAATTGCGAATTAAGCTGTTGGATAGTTTCAAGAACTACGGAAACAACAATCAAAAGCGCAGTTCCGCCGATTGTTAAAGTGGCAATGCCAGTGACAGCTTGAGTTACAGTTGGCAACACAGCAACAGAACCCAAAAATAGTGCGCCTAATAAAGTAATGCGATTAGTAACTGTCTTTAAAAATTCAGCAGTAGAATCTCCCGGGCGAATTCCTGGCACAAAACCGCCACTGCGCTGTAAATTTTTAGCAATTTCTTTAGGATCAAAAGTAATAGATGTATAAAAATAAGTAAAAACTACGACTAAAGAAAAGTAGAGCGATCCATAAATAAACTGATTATTTAAAATACTAACAACGATCTCGTTTAATCTCAGGGAAGCATCTCTAGAAACTACAGCCACAATCTGCGCAAAAAATTGGGGGAATAACAAAATAGAAATAGCAAAAATTATTGGAATAACCCCAGCCTGATTGACGCGCAAAGGTAAATAAGTAGAAGCTCCGCCATTAACCTTATTGCCACGTACACGCTTTGCATAAGTTACAGGAATTTTTCTTTCACCTTGATTCACAAAAACTACTCCGGCAATAATTAAAATACTCAAAATAATAAATGCAATATAGGTTGGAAGTGTAGAGGTGTCATAAGTCAAAAAAGCTGCCTTAATAGCTTGCGGTATTCCACTAACTATACCAGCAAAAATAATTAATGACGTACCATTACCAATCTTTTTTTCTGTAATTAGTTCGCCAATCCACATTAAAATTATTGTGCCTGTTGTAATAACTAACATATTTCTTAATAAATCTATATTAGTTAAATCTGGAATAACATTACGACTTTTTAGCAAATTTAAAAATCCATAAGCCTGAAGCATAGCAAGAGGCACTGTTATATAGCGAGAAATTCTATTAAATTTAGCGCGTCCAACAGCACCCTCTTCATAATAAATAGTTTTTAAATTAGGAAAAATCATTGTTAGAAGCTGCATAATAATCGTAGCGGTAATATATGGGCCAACACCGAGCATCATAATCGAAAGGTTGGAAAGCGTACCACCGGAAAATATGTTTAAAAAACCAAATAATTGGTTAGACGCTAAAAATTCTTGCAACCGAACAATGTCAATTCCAGGAATTGGGATCGCAGCCAAAAAACGGAAACCAATAAGCAGAAACCCTACAACAAGGACTTTATTGCGCAAATCTGAAATTTTTAGAATATTAAGAAATTTGCTGAACATAAAAAGTTAATTAATTAATTAGTTAGTTAGTTAGAAATTTGCACAATTAACTAACCACTAATTAACCCTAAATTATTCTCCCTCCGGCCGCCTCTATTCTTTTTCTGGCTCCAGCTGAAACGGTCATATTCTGAATAGTCACTTTAGATTTTAAAACTCCTCCATCTAAAATTTTAACCAAAGCCTTAGGATTTCTTATAAAACCATTTTCAAATAAAATTTTAGGCGTAACAATACCAGTAAATTTGTTTAAAACATCCGCTTTAATAATTTGATCTGGGGCAGAAAAAGGTTTATTGCGATAACCACGCAATTTAGGCAAACGAATAATTAAATCTCTCTCTGCTGGACGAATTCTATGACCAGCGCGCGAACCCTGTCCTTTCTGGCCACGGCCAGAACTATACCCTCGTTTGCCACCGCGTCCAATACGAGCTTTTTTATATTTTCTAACATTTTCTGTTTTAATTTCGTGCAATTGCATATTAAAAAAGTTTAGAAGTCTAGATCGGAAGAGCGTCGTGTAGGGAAAGAGT
>CAYIVT010000009.1:0-16888 GCA_964366955.1 uncultured Candidatus Saccharibacteria bacterium | reverse complement strand
CACGCCGCTTTCGCCAGCCACTGCGCGCGCCAAAAGAGTTTTTCCTGTTCCCGGAGGCCCCATAAGCAACACACCTCTAGGGATTCGCGCGCCAATGTCCAAAAACTTTTTAGGATTTTTCAAAAAATCTACTACTTCCTCAAGCTCTTGTTTAGATTCTTTAAGTCCAGCCACATCTTTAAAAGTGACTCTATTTTTATATGATGCAAAAAGTTTTAAATTAGCTCGCCCGAAACTAAAAGCTTGGCCAGCGCCAGTTTTAGCCTGCTTAAATACCGTAAAAAATATAGCAACGATTACTATGATTGGTAGTAAAGTAGGAATTAGTATTCCTAACCAAAATTTAGTGCCCGATTCTTCTTCTACGCTAAAATTTATGTCACGCAATAAACGATCATCCAAGCCGAAATTTTTAAAAGTTTGAGATAAGCTCGTTTCACTTTCTTTACGCGCTTGAGCTTTTGTGCCATCTTTTAGCTCAATGTTAATATAGTTGCCATTAACATCTATTTTAGCGATTTGGCCAGCATTTATTTTAGCTACTAGTTGGTCTATAGAATAAGGTTTTATAGCTGATCCGCTTTCTATAAATAAAGAAAAAATTGCCGCAAGCACAAACAAAGCAAACACCCCCCAAAATATATTTTTATATAAGTTACTCATAATAATAGATTTGTTACTTAATAATTTTCGTAACGAAATTTTTAGATTTTGAGCGAGACGTCGTTTAAAATAGCGAGCAATATACGAAGAGTATCTTGTGAGCTATTTTGAACAAGTCGCAGCCAAAATATCAAAATTGCAGTAGAAAACTTATTAAGTATCAAGTCTATTAGACATTATAGTATACTAGAAGCGTGGAGGTCAATAAATTATTAAAAGATTATTTAGATTACTTAGAAATAGAGAAAAATCGCTCTCCTAAAACTAGCGAGAATTATAAACGCTATTTATTGCGTTTTATTTTTGAGAGTGGAGTAAAGAATTTAGGTGATATCACTCTAGACTCTGTTAGAAAATTTCGCTTAAGTTTAGCGCGTAATTTAGGGCGTAATGGTGCACTTTTGAAAAAATCTACGCAAATGTATTACATAATTGCGATTAGAAATTTTCTAAAATATTTGATTAAGCACGACTATAACGTTTTATCTCCTGATAAAATTGAGCTTCCGAAAATAGGTGAGCGGCAAATAGAGATTATTGAATATGCAGAGCTAGAAAGACTTCTTTTAGCTCCAGATGGCAACGATATTAAAACTTTGCGCGACAAAGCAATTCTTGAAGTGCTTTTTTCAACGGGGCTACGCATTGCCGAGCTGTGCCGCTTAAATCGTTATTTAAATTTAGAAAAAGGAGAAATAACTGTACGCGGGAAAGGGGATAAGCTAAGAATCGTTTTTTTAGCCGAGAGTGCTAAAAAAGCCACAAAGAATTATTTAGATAAACGCGCAGATGCCGAAGAAGCTCTGTTTATCAGTTTTAGTAACGGCAAAGCCGTTAAAGTTTTAGGCAGAATTTTGCCGCGCACAGTAGAGCGCATTATTGATAAATATGGTCGCAAAGCTGGGATTGTTGGCAAGCATTTAACTCCACATAGCTTACGCCATCTTTTCGCAACAGATCTACTTTCTAATGGAGCAGATTTACGTTCTGTTCAAGAATTATTAGGCCACAGCAACATTGCCACCACTCAAATTTATACGCATTTAACCAATAAAGGACTTCGTGATATTCATAAAAATTTTCATGGCAAGCGTCGTGCGTGAGAGCCATCCGATGACCAAAATATTAAAAATCCACCAATGACTCATTAGGTCACTGGTGGAGGAGTTATTACGCGCGCCATCGTGGCTTAACTGTGGCTTCGCGATAGGCGATTTCATGATCTATTACTTTAACAGCAATCGGAGCATTATCAGTATTTCTGATAATTTTGAGCGCTTCAAGAACTGAAATTTCAGATTTTTTGCCATTAGTGAATTCAATGGAACAACATTCTCTAGTGCGTTCAATTATTTGCGGGAGGACCTCCCGATGTAAATCCAAAGCTAGTTCATATAAGCGAACTCCATAATGATTCCATTCCAAGCTCTTCATCGCACTTCTCCTAAATAAGCGCAAGAGAAACACCGGACATTGCTATAATAAACCTTATAATTTATAATGTCAATAGCGCTGATTTGGCAATTCAGTCATTATGTAAGTAGGCTATAAGTAGTAGGTGTTTAAATATTTATATATTGAAATATATAAACTTATTAAATTGCTGGGGTGGCGGAACTGGCATACGCGCAAGGCTTAGAACCTTGTTCTGTGAAAACGGATTGCGGGTTCAAATCCCGCCCCCAGCACCAAATCAAAAAACCCGCCTCACGCGGGTTTTTGAAATATCTCATTTTGTCTGAACTAAACCACATTTCCCAGTAAAGCAAAAACTACTTTAGGAAGAAGTTTGGAAAGCAAACCAATTGCCAAGGCAATGCCAGCATTTAATAGTCTTGGTTTGGCATCATCTAACTCTCCTTGCATGTAAAGCCATGCGGCCCATAAGACATAGAATACTGAAACAGCCACAAGTAAGCCAAAAAGAATATTGGCTATATTGTCTATAATCCCAATAACATCCCCATAAGCTAAGTTTCTTTCTGGAAGTGGTTGTGGAGTTTGCGCCAGTCCAATAAAAGGCACTATCATGGCAGCTACTGCGCCAGCTACTAGTATTTTTTTTGTAAAATTTTTCATAGTTAAAATTAATTTACGCGACCTTTCAGATTATAGTGAAAATTATATCATAACATTTGTTAGTTTGCTCATTGTCCGCCTAAAATGCTCACTATTAATGATTTTAATCCGCTTGCAATAAAAACTATTACTAGCCCTAGAGCCGCATAGAAAATAGCATTTTTGCCGTCTTGAACTTTTTTAGAATCACTGCCAGCAGTTAATATCAAAAAAGCTCCATAGAGAATCATTAATGTCGCTAGCGCCGCCGCTAGTCCATAAAAATATCCGCTTATTGCATCAATTAATTCCGTTATTGTTTTAACTCCTAGCGGATTTTTAACTTCAAAAACGTTTTTAGCTAAAACGAGCATTGGTATTGTTGCCCAAGAAATTACTAATCCAGCAGTAATTTTTTTGTAATAATTTTTCATAAATATTATTTTATTTACATTCTATTCTATACCAAGTTTCTAATCCAGTTAAATATTGAATTGCTGTATTTATAACAATCCAAGAAGTTAATATGATGGCCACTCCCATTATCGCTGCGAAAATAATTCCTTTACCCTCTTCGTATTGTTTTGGTGATAACCCAGCGGTCATAATTAAATATCCCCCATATATAATCATAAGTGTGGCAGCTGCGAAAGAAAAATTTACTAGCCAATTGATGATGTTATTGGCTAAAATTCCCAAATGGCAAATTGTGCAATCTGAACCAGAACAGGGCACAATCTGCGCATAAGAAAATTGTGGCAATAAAATCATCAATAAGTATAAAATTGAAATAACGCGCAAGAATTTTTTCATGAATATATTATAGCACTTCTAACGAGTGACTTGTCTCTTATCCATCAATTCGCTCAACGTATTTTCCGCCTTTTGAATAGCCTGCAGCTTAGTTAACGTTCCAGTTACCGATGTTTCTATCATATCCGAAAAAATGTTATCCACAGCGGCGCTGTCAATCTGTGGCCATGAGCGAGCTGTCAGCGCTTGCTTAGCAAAAATACCAGCTTCGTCATCGCCTAATTCTGTATTGATAATAGAACGCAAAGCCGGCGGGTGCTTAGCGGTTTGTAAATATTTAGCCGATTGCCCAGCATTAGCAGTTAAGAATTTTATAAAATCCCATGCAGCATCTTGGTTTTTACTGCTTAAAGCCACTGATAGTCCGTAGTAGTTGGGGAAGTCTACGCGCGTATCATTGTTAGATGGCTGCGGCATTGCGCCAACACCTATGCGTAAAAATGGATTTTTTTCCTTAATATGTCTAAAATTTGAAGCATAGTTAAAAATCATTGCCACTTGGCCATTAGCAAACGCTTCAATAGAGTTGGGCATTTTACTATTCCATGTATAGTATTTATATTTCGGATCAGCAAATTTTGTATAAAAATCTAAAGATTTTAAACCTTTCCCGGCAAAAGTAGCGCGTGTAAAATCTTTTGTTGTCATCTCTGTTCCAGTTTGAAGCATCAGCAGACTCATTAAGTCGCTTCCACGATTGATGTTTTTACCAGTTCCAATAGCTACTCCAGCCAGTTTAAGATTATTTTTTTGCAAAACTCTAATTTTTAAAATTGCAGCTTGCACTTCTTCCCATGTTTTTGGTATTACGGCAATAGCTTTGTTATCAAAAATATCTTGATTGTAAAGCAATGCTAGGGTGTCTATATATAGAGGCAAGCCATAAATAACTTCATTTGGTGCAAAATCTTGCTCCACTACGCGCGGAAAAATATTACGCAGATCTTCCATCTTGAATTTAGTTGTTGGTAGCGACGCTAATTTATCGTAGTGTTTGGGTAGCCAAGTATTATGTAACATAATAATATCTGGCCCTTTGCCGGCTGCTAGTGAATTAACTAGATCATTTTCATAAGTATCAATATTTTTTTCTGTGTAGCGAATTGAAACATTGGGATGTAATTTACTAAAAGCGCTGAAAGATTCTTCAAATGCAGATTGTCTATCAGCCACCCCCCACATTTCTAATTTAGCTTGTTTAAGATTTTCTGGACTAGTTAAGCCCGGTATTATGCCAGCGAACATTAAAATTATAATCGTTCCTAGAATCGTTGCCGCCCCCAAAATAATTTTTTGATTACTAGTCATTAGTTAATTATACCAAAAAAGTGTCCTCGGCTGGAATCGAACCAGCATCGTTCCCTTCGGAGGGGAACATTCTATCCGTTGAACTACGAGGACGTAAGCTTGCGCCCATCACCATACCAATAAATATAGCTAGAAGCAATTGGCCATCCCAAATATCCCATAAGTAATGATCAAATAAACCCAATGCGAGTAAAGCGAATAGAGGGATTTTTAATATAAAATCACAATTTTTGCAAATAAAAAAAATCAACAATAAAAATGCTACTAATCCTAGGATGCCAATTTCAGAAGCAATTAAAAGATATAGGTTGTGGATGGGTTGCTTTTGCCAAAGCTCAGTTAAACCAAATTTTTCATATAACTTATTTTGCGAAGCAAAGATAACTTGGTTGCCAACGCCAACACCAAATGGATTATTTACGATTATTTCTAAGCCTAATTTATTATAAATTAAACGATCGGCTACAGCAGGTTCACTTGCATTGAAAGAAGCGCGTGGAAATATGAAGGGCGAAAAACTAGCCGTTATAGTATAGCCAATAGTAAGTAGGATAAGAAATAAATAAATAGCCAAGCGTCTGGAGGGTGGATTGCGTAAAGCAAAAAATAAAATTGTAACCAAAGACAAAATTGTCACTAGCCACGCAGAACGTGAAAAAGTTAAAACTAATCCTAGTAAAACCACAAACAGAGCAATAGCAAAGAAAACTTTTTCTAAACAAGCTTTCAAATTCGTATTATTAGTAATAAATTCGTAACTTCGTAGTCTTTTAAACCACAAGTAACACAAACATAATAATCCAATAACCAGAAAAGCGGCTAGAATATTGGGGTGTAGAAAAGTTCCATATCCACGTAAAATTCTTACCCCACCTACTAAAAAATTAGCAACACCATGCTCGCCTAGTTGTAGAATTGGTTCTCCGAGCCACTTTAAACCCAGGCTAGATTGTTTTTGGAATTGGAATATGGCGATTAAAGATTGAAAAATTGCTATATAGCTAAAAACCCAAGTTACCATTTGAAAGCGCAATATTTTTTTATTAAATCCATTTGCTATAGATAAAATAATTAATGATAAAAAGATTAAACGAATAAAAGAATGGGCAGCAATTACTTTATCATAAGCAAAAAATATGGATAATCCGGCAAAAAATAAAAATAGCCATAAAAATTTATAGGCTTTAGAATATTTTAAAAACTTCATAGATTAAAGCGATTGAAAATGTTGAAAGAGGGAAAATCGCTATCAGCAATTTTCTAGAGTGAAAAAGTTGCGAAGTTTTATCGCTTAAAGAATTAAGTCGTAGCCACATGATAACTATAAAAATAAACTCTAAAGATAAAAAAATTCCGCCAGTAATGCTCACTAAGCTAATAAAATTTTTAAAGCCAGCCAGATAAATCAGCATTGGCGCGCCAACGACAATTAAAATTTTAAAAATTCTTGGTATGTTTAGGTCATATTTAAGAGTGTTTGAAACATCTAAACCAATAACAATATAAGAGCTAAAAAGAGAAAGTAATCCTAAAATGCCAATAAGCGCCATTGCTGCTAGTGGAACTATGCCTATAAGACCAGAAACTGCATCTGCGGTAATAATTGGAGAAAGAGCTGCCACCCCTAAAACAAAACCGCCATAAACAATAGCGGGCAAAATAGTTCCCCATTCAATAGAGCGTTTTAAATTTGCCATGCCATATTTAGAATTTGCAAAATAATCAACTAATAGGGGAATAGCCGTTCTTCCAGAAAGCGAAAAAAGAATCGCTCCCAGTGGCAGTAAGCCGTTAATCCATATTGGCGAGAAATAATCTAAAGTTAATGTTTTGAGTTCTAGAAAACCAAGCCCAAAAATAAAAACAATAATGCCTATAATTCCGCCAGTAATGAAAAATTCTATAGTGGCTAATTTACGCAAACTAAAAAATATGCCGAATGAACTAAGAATCCAGAATAAAAATATTTTAATAAATTCAGCATTGTTACCCAATAAAATATCCAAGAAGCTTTTACTTAAGACTAGATAGATAGTTAAAATAATAAGCCCTTGTATAACTGCCAAAAAAATAGAAAACCAAAATGCCCACTCACCTAAATATTTTTGCGCATAACCGGGAAAACGGTGATTGCCATTTGTACGCAAAATAA
Organism: uncultured Candidatus Saccharibacteria bacterium; assembly: GCA_964366955.1. GTDB lineage: Bacteria > Patescibacteriota > Minisyncoccia > UBA6257 > JAUSGH01 > CAYIVT01. The sequence continues at coordinate 9,894 of CAYIVT010000009.1, read as the reverse complement.
TATCAGCATACATAAGATGAGTAATCGTAAAAACAATAGCAGATAGCGTTAAATAAAAAAAACCGATAGAAAAACCTGATTCCTTAAACACAAAGGGCAAAGAAAAAATTCCTGCGCCGATAATTGTTCCCGCAAGTAAGCTAACTGGAAGAAAAAATCTTTTATACATATACGTATTTTATCAATCACTTTCTCCGTGCCAAGATTTTGCATTTTCACCTATAAATTTTTTTTCAATAATCCATAAGCATACAAAAATAATTAAAGTCAAAAATGTTGCCGCAATAGCTACGGTAAACATTTTATAGCCAACAGACATTCCAATAGCTGCTGTAACCCATAGGCCCGCGGCCGTTGTTAAACCTCTTATTTTTGATTCTTGCAACATAATTGCTCCAGCACCTAAAAATCCAATGCCAACAACAATTTGAGATGCGATGCGTGAAGGATCAAAGCCAGCTTTTCCAGAAAATTCAGCAAAAGCTATTTGAGAAATAATAGTAAACAAAGCCGCCCCTAAACTTACGAGAGCGAAAGTGCGCATGCCAGCCATTTTATGCGCTAGGCGTCTCTCTGCTCCGATCAAAGCACCTAAAAACATAGCTAAAGATAATTGCCCAAAAACTTGCAAAAAATCATTGGAAAAAATATACATAGAACAAATGAGATGAATTCTATCAGCTACCTTACTCTATAAAAAAGATTTCATCGTCTTCTCTGGCTTTATCGCTAACTTTAATACCAACTTCTTGACCGCTTTTGGATTCTGCAAGCGGCGCATGTTCATATTGCATAGATTCAACAGTACAAATAAAATCTGTCGTCGATCCTTTCACTCTCACTTTTTGTCCAACTTTAATAGGCTTAGAACATTTGATAATCGCCACACTAATGTCACCATAAAAATGAGTGACTTCGCCTATCTTTTTTGTAAGTTTAGGCTCTGCTTTAGCAACAATTTTTTTAATAGGCTTCTTAGCAACTTTTTTGACGATTTTTTTCTTAGCTACTTTCTTAATAATCTTTTTTGCTTTTTTTTGCTTTTTTACTTTCAGATTTTTGTGTTTTATCGTTTTTTTGATTTTATTTTTCATATTATTTTTTTACCTTTCGTTTTTAATTTTACATCTATCCTCTAACTCCGCTTCCGTGATGATTTCCTTTGCCGTCTTCTATGGCTAACACCACTAAATCAAGCAAAGTTTTTACATCATGCGAAAAAACAACTTTGCCCATGCCGCGATGAGATTTTTCTAAAATAGAGCGTACTTCATCGGCAGTTCCTCCTGTGCCCTCAAGAACACCCATTGGTTTTTGATCTTCAAAACCAATCGTGAATTCATTAAGTGTTCCCATTCTACCGCAAATAGTGATAATAGCATCAGAAGATCTAGTTAAAAGTAGGTTTCTGCCAGAATAATCAAAACCAGTATAGATAATTAAATCATGGTAATCCGTTGGCAATCTATAAACCTTAGTATGCGCTAATTCCGAAGCTGCCGGAGATAAGCCAATCACGGTGCCGCCCGCCATTTTTGCTCCCTTGGCTGCCCAATACGGAATGCCGATGGTTGCTCCAGTCACTAAAACTAAGCCACGTTTAGCAATTTCTCGCCCCATAGCTTCTGATTTTTCTAAAGCATCAATGGCGCAATGCCCGGTTTCCGCAGCTCCAGAAATACAAATCTTATATTTTGGTTTTACAATTAATTTTCCATTCATGTTTTAAATTATATCATAACTTTCCCCAACTTTAGGGACAACAGCTTTCACGGCTAGTTCATCGGCAACTTTTTGAGCCAAAGCTAGAGCACTTTTTTCTTCACCATGAACCATAAAGATTTTTTTCAATGACTCTCGCATGGGGTAGAGCCAATTCATGATTTGTGCTTGGTCAGCGTGCGCCGAATAGCCACCCATGGTCACTATTTTGCAATTAACTTCTATTTCCTCATCAAAAATTTTAACTTTTTTCTCTCCATCTAAAATTCTACGCCCCAAAGTTCCATAAGATTGATAGCCAATAAATAGCATTACATTTTTAGGATCGCTCAAATAGCGTCGTTCATGATGCAAAATGCGCCCACCATTAGACATGCCAGAACCAGCAATAATCACTTTTGGGGCTGGAACATCATTAATTGCTTTGGACTCTTCAGTAGTCAAAGCAGTGAATAACCCGGGAAAATTAAAAATATCATCTCCTCTTGTTATGGTTTGTAGGGTTTCTAAATTATAGTAGTTCTCATATTTTTTATAAACAGCAGTTAATTTTATGGCTAGTGGGCTATCAATATAGATAGGCACTCGTGGGATTCGCCCAGCTCCCACTAAATTATTGATTTCAAAAAGTAATTCTTGTGTGCGTTCCATCGCAAAAGCGGGGATCATCAGCACGCCACCAGATTTTACTATATCTTCTATGGAGTCTTCTAAAATTTCTTTGCGTTTATCTGCATCTTCATGCAAGCGATCGCCATAAGTTGATTCAACAACGCAATAATCAGCTTCTTCTAAAACATCGGTTGATCCAATAAGCGGCGATGGGCTATTGCCTAAATCTCCAGAAAATATAATTCTTTTTCCCTCGGCTTCAACTACGATAATAGCTGAACCCAAAATATGTCCAGCATTGTATAGAGAAACTTTAAATGGCCCAACTTTTATAACCTCATGATAGTTTAGTCCTTGCCAATGAGTCATCAAACCATTGATATCCTCAATAGTATATAAAGTTTTTTTATGAAATCTCTTAGCCTCTTCTTTTATGATATGCTCTGAATCTATTAAAAGAAGCTCCGCAAAATCTTTAGTTGGCGGCGTAGAATAAACAGTTCCTTGAAAGCCTTCACTGTATAATTTTGGTAAACGACCCGTATGATCAATATGTGCATGAGTCACAAAAACAGCTGAAATATCTTGTGGTTTATATGGAAAAGGTTCAAAATTATGTTTTTCACAAACATTATTACCTTGATGTAAGCCGCAATCTATTAAAATTTTAGTTTTTCCAGATTCTAGTAGATAATTTGAGCCAGTAACCATTCCGGCAGCACCATGAAATGTTAACTTCATAAAACAATAATAACAAAAATCCCTTGTTCGGCACAGTGCCGAACAAGGGATTGGATTATCATGGTGTGCAAACTAAACGAATATAAGCACTTTCTTCAGCGGCATCTATCGGATCAATTAAAGAAAGTTCCAACATTCTCATTCCAAGCCCAGCATCAATAGCCTTCACTTTTAGTAAACGACCAGTAACAGGGTCTCGGGAGGCAGAGCAGACTAGAGATCGTGGCATGCCTCTAGCATCTAAATTATTCATTGCTAAAGTATCATAATCAAACTTGTATTGGTATAAACGATGAAAAAAAAGTTCTTCTGCGATAGTGCAACCCTCATTCCATCGCGTCGGGTTAAACCAAAACCCTTTATCTGGTTTAAATAATTTTGCATCTGCAAAAATTCCATAAGGAACGCTCGGATTTCTTAAGTTGAATAAATTTACTATATTCTTGTTATTTAAACCAGACTCTTCATCAAAAATAATCTCAATATCGCCATTAACTTTTAGAATGCCCATGATTTGATGCACAAAGTCAGCTCTTTCTTTGAAATTTCCTAGTTCTTTCATAGCAATTTTCATGAAAACTGCATGCATTTCATCGCGAATAGTAATGCGCGGTTCAAGCACGCAGCCCTCGGCAACTCTTTCACTGGGAGTAAGCGGAGGTTCATTTTCACAAATTAAAAGCTGCATCGGCTCAATTAGCCCGTCAGAACAGATTACGACATTACCAGAAACTCGAGCTAACCAAATTCTTAGTTCGTGCAAATAAAGATCTGTGTTTGTATTACAAACATCAAAAGTTACATTTGGTAAATACTTAACTCGCATCGGAAAAGCGGATAGCATTTTATAATTAGTCGTATCTTCTGTGCCGTCAAGCATGCGCAAGAGCGGTTCACGATTAAACATCTCATCAAAAATTGTTTGGCTCTCACTTCTTAAAATGCTAATAGCACTGCGAAGTCTAGCTACAATTCTATGGCTAGAGCTGCAAGAACAAATTTCAATGGCTTGGTTAATAGCTGGGACAGCATGTTTATTTTTAACGATGTTAATCTTAGTGTTTTGTGGGGAAAGTTCGAGCAAATTATTTAGGATTATAATAAGTTTCGAACGATTACGAGTAGTCACCAAGGTCTCACAGATTAATTTTAAATTATCAGTGTCTTGAATCAATTTTTCAAATCTCGCATCGTCCATGACTGGCCCCCTAAAAAGATTTTCAATGTGCAAATTATACTAGATACTAGATTAAACCTTGAGATTACCATAGTCAACATTGACTTTATTATTATCTATGGCTTCCTCAACAATTTTCTTATCGCTCCATGGAATTTTTATGCCATTTGCTAAATGCATCCATGGTTCACTGCCTTTGCCTGTGATGATCACAACATCACCGGGGACTGCATAGCTAATAGCTTTTGCGATTGCCAGTCGGCGATCTAAAATTCTTTCAACAACTGGACGGTTGAGCAAATCTTCCGAAATACCTTTTTCTAAATTATTTAAAATTTCTTCAGGACTTTCATCATATGGGTCTTCATTGGTTAAAATAATTCTATTTGCATATTTTGCTGCAAGATGCCCCATTGCTTCTCGTTTCCATTTATCTCTGCCTCCACCAGCCGCACCCAAAACTGCTATTAACTTTTCTGGACTAACTTCAAAAGATTTATAAACTGCTTCTAGAGAATCTGGCGTGTGTGCATAATCCACTACCACAAAAAATGGCGATTTTTGAACAATGTCCATTCTGCCCGGAACGCCTCTAAAATTTTCTAAAGTTTTAAAAATAACATCCCAAGAAATGTTTTGCGATTTTGCAAAAGCTACGGCCGCGGCAACATTTTCTAAATTAAAATCATTCTGCAGCCAGCTTGAAACCAACTTTTTAGCTTCTTCACTAGACAATGCATATCTTTGAGCTAATTCATTATGAATAAAGTTTTCACGGCTAAAATATTTAATATCTTCTACAACCTCAAAGCATTCGCGATCCCTCATGGCCTCGTTAATAAAAAAATACTTAGGTTTTTTTGAAGATCTAAGAGCGTCTTTAAAAAATCTGCACTTTGCGGCTAAATAATTTTTATAACTACCGTGAGCTTCAATATGTTCTTTGTGTATATTAGTAACCATTACGGCATCAAAATTTATAAACTTATGCCGAAATTGCAGAACCCCTTGAGAGGTAACTTCTATGAAAGCATAATCACACTTAGCCTTAACCGCTTGGCGTAGAAATCTTTGTAAAAATAATCTTCCTGGCATTGTCATAGAAGAGGAATTTTTAGTTATGTCTGCGCCAATTTTAATGTGCACAGAAGAAACTAAAGCTGTTTTTTTGCCAGCAGCTTCCAAAATAGCATCTATCAATTCTATAACAGTAGATTTCCCTTTGGTGCCAGTAACTCCAAAAACAAAAAGCTTTTTTGATGGAAAGCCATAAATGAGCGCGCCTAGGGCGGCTAATGAATAGTGATATAACCCCTTTAAAGATCCGACGAAGTCCATGCTTTAATGATATGCTTATATTTACATTTTTGCATAGGGTTGAAAAATACCAGCTGGTTTTAACTATGTTCAAGGAATCGCGCTACGCTTATTTGTTGAGCCTAAGATGCCGTATGTTTTTGCATAGAGTTTTTATTAACTTGCATATAGTTTATTGTGGTGATATTATTGAACGATGATCGAAGAAAAACTAATTACAATAGGCGAAGCAGCGCGGATATTAAGAATTTCAATAGACACTCTTCGAAGATGGAATAAAACCGGTAAGCTAGTCCCCATTAAAATATCATCAGCTGGCTACCGGTTATATTCTAAATCTCAGATAGAGCTTTTTCTTAATGATTTGTTTGCTACAGCTATGAAATGGGTGCTCGAAAATATTGAAATACAATCACAATTCTATTGTTCTAACAGCGCAATATTTCAAGCAAAACTAACTCAAATGCAAGATCTTCTAATGACTAACTCTAAAAAACTACCGGATATCTTTGCCCTTATTACTGCGATAGCTGGAGAGATAGGCAATAATTCCTTTGATCATAATTTAGGAAATTGGCCAGATACTCCTGGGATATTCTTTGCATATGATATTCATAAAAAAATTATAGTTATAGCAGATAGGGGCCTCGGTGTTTTAGCAACTCTAAAAAGAGTGCGGCCAGAACTAAAAGATGATGCCATGGCTATAAAAGTTGCATTCACTGAAATAGTGTCTGGAAGGTCACCGGAAAATCGTGGGAATGGTCTTAAATTTGTTAATAAAATAGTATCGGAAAATCCTATCGACCTAATATTTAAGACTGGTGATGCAGAATTAACGCTAACTAAAAATAACAAAAATTTAAACATCCATTTATCTTCAAAGCCTTTTCGGGGATGTTTAGCATTAATAACATTTTAAATATATGAAAATAGAATTAAAAAGATTTGGCACTCTCCTAGTATCAAGACAAAATGGTCGAGAAGCTCTTGCCGCCTTCCAACCCCAACTTACCACCTTAAAAATCAACGAGAATCTAGAATTAGACTTTGATGGCGTTCTAACATTTTCACCCTCATGGGGAGACGAATTTTTAACTCCTCTGCTCAAAAAATATGGTGCAAATCTTATTCTCGAAAATATAGCTAATTCATCCGTTAAAACAACGATAGAATTTTTAGAACAGATCCATCACAACAAATTCTCTAAAGCACCAACAAGTCAAAACAAAAAAAACTAGTCTAAATTACTTAGAACTAGTCTTTTGATGCACGAAGTGGACGAATTTTTCAATGGGAAGGCATACTAAAATTTGCGCGTAAGCGCGTTTTTTGATATGATTTTAACTATATGATTATCAATTGGTATGGAGAGGGAAGTTTTAAAATTTCCACTAGTGGAGTAACTATTTTGACAGATCCTTTTGACTCTAGTGTGGGACTTAACGCTCCACGATTTAAGGCTGATATTATTTTAAATTCTGGGCCATTCCCTGCCTATAAGTCTGATAAAGAAATAGAAGGAAACAGCGTTGTTGGAGCTGGAGAGTATGAAATTAAGGGAGTTGATATAATGGGGTTTACGGCGGGAACTGGAACGATCTATATTGTTAAAACAGAAGATTTAAAATTAGGATTTTTGGGACAACTAGCGGAGATGGCACTTAGCGAAACAGCGATGGAAATGGCAAGTGGTTGTGATATTCTTTTTGTCCCTGTTGGCGGAGAACCTTATTTAGAAGCCTCTGATGCGGCTAAACTGGTCAAAAAACTAGAACCAAAAATAGTGGTACCGGCTTTTTATAAAATAGACGGATTAAAACGCAACGCCAAAGAATTGAAAGAATTTGAAAAAGAGTTTGGTCAAAAAGTGACGCCAGAAGAAAAAATGACCATCAAAATTAAAGACATTACATGGGAAGGAACTAAGCTTTTCACGCTAAAAGCGTAAAAAACCTTTAACCTTATACCTTTAAACTTTAACCTACTCGCATGCGCCCCCTAAAACATCACATAGAAAGAATACAAAATTCCGATGAAGCCACTAAACATTTTTGGTTATACATTTTTTCGTCCGTAACAATGCTTTTTGTATTAGTTCTTTGGGGTGGCTATATGAATTTGGCGATACCGAGCGTGGCGGGACCAGAAATAGCGCAAAGTGAAAAACGAAAAATGCAAAATATCACTAAAGAAATACAAATAACTCAAAGTCCGACATCTATTTTTATGGCTGGAATAGGTGCATTAGTTAATGGCACTGGTATTCGCGTAAGTCGCGGTATTGCTGTTATTAAAGAAGCTATATTGCCTTCTAATAAAACTATTAATATTGATAAAAAAACGCCGCGGCTTATAATGAAAGGACTAGAAAAATTGCCAGAAGGTATATTACCTGAATAAAATTTATGGAAAGTGCGGAAAAATTTCAACAACAAGAAATTACTGAAGAGTTGAAAGACTCTTATTTAAGTTATGCGATGTCGGTTATTGTTTCGCGGGCTCTTCCAGATGTGCGTGATGGTTTAAAGCCTGTGCAACGCCGTATTTTATGGGCAATGTGGGAAACTGGTCTTAAAGCTGGAACCAAGTTACGAAAATCTGCGGCAGTTGTTGGCGAAGTGATGAAAAGTTATCATCCGCATGGCGATTCATCAATTTATGATGCTGCCACGCGCATGGTGCAAGACTTTTCACTTAGATACCCGCTTATTGAAGGCCAAGGGAACTGGGGCTCTGTTGATGGCGATAGCGCTGCGGCAATGCGCTACACGGAATGCCGCCTTGCTAAAATTTCTGAGGAGCTTTTGTTAGACATTGAAAAGGAAACAGTTGATTGGCAGCCCAACTATGATGGCTCAGTGGAAGAACCAAAAGTTCTGCCAGCAAAATTACCCAATCTTTTATTAAACGGTACTGTGGGTATTGCCGTAGGTATGGCAACAAATATTCCACCGCATAATATCAGAGAAGTAATTGATGCAAGCCTTCACCTTATAGATAATCCCGATGCCCCAACTATCGACTTGATGAATTTTATTAAGGGCCCAGATTTTCCAACGGGTGGAATTATTTATGATCGTAAAGCAATAAACGAAGCATATATAAGCGGACGCGGAGGAATAACTATTCGGGCAGTTGCAGAAATTCGCGAACGCAAAGGCGCTAAAAGCGAACAATATAACATAGAAATATCAGAAATCCCGTATCAAGTTAATAAATCCGAACTCATTATTAAAATGGCGGATTTAGTTCAGTCTAAAAAAATTGAAGGTATACGAGATATTAGAGATGAGTCCGACAGAACAGGGCTTTCTATTATAGTAGAACTAAAGAATGATGCAGCTCCGCAAAAAGTTTTAAATCAACTATATGAATATACAGATTTACAAAAAACTTTTCACCTAAACATGCTGGCTTTGCAAAATGGTTTGCAGCCACAAGTGATGTCAGTTAGAGATGTTTTAGTTGCGCACATTGAACACAGAAAAATTATTGTGCGTCGCAGAGCAGAATTTGATTTACGCAAAGCAGAAGAGCGAGCCCATATTTTAACTGGTTTAGCTAAAGCGCTCGATGAAATTGATGCTGTTATAAACACAATTAGAAAATCAGCAGATAAAGACGACGCTCGTAAAAATTTAATTAGTAAGTTTAAATTTACAGAAATCCAAGCAAATGCGATTTTAGAAATGCGTTTGCAAACTTTGGCAGCTTTAGAGCGCGAAAAAATAGATGCTGAATTAAAAGAGAAAAAAGCTATTATCGCAGAGCTTAAATTACTATTAAGTAGCCCAGTTAAAATTTTAAAGCTCATCAAAGAAGAATTCGTAATTTTACGTGAAAAATATGGCGATGAACGGCGCACAAAAGTTATGGCAATGGGCCTCAAAGAATTCAGAGAAGAAGACCTAGTACCGCAAGAAGAAGTTATTATAACGCTTTCCGAAAGTGGTTTAATTAAGCGCGTATTGCCAGCGATTTTTAAAACACAACATAGAGGCGGTAAGGGCTTGATTGGTTCAGATGTTGCCGAAGAAGATTTTCTAAGCCATTTTGTTTCTGCAGATACTCATGACAATATTTTATTTTTTACTAATCGCGGCCGAGTGTTTCAAACTAAAGTTTATGAAATTCCCGAAGCTTCACGTACATCTAAGGGTAAATCTATTCATAATTTTTTAGAAATTCCATCTGAAGAAAAAATTAGCGCGGTAGTTAGTTATGGCAAAGATAGCAATGGTTATTTAGTTATGGCTACTAAAAATGGCAATGTTAAGAAGACGAGTTTAGAAGATTTTGAGAATGTGCGCAGAAGTGGAATT
>CAYIVT010000008.1:0-17354 GCA_964366955.1 uncultured Candidatus Saccharibacteria bacterium | reverse complement strand
TTAGCGGCGGATTTTGTTGGGGGAGAGGATGGAACTGGAATGGTTCACATTGCGCCGGCTTTTGGTGAAGACGATTCGCAGTTGATTAAAAAAGAATGGAAACTTAAACCCGACGAAGTGCCATTCACAATTGATGATGCTGGCAAAGTCTTAGCTGGTTTTCCTGGAGAGGGGAAATTTATAAAAAGTGCTGACGAAGACATTATGGGGGATTTAGTTAGTCGTGGACTACTTTATTTTAGGTCTATAGTGGAACATTCATATCCATTTTGCTGGAGGTGCTCAACGCCTTTAATCTATTTTGCAAGAGTTTCTTGGTTTATAGAAATGAGTAAGTTGCGTGATGATTTACTTGCAAATAATAAAAAAATAAATTGGGTGCCTGCGCACTTGAAGGACGGGAGGTTTGGTGAGTGGCTAAAAGATATTAAGGATTGGTCTATTTCTAGAGAGCGTTATTGGGGTACGCCACTTCCATTTTGGGAGTGTGAAAAGTGCGACAACATGGAAATTGTGAGCGGTATGGCAGATTTAGATAAGTTGGCTTATTTTAGTAATAAATTTTTAGTTATGCGGCACGGTGAAGCAGAGCATAATTTACAAAATATAATTGCTGCTGGGGAAGAGAATGATAAAAATCGTTCGGAATTAACTAAAAAAGGAAGAAAACAAGTTTTAGACACAGTTAAAAAGCTTAAGAAAGAAAAAATAAATATAATAATTGCTTCGCCGTATTATCGTACTAAGCAAACAGCAGAGATATTAGCTAAAGAATTGAAAGTTAAAGAAATTATATATGACGAGCGTATTGTAGAGTTAAATTGCGGTGTGTTTAACGGTAAAAAAGTTCAAGAATATAAAGATTACTTTAATGGTGATCCGCTTAAGGAATTTACTAAAACCCCACAAGATGGAGAGAGCCTTTTTGACGTGCGTAAACGCATGATGCAGTTTATTTTGGATATTAATAGGCAAAATAAAGGTAAAAATATTTTAGTTATTGGGCATGGTGATCCTTTATGGATATTAGAAGGGGCTTTGAAGAATATGATTCCAGAACAGTTTATGGAGTTGGATTATATTGAACCAGGGCAAGCGCGTAAATTGGAGGTGCATAATTTCCCGTATAATAGAAGTGGTGAGATTGATGTGCACAGGCCATATATAGACGAAGTTGTTTTGAAATGTAAAAAGTGTAAATCGCGGATGAAGCGAGTGAAAGAAGTGGCAGATGTGTGGTTTGATTCTGGAGCTATGCCGTGGGCCCAGTGGCACTATCCATTTGAAAATAAAAAATTAGTGGATAGCAGGGAAGCATTTCCAGCTGATTACATAACGGAGGGAATTGATCAAACTAGAGGATGGTTTTATACATTGCTCGCAGTATCTACACTGCTAGAGCGGGGCGTGCCTTATTATAATGTTTTGTCTTTGGGGCATGTTTTGGATAGAAATGGGCAAAAAATGTCTAAGTCTAAGGGAAATGTTGTAGAACCGATGGCAATGATAAAAAAATATGGCGCAGATGTTTTAAGGTGGCATTTTTATACAGTTAACCCTTCCGGAGAACCAAAAAGGTTTGATGAGAATGATTTACTAAAAACTTTCAGGAGATTTTTTGCGATTGTTTATAATTCTTTTGTGTTTTTGGAGACATACGGGGTTGGGGAGGGAGGGAGGGTTTCCGCCGAAGGCGGATCCTTCAAAGGAGGAAAAGGTGAAAAGGTGTGGATGAGGATGGGTATATTAGATCAATGGATTATGATTCGGCTTAATCAGTTAGTTGGGGAAGTGACGAAGGATTTGGATGCATATGCTATGGATGAGGCGGCGAGGGGAATTGAATCTTTTGTTGATGATTTATCTAGGTGGTATATTAGGCGATCGCGCCGCAGGTTTCAACAACCACAAAGTCGTGAAGATTTAGAGAATGCTTCGGCTACTTTGCGCGAAGTTTTGTTAACTTTGTCTAAAATTATTGCACCGTTTGTGCCATTTTTTGCAGAGAGTCTTTATAAATCACTAGAACATAAAAACATAAAAACATTAGAACAAGAGTCGGTTCATTTATGTGATTGGCCAGAATTTGACAAGAGCATAGAAGATGAGGATTTGCTGGCGAGCATGGAAGAAGTACGGCGTTTGGCAACGATTGGTTTGGCTGCTAGAGCAGAAAGCAAGATTAAGGTTAGGCAACCGCTTAAAAAGCTAAAAGTTAAAAGCGAAAAGCGTAAAATAGCAGGCGACTTGCTGGACATTTTAAAAGATGAGGTGAACGTTAAAGAAATAGTTTGGGATTCAAAATTAGAAAAAGAAGTTGAGTTAGATGTCGTGCTTACTAAAGAATTGCGCGAAGAGGGGGTAGTGAGAGAATTTGTGAGAATGGTGCAAGATTTGCGTCAGTCTGCTAACTATAAACCACAAGATATTGTTATTTTGAGTGTAGAATTGCCAGATATGTTTAGGGTTGTGTTGGAGAATAATATTTTATCCCTTAAAAAAGATGCTAAGTTATCGGTTGTTGAATTTAAGAAAAGTGATAAAAACGATGCTCAAGTAGATACAGAAATGGAAGGGAATAAAATTTGGCTGGGAGTGCGGAGGTAGAAATATTTTCTTGAGTAGTTTATTTATTTTTTCGCTTTCTTCGCTCGCCCCAGCGGGGCTTGCTCAGGGTTTCGGCTTTCGCTCTTTTTGCTTCGCAAAAAACCATGCCCGCTTCAGCCTCAAAACCCGCTCAAAAATTAAATAAACCCATTTAGCAACTTAAGAGGATATTCCTATTCTCTTTTTGATTTCTTTGATTTTGGCTGTTGCTAGTGCGGCGGCTTTTTTCTTGCCCAAAGCGAGAATTTCTAATAATTTTTTAGGCTTTTTGGAAAGCGCAATTTTTTGTTCTCTAAATTTAGCGAAATAGTCTATAACAGTGTCGGCAACTGCGTGTTTGAATTCTCCGTAGTTTTGGCCAGCAAAAGCGCTTTCTAGTTCGTTTATTGATTTTCCGGAAAGGTCGCTCATGAGAGTTAATAAATTACTTATGCCTGGTTTACTTTTTTCATCAAATCTAATAGCACTGCCAGAATCTGTTACTGCTTTTTTAATTTTAGTTTCTATGATTGTTGGATGGTCGTCTATAAAAATGCATCCTTCTGGGCTAGACTTGGACATTTTTTTGTTGGGATTATCTAAACTCATAAGCCTAGGGGTTTTTGTTAAAAGCGGTTGCGGTTCAATAAAAGTTTTTCCAAAGTGGCTGTTGAATTTACGAATCAAAGTACGAGTTAATTCTAGGTGTTGAAGTTGGTCGTCGCCAACCGGGACAAATTTGGTGTTATATAAAGCGATATCAGCAGCCATAAGAACAGGATAGGTAAATAAACCAACATTAACATTTTCTTCTTCGCCTAGAGATTTATCTTTAAATTGCGTCATTCTGCGAAGTTCGCTAAACGGTGTTAATGTGCTTAAAATCCAAGCAAGTTCAGTAGCAATTGGCACATCTGATTGGAGGAATATGGTAGATTTTTTTGGGTTTAGGCCAGCTGCTAGATAGGAAGCAGTAAGATCTAGAATTTGTTTTTGCTTTTCTTCTGGCGTGTAGTTTTCTGTTAATGAGTGATAGTCGGCAATAAAAAATAAACAGTTGTATTTGCCTGAATTTTGGAGGTCAACGAAATTTTTTAAAGCCCCTAAATAATTTCCAAGATGAAGTTTGCCAGTTGGTTGAATGCCTGATACTAAAATTGGTTTATTCATATTTACTATTATACCTCAATTACTACTGGCAGTACCATTGGGCGGCGTTTTGTTTTTGTGTATAGATATTGGCCAACTTGATCGCGGATTAAAGTTTTGAGATAGTCGCCGTCTATTGTTTGAGTGCCGAGGCGTAAAATTATATTACGAATACGTTTACGCACCTCATCTAAAATTTCTTGATTTTCGCGTAAGTAAATAAAGCCACGAGAAATAATATCTGGATTTTTCAATAAGCGAGGCTTCATTTTATCAATAGTTAAAATAATTACTACCATGCCTTCTTGGGCTAAAATTTTTCTATCACGCAAAACAACTTCTTCTACGTCGCCAACTCCTAAGCCATCTACCATAACATAAAAAGCATCAACTCTTTCTCCTGTTATGGTTATTCCTTCATGATTAAGCTCTGCAACTTCGCCATTATCTAGAACAACAGTATTGTCTTTGTGCATGCCAACTTCTTGTCCTAGTTCTGCGCAAGTTGCGCGCATGTAGTAGTAGCCATGAATTGGAACTAGATAGCGAGGTTTAATAAGTTTAATAACTTGTTTTAATTCTTCTTGCGGAGCGTGGCCGCTAGAGTGAATGTCTATAAATTTACGAGTAAAAACTTTAGCGCCTTGCCTTAGTAGATTATCTTTTAAATTTTGTACGCTGCGTTCATTGCCTGGAATTACTGAAGAAGAAAGAATAACAGAGTCTCCTGGTTTAATGCGAAGATGTTGATGTTCGCCGGTAACTATTTTCATGAGTCCTGCTTTACTTTCTCCTTGGGCACCAGTTGAGAGAATTAAAATTTTGTTATCACGATATTTACTTATTTCTTCTATAGGAACAATCAGGTCTTTTCGGAATTTCATATATCCCAAATTTTGAGCTATTTGAACATTTGCTTTCATGGAATAGCCATTGATGGCAACACGTCGTCCGAGTTTATCCGCTATTTTTATAATTTCAGCAATACGCGTTAACATTGAAGAGAAAGTGGAAAGAATGATTCTATTAGGCGCTTCAGCGAAAAGTTTTTCTAAATTTTTTTCTACTTCTCGTTCAGAAATAGATCGCCCTTCTTCTTCTGCATTTGTGCTGTCTAATAGTAAGGCGTCAATGCCAATTTTGCCAATACGTTCAAATTCTTCTAAGCTTAGCGGCCCCCCCTGTGAGTCATAATCTATACGAAAATCAGCGCAGTTTGCAATATTACCAGCTGGAGTTTTTAAAACAACCCCGGTTGTATCTGGAATGGTGTGGGCTACGCCAAAAAATTCTGCAGAAAAATATCTGGAAATATTTAATTGGTCGCCGCCTTTTACAATGACAAAGTTTAATTTTGGCGCATTAGGAAATTCATCCTGACGTTTGTTGATAATTTCTTTTGTCAGAAGGGTCGTGTAAATTGGTGGATTGCCAAGTTTACCCATTAAATAGGGAATAGCGCCAATGTGATCTAAGTGTCCATGCGTAATAACAACAGCTTTGATATTTTCTTTTTTAGATTCTAAATAAGTAACATTAGGAATAATGAAATCTATACCCGGAGTTTCTTCTATGGGAAATTCTATTCCCATATCAATGACGACTATTTCGTTTTTGTATTCTATAAAAAGAGAGTTGCGACCCACTTCTTCTAGTCCGCCTAATGGCACAATGCGTAATATGTCTTTTTCTGTTGCTGGGCTTGTTGCTGAAGTAATTTTGGCTGTGGTAGCTCTGTGGCCGTGAGAGGCGCGTTTCATGAGCGAAAATTTTGGTAATGATTTTTTTACTGTCATAAAGATAGAATCTAGAAAATATTAATTAATTTATAATTTTGATTAGTGCCTCCAAGAGGATTTGAACCTCTACACCCTTACGGGTTTACGCACCTGAAGCGTACGCGTCTGCCAGTTCCGCCATGGAGGCTTTAAGTTGTTTGGTTACTAGTGCGCCTGCCTGTCGGCAGACAGGTCTGCCATTTCGCCATCTCGGCCCAAAAAAGCCGGTAAAAGCTAGAATTTATAGTAAGAAAATAGGAGTTTGAAATAATCTCATAAAATCAGGAGAATCTAACAATATTTGTATTATAACAAGCTTTAGTAATAAAAGCAAATTTTACTTAAAAATCCGTTGAGTTTTTAGATACCAATTTTCTATTGCAGTAAATCTATCTGATGGTGTCGTCGGAGTAGTTGTTGTAGAAAAGCCGCTAAGATTTTTTGATGTGATGTATAGATAACGAGGAGAAAATAAGAAAATAGCTGGAATATCTGAATATATAGTTGATTGTAGTTTTAAAAGATTTTTATGGCGAGATTCAATATCGTCGTCTTTGCGAATATTTTCTAAAAGTTTATCTACTGTTTTATTTTCGTATACAGCTAAGTTTAATCCGGGATAAAATCTTTCAGAAGAATGCCAGAAAGCAAAAATATCAGGATTATTTTTCAGGATATTGCCGAAAATAATTATTTGGTAATTACGGGTCTTAATAACACGATCATTGATTTCTTGTGGGGTTATAATGATGGGCAGAAGTTTAACACCAATTTTCGCCCAGTCGTTTTTTATGATATCAACTGTGTCTATTAAAAATTTTATTTGAGGAACAACAATTTCAAAGTCCAGTTTTAATTTGCCTCGGCCATATTGTTTTTCTCTAATGCCATCGCTACCGATTTTCCATCCGTTATTTTCTAGAATTTCTTGAGCTTTTTCTAGAGAGAATATCTCTGTTGTATAGATTGATTCATCAAAACTATCAATTGATTTTGTTAAAGGTCCTTGAGATATTTCTGTTTCATCGTGGAAGATGTCTTGGATAATTTTATTTTTATTAGTAGCTAAATTTAGGGCTTTGCGAACGTTTAATTCTTTAAGTGCAATGTTGACGCTTTGATTGAAGAAAAGGGCATAATATCGAGGGATGCTTAGGTTATGGGCTTGATAGTTTGTTGTTATGTTGTCTAATTCTTGATAGTTTAAACCGCCAACACTGGTAATTTCTAGTTTGTTAAAGTTTTTAATTATTTCAGAGCTATTTTCAAAGAATTTTAAATGTAGTTTTTCTATGTATGGTTTATTTTTGATGTAATTAGGATTTGGGGAAAGGTAATAATCTGTAATAAAACCATCTTTGCGTTTAGTGCTTGATTTAAATATATACGGACCATTGCCTATTGGCTCAAGATTATAATTTGAAAGTCTAATGTTCTCGTTTGGAATAGCATTGAAAATGTGCTTAGGAATGATTTTTAATGATTTGATATTGTCGTTAAAAAATACATAAGGAGCTTTAAGGGTAAATTTAATTTCATAGTCGCTTAATTTTTCCGCCACAACTCCTTGCCATGTTATGAGAAGCGGCGAGCGAGTGTTCGTATCTTGAATTGTGTTTAGCGTATAGATAACGTCACTAGCTGTGAGTGGTTCGCCGTCGCTCCACTTCACACTCTTTTTTAAAGTAAGCGTCCATGTTTGCCCATGGTCTTTAGATTCTATTTTTTCGGTTAATGCGTCTAGATTAGCGAACAATAAAGCGCTTAAGTCTCTATCTATGTCGTTGGTTGTTATTAGAATTGGGTTGACGATTGACGGTTGGCCGATAAAACCCTCAATAAGCTCACCTCCTATTTTGGGGACTAAAGTTGTATTTTTATAAATGGAATTTATTAATACTAGAATTAAAGATAAAATTAAAAAACTAAGCGCCGCATAGAACACGCTTTTTTCTTTGGAACTTAGAGACGCAATAGTGCCTTGAATGTGAGAAAACATGTAACTTTAAAGTAGGTGCGTCAAAGATAGGGCCGTAAAAATAAGAACTAATAGTATAGTTGCGTAGAAAATAATTTTTTCAAGACCACGTTTAGTGTGGTATGAGCCGCTGTTATCGCCGCCACCAAAAGCTCCGCTTAATCCAGATGAGCTTTCTTGCAGTAGGACTAAAATAATAATTAAAGCGCCGACTATGATTTGAGATAATGTAATTAGGTTCATAAGGGTTTTGGTTTAAAGAAAAAACGTAGAATAGATTTGATTATTACTACAGAAATACTGATAGTTAGAGTGCTGTATATTAAAGCCTCTAATCCATTTATTGTAATTAAATTTGAGATAAAGTCAACGGCAAATAATATTGAAGCATTTATAATTATGATGAATAATCCAAGAGTTATCCAGATTAACGGAGCAAATATCATCTTAAGAATGGGGCGTACTACTATATTGCCCATGGTTAATAGTAGGGCAATGATAGCAACGTGTTTTAGATTAGCGCTTATTTCAAAGCCATCTATATATTGATTAGCTATCAATAATCCGAGTATATTGCCTGTGAAATATGATATGAGGGAGAGCATTGGGGGAGTACGTAGTATTTGGTATTTGGAATAAAGTATGCGTTCATGGTACTTACTTCTAAATACCCAATGTTAAGTACTAAGCTATGTTAAGTTTTTTAAAAGGCTTTCGCCGGTCATTTGAGCTGGCTTTGGGAGGTTCATTATTTCTAGGATAGTTGGAGCTACGTCGGAGAGTACGCCGACAATTTCTTTTTGGGCGCGTTCAGTTTGTTCATTTGTTTTTATGCTAACAAATTCTTGACCAACTATATAGATAGGGACTGGGCTTAAATTGTGTTTTGTCTCTGGTAGGCCGGTTGCGGGGTCTGCCATTTGTTCTATGTTGCCATGATCGGCGGTAATAATTAGAATAGCATTATTTTCTAAAACACAATCCAATAAACGGCGTATTTCTTGGTCTATGACATTTATAGCTTTAACTCCCGCTTCGAAGTTGCCAGTATGCGCAATGAGATCAGCATTTGCAAAATTGATTAATATAAAATCCGTGCTGCGCTCTTCAATTGCTTGAATGGCGCGAGAAGTAATTTCTTTTGCCATCATTTCTGGGTGTTCATCATGGCGAGCGATGTTTTGAGAGGGAATTAAAATTCTGTATTCGCTAGGATAGGGCGGTTCATTTAATCCATTAAAAAAATAAGTAATATGTGCATATTTTTCTGTTTCCGCTATTCTTAATTGAATTTTTCCAGCTTCGGATAAGGCTAGCCCTAATGGTTTTTCAATAACATCTTGAGGAAAGGCAACTTCGCAATTGAATTTTGGTGAATATTTTGTGAAAGTAATAACCTTTAGTTTGGAATTATCTAAAATAGAAAATTGATTAAAATCTGGTAGAATAAAAGCTTCTGCTATTTGGCGAACGCTATCTTCTCTAAAGTCAAAAAATATCACAGCGTCGTTTTCTTTTATGCAATTATTTGTAGAGATAGTTGCTGGTTCTATAAATTGATCGTCTAAGCCTTTATTATAATTTTGCTCTAGCCAAGTTTCAATGTTTTCTATTTTTTTGCCGTTGCCAATCATCGCATTATAAGCTTGTTTGGTGCGGTCATGGTGACCATCACGATCTAGCGCGTAAAATCTTCCTGAAACGCTAGCAAGAACGCCTAAGTTATTTTCTGCCATTATTTTTTGCAGTTTTTTAATAAGATTTGGAGCTGATTTTTGAGAACTGTCTTTGCCATCTGTTTCAATGTGAATATTTAATTTTTGGACTCCAGATATGCGCGCATATTTAATGAGCGCTTCTAGATGTTCAAAAGAGGAGTGAACATTGCCTTCGGTCAAAAGTCCAATTAGATTCACCCCAGAATTATTTTTAATTGAGTGATCAAATGCGGATTTTAAAACTTTATTTTTAAAAAATTCTCCACTTTTTATAGCTAAAGAAATGCGTGGATAGTGTTGGTAAATAACTTTTCCGGCGCCAATTGTTAAATGGCCAACTTCGGAATTGCCTTCTTCGCCCCATGGTAGTCCAACTGCAATGCCAGAAGCTTGAAGCGCGCCAGATAAATAATTTTGCTTGATATAATTGAGGTTGGCTGGATTGGTGGTGTGTATTGGATTAGTAGAATCATCGCGGCCTATGCCCCAGCCATCAATAATAGTTAACACAACAGTGCGTTTCATAATTGTATTATATAGGAATTATGATATATTGTTTAGGTGTTTTATATGGTCATCCAGTTCTATCGGAGGTTATATGAGCGAGTGGAAGGCTGTTAGATTGGTGATGCTTGGCGTAGAAGATGTCAGTTCAGCTAGTGCTATTGAAGTAGCCTTAGATAAAGCCGAAGAAGTGCTTAGCAATGCAGACGAGGAACAAGTTATTTTTATTGTTCCCGTGCCAGAATTAATTAAGCATTGGTTAACCACTGGTCATTATCGATTAGTGCGTGCAAAATATTGCGCCATGGCCAGTGGTCTAGGTGTTCCAGTTGGAGTTTTAATGAATATTTTTAGGTCGCTTAATAGTGCTGTAGAATGGGCTCATGGTTGCAATAGTGTTAGCGATGAACAAAAAAAGCAATGTTTTTTGCGTTTTGGTGAAAGATTGTCGGCTGAACTTTTTGCGGCAGCACTCTCTAGGCGATGTAGCTGTGCGATAGTGACAGTGATTGATAGAAGTGATGCCATAAGTAGCCACTTTACTGTTTCCTTGCAAACTTAATTTTGCAGGGAAATTTTTATTGTAGACAAACATTTGCTTATTTGGTAAAGTTATATTTAGTTATGATGCCTATTATTATTTTAAGAACTATAAAATTTTATGACTTTATATACCGTGTTAATATTTGCCGGGCTTTTAGTGCTAGGAGGAGTAGTTGGCTACTTTGTTAGAGAGTTTAGCGCTAGTAAAAATGCTAAATCAGTTGAAGCTAAAGCTAAAGCAGAATATGAAGAAGCGCGCATACATGCGCGTGAATTAGTATTAGAAGCTAAAGATCGCGCAGCAGCACTTTTAGAAGAGGTTTCTAAACAACAGCGAGAAGAGAAATCTCAATTGGTTAGTTTGGAGGCTCGCTTATTGAAAAAAGAAGAGGGCTTAGAAAAGCAGATTAAAGAAATTTTAGCTAAAGAAACTAATTTAATTAAAGAATTGGAGAGTGTTAATGTTGGCAAATCTCAAGTAGCTGATCTACAAAAGAACATTAAAGCAGAGTTTGAGCGGGTGGCTCAAATGTCTGCCATTGAAGCTAGGGGGTTGCTTTTAAAGCGCATAGAAGAAGATTATGCCAAAGATTTGGCGCAATCTATTCAAAAATTAGAGCAGTCTCGCCGAGATGAAATAGAAAAAAAGAGTTTGGATATTATTACAACTGCCATGCAGCGTTATGCGCGTAGTCATGTGGCAGATTTAACCACAAGTGTTTTTATAATTCCGAATGAAGAACTTAAGGGAAAAATTATCGGGCGAGAAGGACGGAACATTAGAACCTTAGAGCGTTTAACAGGAGTGGAGCTTATTGTGGACGACGCTCCAGAAACTTTAATCATATCTTCATTTGATCCATTTCGTCGTGAGGTGGCGCGTTTGACTTTAGAAAAATTAATTAAAGATGGGCGTATTCAGCCAGTTAAGATAGAAGAAAAAGTAGAGGAAGCTCAAAGTGAATTAGAAAAAAGAATGATGGAAATTGGAGAGGCTGCCGCTTATGAGCTTGGAATTTTAGATTTGCCAAAAGAAATTATTCGTCTTCTAGGAAGGCTGCATTTTAGAACTAGTTATGGACAAAACGTATTGGCGCATTCAATAGAAATGGCGCACATTGCTGGCATGATGGCTGCAGAATTGAAGGCTAATATTGATATTGCAAAACGCGGAGCATTGCTCCATGATATTGGCAAAGCGATTAGCCATGAGGTTGAGGGCACGCATGTTGAATTGGGGCGTAAAATTTTGCAAAAATATGGAGTGAATGAATTGGTGATTAGAGCGATGGAGTCGCATCACGAAGAATATCCATATTCCACAACAGAATCTTTTATAGTTTCTGCGGCAGATGCGCTTTCTGCGGCACGGCCCGGAGCTAGGCGCGACACAATGGAAAATTATATTAAGCGTTTAGGAGATTTAGAAAAAATTGCCACTGGATTTTCTGGAGTAAAAGCCGCTTACGCTCTTTCTGCTGGAAGAGAAATTAGGGTTTTTGTGACTCCAGAAAAAGTTGACGACTTTGGTGCATTGCAATTAGCAAAAGATATTGCTACTAAAGTACAAACAGAATTGAAATTTCCCGGCGAAATTAAGGTTAATGTTATAAGAGAAATTCGAGCAGTAGAATATGCTAAGTAGTTTATTAGTTTCTTAACAGGAGGTAAAAATGATTGCATTAGTTATGATTTTTGGTGGTTTAATCGGCGTATTTTTTGCTTTTGTGTCAATGTTATTTGTTTGTTTTTTGATAAAAAATAACATGGAAGAAGCAGCGAAAACTTCTAGTGTTTTAGATTTGAGCGTAAAAACGTTTTCGAGTTTTGCTTTAGTTTTAATATTTGGCAGTGCTACTATTGGCGGATTTATTGGAGGGTTGGCATTGATTGAGGACGGTATTAAAAAATGGAATTATTTTTTAGAGGAGAAGAAATAAAATTAGTTTTTATCCCATTGACTTAAATCAATGGGATTTTAAATTGCTACGCGTATAGCCTTGTATTAGCGTGTTAATTTGCTATACTTCTAAATATTAGTAACATTAATTTAAAGGTCGAGCTTAGGCTCAAAATAAATTTTTATGAAAAAAGCTGAATTTGCAGAAGCTTTTATGCAGGCAACGGGGATGGAAACTAAAAAGAAATCCTTGGAATGCGTAGAATCTTTCTTAGATTTAATTATCAAAGCATTAGGTCGCGGAGAAGAAGTTGCTTTTCCAGGTTTTGGAACATTTAGAGTAGTTAAGCGCGCAGCCAGAATGGGTGTTAACCCAAAGACTGGTGAAAAAATTCAAATTGCCGCTTCTACAAAGCCAAAGTTCCGTGCTGGTAAATTATTTAAAGAAGCAGTGAAATAGTTGCTATTTCGTTAATTTAAAGTTAATAAAAAATTCCCTTGTGAGGAGGGAATTTTTTATTGTTGTGGCATATTTTCTATACTGTCAGTGGTTGAGGTGGCGGCTATTATAATTTCTGTTGATGTGCTAGTTGGGGCAGTGCTTGTTGCTTCCATAGGAAACCCAAGAAGTTGACCATTTGAGTCTATTGTTCCAGATGCTGGTTCTATAATTATTTCACCATCAGGACATTTTTCTTGATGCCATACGCCATTTTCTATAAAAACACAGAAAAATTCTCCAGTTGCGCGGTCTTTAATTTTAAATAAGTCTAATACTTTTAATTTAACAATTTCAGCTGATTTAATAAAAGCTTCTTCAATGTCTGCGCGAGTAATGGTTATTTTTCTTGTTGTTAATTCTTGAAAATCTGTAATAGCTTGATTTACTGTTACTCCGACTGAAGCAAGACCAACAGTAATACGATCATTTAATGTATCTATTTGTTTGGATAGTTCTTGAATGCCAATAAGAGCAACACCGCTTGGGTCTATGCTGGAAATAGATTTAGTGCCTTGATCTCCGCCAGTTTTAAAAGCATTATAAAATTCTTCGGCAATAGGACCTATGTGAGTTGTTGATGCATTTTCTGTTTTGTAATTCCATTGAGTTATAGAAAGTGATTTTATTTTATTTAATATTTCATTTGAGTTAAGTTCGGTGAAGTTTTCTTTTAGCGATTTACTAGATGCATTAGTCCAAACTCCGCCAGCAGTTACATGCGCGCCAGAACCTAGCTCTAATGGGCCAAGATTTGGCGTTGTTGTGCCAATGCCCACATTGCCGTTATTTAAAATAGTGAATAGAGTTGTTGAGGCATTATCGGCAATACTAACTATTGCTTCACTTGAACTTGTTGTTGCGCTCCATATATAAAATTGAGCAGAAGGCGTTGAAGTGCCAAGTCCAAATCTTCCATTTTCTAGTAATGTTAGAAGAGTTGATGAAGAGCTATTTAGAAAATTTGCAAGTGATGCAGTGGTTGTTCCAGACCCCCAAACAGTTAAACGAGTGGCTGCTGAAGTTGATGTGCCAATTGTAAATGCGCCGCTTGGTGTAAAATCAGCAACACGTGTTTCGCCTTCTAAAATTCGTAAATTTCCGCGATCAAGGACATCGTTGGTTTGAATGTTAAATGTCCAATCGCGCGCAATTCCTGTTTGGGCGGCAGTTGAACCAATGTGAAGCGATGATGGGCCAAGATATAAATCTTTCCAGCGATTATTTGCGGCGCCCAAAGAAAGCGTGTTATCACCACTTGAAATAACATTTGATCCCAATGTTTTATTGGTGAGCGTATCAGCAGTTGCTCGGCCAATAAGCGTGTCTGATGAATTAGGCAATGTGAGTGTGCCGGTATTTACTATTGTTGAGATAATTGGTGTTGTTAATGTTTTATTAGTCAATGTTTCTGATCCATTTAGTGTTGCAAGCGTTCCAGATATTGGCAGTGTTACATCTGTTACTCCAGTTGTTGTGAGTGTTAAGTTGCTTGCCCCAGAAGTTGTAAAGTTGCCACCGATGGTAAGTGTCATTCCTGCGCCAGCAAATGTTTTCCCGGCAACAGTGCCAGCATTTATTGCATATGGAGCTGCAAGAATACGTTTTCTTGGCCCTAGATTTTCAAAAGAAGATACACCAGTACACGAAGTTTCTACTGAATTGGCAACCTCGATATTTAAGTATGTTTCATCGTTATCTTGGAAGTTATAGTTTAGTGTATCTGCTTCGCCAATGTTTGCGTTATACCTTCCGCTTTGAACGCTCACTGTTGTGTTAGCAGGAGTTCCTGACGGCCAAAATTTTGTATCGGGTGCGCCGACGACTGCATCGCTGTAAATGGAAAAACGAAAACAATAATTTGTGCCGTTTCCTCCCAAGAGATTAGCATTAGAATCAAGCAACATTCCTTGATGCGCGATGATTTTTGGTACGCCAGTGGCGGCAAAAATTGGTAATGGCATCAATAAAATTATGCTAATAAATGCCACAAAAATATGTATTGGTTTACATAACCTAAAATACGCCATATTTCTATATTAGCATAATATTTTTTGGTTTTTTCTTGCAAACTTATCCACATATGGTTATGTGTTGTTTTTGATATAATAAAGAAGACAGTACAGTTTAGTTTTTATGTACAAAGAAAAATTCAATTCTTTATTTTTTCGTGTTTCATCGATTACGGTGATTAGCGTATTTTTCTTTTTTAATTTTAGCCATAAAGCATTTGCATGTGAGTTTACTGCCGGGTGGGGAAATGATCCATATAGCAATAATCCTCCGCGCTCAGTTGTTAGCGGAAACTTTTTTACTCCAGGTACATTTGAGCCATATTATACACCTAATTTTGATGAAGCTTGTGGAACTATTGGCTGGTCTCCATATAATCAAGTGCCAAACATTACAGACGGGGCAATTATTGTTTCAGGACATTCAGTGACATTTGATAATACGGTTGATAGTTCCACGGCTTTTGCTGGTCCTATTACTATTCAAAGTGGAGGTACTGCTATTATTGGAAAAATTATGAGCGAGGGAGTGTTAGTGCCAGGAAGTACATTTACTTTATCTGGCCCAGTAACTATTAATTCTGGTGCAATTATGAGATTAGATGGCAGCTTTACAGCGGGTGGTAATTTAACTAAAGTTGGCAGTATTGTTAATAATGATGCAACTGCTAAATTAATTCTTTCTGGCTCTAGCGCGACTGTTGATTTTTATGGCACAGAAGCAACGCCCAATATTGATGTTCCTATCCAGGTAACTGGTGGATCAGTTATTATTCGTGACGGTGATATTAATGGAAATAGTACAATTAATCCTGGTAGCGGCATAATCACTATTTCTTCCGGTGGTTCTTTATTAGTTGATACAGGAATGACTTTACGCCCAGTGAATACTCTAACTATTGCTTCCGGCGGAACCCTGGGAGATGTTATTAATAATGGTAATTTAGCTATTAATACTTCTAGCTTTGTTAATAATGGCACAGTTGATGTTTTATCTATTGACGATCTTTACCAAGGAGTGATGACTTATAGCGGATCAGGTAGCATCGCATTTGGAACATTAACCGTATCGGATGGCGCAACGTGGAATTCGGGCGTTGCGCTTTCTTCTCCTACATCACTAACGATTGCTGCTCTTGGTACTTGGCGTTTAAATAATTATAATCTTACGATTAGTGGAGGAACTTTTAATAAGCTTGGAACTCTTACTAAAAATGGAGGAACGGGGGAGTTAATCTTTTCTGGGGGGACTGTTGATTTGCGTGGCACAGAAGCAACGCCTAATATTGATGCCAATATTCAGGTAACTGGAGCAGTTACTATTCGTGATGGTGGAATTGAAGATAGTATTATTAATCCTGGCAGTGGCACTATAACTATTGCTAACGGAGGGACACTGTCAATTGACAGTGGACATACCCTGCGTCCTGTTAGCACAGTTACGGTGGCCTTTGGTGGAACAATTGGAGATATTATTAATAATGGTAATTTAACTTTTAATAATTCAACTTTGTCTAATAGTGGTACAATAGATGTTAATGTAATAACAATTGCTAGCAATTTAACTATTACTGGAAGCGGCACTATATTAGGTTCTTTAACCGTAAATTCTAGTACGGAATTAACGTTAAGTAATAGCCAGGATATTTCAGGATTATCTTCTTTGGTTGTTAATGGCGCTATTAACTATAGCGGAGATGCTTCGCAAACAATATTTCCAGCTTCGTATAATAGCTTAACTATAAATAATGCTCTTGGGGCAATATTAAACGGTGCAGCGACTATTGTTAGTAATTTATTTCTACAATTAGGTTTGTTTACAACTAATAGCAACTTAACATTGTCTAATAGTGCAACAATTCAGCGCACTGCTGGTACAATCGATGTTACCCCAACTCTTGCTGGTTCTGATAAAGCAAATATTTCCTATACACAGCATTCCTCCGCAATTAATACTGGGTCAGAACTGCCTAGCCCTGCAACTAAAGTTAATAATTTAACGGTAAATACAACAAATAATGTCGCATTGAGCGCGAATGCGACTGTTAATGGAACATTAAATTTAACCGCCGGAACAGTAACGGGCAGCACAAAGACATTAACTGCGCTTAGTAGCGTAACTCAAGACAGTGGTTATGTTTCGGCAAAACTTGCTCGTCCATTTATTGTGGGAAGTGATGTTTCTCAAACATTTAATGTTGGTGGAGATAGTGAAAATAAAGTTGTGCTTGCGGTTGAATCAGTGACATCGCAGGGTAATATTACAGTAGGTAAAACAGACTTAGAGCATACATATATTTCAAATTCTGGTATTGATTCAACTAAAAAAATTAGTGGGTATTGGACAATTACTCCAGATAATGACTTTAATTATGATTCTGGAGAGGGTTTTCTTGCCACTTTTTATTTTAATGATAGCGACTTAAGTGAGGGTACTAATATAAATGCTTTAGTTTTTAAATCTTATACTGGCTATGACGGAAATGGAGATAATGGTGTTTGGACAACTTTAGCTGTTACTGCAAGCGATCTTGTTTCTAGCCCACATTGGGTAAGAGTGCGTTCGTATACATTTAGCAATTTTCTTGGTGGTAATCAGGGAGGGGAACTGTCTGATTCTACAACTGTTATTATCACCCCAACTGCTGGCGCACTCTCAGTAACAAGCCCAGCCGAAGTTCCATTCA
>CAYIVT010000007.1:16435-18037 GCA_964366955.1 uncultured Candidatus Saccharibacteria bacterium | reverse complement strand
TTCGGAAATCTCCGGATCAAAGGTTGCTAAGCACCTCCCCGAAGCTTATCGCAGCTACACCGCGTCCTTCATCGTCATTTTGTGTCAAGGCATCCACCATACGCCCTTATACACCCCGCTCACAAATAAGAATTTGGCAATTTAATTTTTCATCACATCACTTCGTTACTTCTCGTCGTAGTACCTCTATGGGTACAACTCCTCGAAGCGCCTCGTGCTATAATGCAAAATTCAATTACTTCACAGAGTATAAAGTTATTTTTATACACAATTTATACAATTCTTATCTCTGAGCGGGGTGCTGCATACTTTCCACTATTTAATGAGGAAAGTAATGCTCTTAAGACCGATCATCAAAATACTGAAAAATTTTAATGATTTTGAAATTATTTTTTATTACCACTAATAAAAAATAATTTCTAATTTCTCGTTGAAATTGCTTTACTTGTTTAATAACTTTCCCTAAAAGTTATTAAACTATTCGGATGTCAAAATTCTTTCGAACCGAAGAAACATATTTTATTTGAAAAAACCGCTTACGCGGCTTATGAACATACGACAAAAATCGCAAGTTATTCGCCACGCTTTAAAATATGTATAAACTTATTCATCCTGTGATAAATAGTAGTATAGCAAGCCACAAAATTGCGTCAAGGGCATTTATTAAAACTGCCCGCCCGCGTATTACTACGCGGAGCGGGCAGTTGGTTTTTTAGCTCTTCACCTCCTTCTTTTCCTTCTTCAACTGAATCTTCTTTTCGTCGCTACACACGGTGCAACGAAGGGAGCGGGTGTTATCCCTTCCCTTCCCTCCGCCAACGGTGTGCACGCGACAACCCTGACCATGAAATTCGTCCTGCGTCTTGTGAGCACAGGAGCAAGGGTACAACATAGACACCTCTCGAAAAAGAATTATTCAAAAACAGAAAACAATTTTTAGCTCTTCACCTCCTTGAGGCTCGCGAGAGCCTCATCCATGCCACGGACCACGACAAGCGGTCCGAGTTCGGTGAACTTGGCAAAAAGCTTGCCAAGATCGCCGACAACCGGCCGCACGGTTGCCGTGCGACCGCCACGACCCACCTTCACGACAATGAAGTGGGTCCAGCCGCGAGGCGGCTCCTCTTCCGAAAAGCACACCACCCCACGGCCGCTCATTTCAGTTGCGACCCATTCACTAGGCGCGAACTCCCATCCGCGCCGAGCCTTGAACGTACGCGACTTGCGATCTTCCGACCGCCCGAAGCAAACATTCAAGACTTCCTTTTCGCAGAGCGCGCCGCCAAGGAAACGCACTGGCCGGAGAATCAAATCTCCAACATTGAGCACCGGCAAAGCCGGTCGCTCCACAGGCGGCGCAACAAGCGCCGCCTGCTTGATATCGGCAACCGCTTCACGGGTGCCAACATTCGGTGGCGACGGCTTGATTACCGTCGTCGCCGCCAGAGGAAGGATACCGGCCTCCGCAGCTTCGCGCCGCGACTTTGTGCGCCACGAATTGACCATTTTGAGTCTCCAGAAAAGAGAACACAAAAAGATTTTTACATCCCTGAAATTCATTAAAAAGAACGGTCTTATATTCCACTTGCAGTGTAGCAGAAT
>CAYIVT010000007.1:0-16335 GCA_964366955.1 uncultured Candidatus Saccharibacteria bacterium | reverse complement strand
CCCTGAAATTCATTAAAAAGAACGGTCTTATATTCCACTTGCAGTGTAGCAGAATAAAAGCTATTTGTCAAGGTGCATGTGGATAATGTGCATTTCGTCATTGCGAGGACATCCGAAGCAATCTCATGCGATTGCCGCGTCGTAAAACCTCCTCGCAATGACAGCACCACGTCTCCCTACTCCGAAGTTTCTTTTAGAACTTCTTCTAAGCTAACTAAACCATTTAGTGCTTTTAAAATTCCGTCTTGGCGAAGCGTTATCATTCCTTGGCGGATAGATTCTGCTTCAATTTTATTTTCGCTAACTCCACTGGTAATAATTTCGCCCATTTCGCGCGTCATTTCTAATACTTCAAATAAGGCTGTTCGGCCAACCACGCCTTTGCCGCCACATTCTTCGCAACCAGTTGTATGATAAATTTTATAAGGCTCTTGAATATTTAAATTCGCTCGTACTTCATTAGATAACTTATTTATTTCTTCTTTGATAATTTTTAATAAATCTCCACTTGCAATTTCCTCGACTTTACATTTTTGACACATTGCCCCAACAAGTCTCTGCGAAAGCATTAGATTTAAGGCCGATGGCAATAAAAAAGAATCCACTTTCATATCAATAAGCCGCGGCGCAACGCCGGCGGCATTGTTTGTGTGCAGTGTTGAAAAAACAATATGCCCAGTTAACGCGGCGTGCACAGCAAGCGCCGCTGTTTCGCTGTCGCGAATTTCCCCTACCATTATAATGTCCGGATCTTGCCGCAAAATTTGCCGTAAGCCAGATGCAAAATCATAACCAATTTCTGGCCGCACTTGAGATTGATTAACTCCTTCAACGAAATATTCCACCGGATCTTCTAAGCTAATAATGTTAACGTTTTCTTTATTTAAAATCTGCAAAAGAGCGTATAGTGTTGTTGTTTTTCCAGAACCTGTTGGGCCAGTAATTAAAATCATGCCAAACGGTTTTTCTATAGCGCGTAACATTATTTCCTTATTTCTCCCGATAAGCCCCAAATCGTCTAAGCTTTTTAAGCCCGTTGTGGGATCAAGCACGCGAATAGCAACTTTCTCTCCCATCGGAGTTGGAAATGTTGACACGCGAAAGTCTATATCTCTACCAAAAATCTCTGTCCTAAAACGACCGTCCTGCGGCACACGATTTTCATCAATTTTTAAATCACTCAAAATCTTAACGCGCGAAATAATTGGCTGTTGCAACCCAGCAGGCAATGAAGTTTGTTCTTTCAAATTTCCGTTAATACGATATCGTATTCTTAGCCTTGTGCGTTCTGGTTCAATGTGAATGTCTGAAGCATTAACTTGCACAGCTTCTTTCAATAGAGTAGACACTATTTTAATAATCGGCGCTTCTTCGGCTATTTTAGAGCCAGCTTGTAACTCAACTCTTCTAATTCCGCCCTCTGCGTCTTTTATGTTTAAACTCTGTACTGCTTGCTGAATTTCATTTGAAAATGGGGCATATAAACGAAGAGCCGTATCAAAATCGCTTTGAGTAATTAAATAAACTCCCAAACTAACCTTATTTTGCTTAGCAACAAAACGTAAAGCTTCTTGAGCAGCTCCGTCATCGGGATGCAACATCCCAACAACTAATAAATTTTTATCTCTCTCTAGCGGAAAAACTTTATATGCCCGAGCAGTGGCCTCGGGCATAATTTCCAAAAGCTCTTTTACAATATTCTCCGCTTTAAACAATTTATAAGGCACGCCCAAAATAGAACTTTTTGTTTTTGCTAATTCTTCATCTGTGACTAATTTTCTTTCTACTATTAAATCTTCTATGTCTTTTTTTAAAGAAACCGAGTCGCGCAATAAAATAGAAACAGAATCTTGTGTTAAAGAACCAGAATCAACTAAAGATTTTAATAAAATTTTGCTATCCATATAGAAGTTAAAGCGGCTGAAATGGGTTAGCTTTCCCAGTTTGTCCAATGCCTGGCCCGCTTATATCATTTTTCAAAGACTTAAATGCATCACTTGTTAACACGGTAGAAGAATCAGCGGCAATATTATTAACTTTATTAGCCGACTGAAGATTAGCTGGTAAAATAATTTCAATTGCTGGTGTCGGCGCAAAAAATAAATAATAAGTTCCAAAACCCAAAACAGCCACTATAAAAATAACTATCAATACCGCTAGCCAATTCACTGGTCTTTTTTCTTCTTCAATTAAAATAGCCATAATTATTCTGCCTGATAAAAAGCGTTAATAATAATGTTATGTGTTAAAGCATTAATATTACTTTTGTTGCTAACTTCAGTACGAAGATCCACCACATCCATAATGCGAACATTAGTAGCTATACGATTCAAAAAATTTTTCAACCCTTCATATGGACCAACTAACCTAAGATGAATTTCAACTGACCCTAAGGCTTTAATATCTTTATTAAGATTGGACGGTTTTAGAGCTTGGGCTTGTAAATTAATAGATTGCACTAATACTCCACTCACCTGGGATATTGCTTGTATTTGTGAAACTATAGATGAAGCTCTTAAATCTGGCGGCAAAGATAATGAAATATTTTCTTGAATTTTAGTAGATTCTTGATATTGTGCTAACAGCTCTTTGACTTTTTGAATAATCTCATTTTGATTTTTGAAAACAATTTCTCGGCTA
Source organism: uncultured Candidatus Saccharibacteria bacterium (assembly GCA_964366955.1). Lineage (GTDB taxonomy): Bacteria > Patescibacteriota > Minisyncoccia > UBA6257 > JAUSGH01 > CAYIVT01. The sequence continues at coordinate 13,695 of CAYIVT010000007.1, read as the reverse complement.
ATCAATTCGCCGCGCATTTTATTAATATTATTATATGCTGGAGTCAGCAAAAGCGCATAAATAACAAGCGCTGCCACAAACAACCCGGTGCTACCAAGCAAACTCAAAACTCTTTTCGTGGATGATTTCATATTATTCAATAAAAAATTAAAGGTTCTAGGGTTATTGAAACTCGGAAACGAATACGCCCATCTACGATTTGAGATTGGGTTAAAATATAATTACTAACTTCTTTTGATCTACTAATAGCCTCTAACTGCTCACTAAGTCGCTCATAATTATCTGTCATTCCTTCTAAGACAACTTCTCTTTTTGGGATATTTAACGACAAGACTTCAAAAGCTACTCGTTGATTAGTTTCTTTTTCTAAAAAAATGAAAAAGTTTTTAAGACTCACGTGATCTGCTAAAATCGTCCTCAAGTTAATAACTTGAGAATAAAATTTTAAAAAATCTTTTTGGTCTTGTAAAGAAACTTCACTTGCTAAATTATCAATTTTATTTTGAGCATTAACGATACTTGACTCTAAAAATGGCTGATAACCAAAAATTAAACCCAGATAACCTAGCACTGTTGTGGTACAAAACAACACCATAAAAATTAAAATCTTCCATGGCCAGCCGCCTTCTATCTTTTCTTCTTCGTCAAGTAAGTTATTCATATTAAATGCTACTTGAAGCTTTTTAGCCCTAGTCCTATAGCTACAGAAAAAAATGGACCAAGATCTTCTATGAATGATTGCATTGCTTCTGGGTAATTAACTGAATCAAATGGCGCTGCTTTTTTAGTTGGCAGACCAAGCTCTCTAGAAAAATACTCTAAAATACCTGGCAAATTAGCTCCTCCGCCAGAAAGCGCTACTTGTTTTATAGTAGACTTATAAGTATTTTCATAATTCTTTTTAACGCGGATACTCTCATTAATTATAACATCTAACATGGGCTGCAACACTGTGAATAACTCATACTCTCCGCCAGAAGATGTCAATCCTTTACGCCTTTTAATTTCTTCTGCGCGCCTAGAAGCCAACCCTAAACTAGTTGCGACTGCAGAGGTTAGTGAACCGCCAGCAAAATCCGTCTGATTGATAAATTTAGGAAAACCATTTTCAGCAACAATAATAACTGAAGACCTAGACCCTATATCAATTATTAACGATGACGGAGTAGATGAATTAGTGAGCGCGCGAGCTAAACTTAACCCTTCTATTTCTAAATATTTTAATTCTAAATTAGCTAACTTAAAGATTTTTCTGTATTTTTCAATAATATCTTTAGGGACTGAAATTAAAAATAGCTGTGTTTTTTTAGTTCCATCTTCTTCTGTTCTCTCTCCAACTTTAACCCAATCTAAAACAGCGTCTTCGATTGGAATTGGGATATATTGCCTGGCTTGCAAAGTAATAGATTGGCTAATTTCAGCATCTGAAATAGCTGGCACTTCCATAAGCGTTGTAAACGTTGAAAAACTAGGCAAAGAAGCAATCGCTGGACAAGAATTTATTTGGCTCTCTTTCATTAGGGCTTTTATATAATTAGCAATTTCTTGCTCTCCTAAACGCAAAGTGCTAGTTTGAAAAGCAGCATTATTGCGCTCCAAATATTCAAAACTCTCTAAATATCCATAATTTAAAAATTGGGGTTTGGTTTTATTATCATGCTTAATTAATGCCAATTTTAAAGATGCTGTTCCAATGTCAACAGCTAAATATGCGCTTGGAGAAAATATTTTTTTAAAGATAGGAAACATAATCTATGAATACATTATATCACATACTTTTAGACATTCTGTTCAAACCAATCTGCTTAATTTGCAATGTTGAATTAGACAAAAATACGAAAGATAAACAAATTTGCTTAGCGTGCTTAAAGAAAATAATTCCATATGACACTCTTATTTGTTCTATTTGCAGAAATCGTTTACCTAACAATAAAAATTTTTGCCATCCCAAAGCTCAATATTCTTTAGCAGCAGCTTGTAATTATAATAATCCAATAATAGAAAAACTAATCTGCTCGTTGAAATTTCATAATGTGCGCGCAGCAGCTGTGCCAATCGCGCATATTATGATTAACTATATAAATTCTTTAAATTTAAACTTAACAAATTTTATAATTATACCCGTGCCGCTGCACAAAAAACGCTTACAAGAAAGAGGCTTTAACCAATCAGAAATTTTAGCTAGGAAAATTGCCTTAAGTTTAAATTTACCAATTAATACAAAATCGCTCATCAAAATTAAACCAACCCGAGCACAAACTGAAGTCAAAGATAAAAACAACCGAGAGAAAAATCTCATCGGCTGTTTTGAATTAACTAATATCAACTTAAAAGCAAGGAATATATTACTGATAGATGATGTGCACACTACTGGAACTACTGCTAGAACCATCTCTGAGATTTTAAAAATAAATGGCGCAAAGAAAATAATCGTTTTAGTCGCCGCGCGCACTTAAAATATTAAATTTAAAACTTGCGATGAATATCAGAACCATCATTTCCCTCTAACGGAAATTCACCACCACTATCTTCATCTTCGCTTATTTCTTCAATCTCGTTAGCTTCTTGTAATTTTTGCTCTCTATTTAATTCCCTATAAAGCCGTTGCTCGGTAACATCTAAATCTAGGGCCCACATGTAAAGTATGCGCGGCATATAAACTAAAACTAAAAGAGCGGCAACAGATGGCAAAACCAATTCTAAAGATTCGGAAAGTTTTTGGCAGAGAACCAGCGTGACGCAAAAGGCAAAAAAAGACATTGTGAAGGCGCCGCAATAGGCACGCAACCAACGAAGCGTTCCTGAGGGCATAGGCTCTAACCTCCTAATTAAAATTGACTTTGAAACTATACATTCCCATTCCACATAACCCTTGAATGGCAGCACCAGGTTTCTGTGGGGGCACTTCTATATCAGTTGTTCCAGTCATTGCCAGATTTTTACGATAATTTAAAGCTGGAATTCGCAAGGCTATAGAACAATCAAAAGTCCCCTTTGTAGACACTCTAATTATCGTAGGCAAACCTGCTTTAGCATTGCTTATTTTAGGAGAATAACCGCCCTTAGCGCTTATAGAAATAATTTGATTACCGTCTACTACACTAACATTATTCTCATCTTCTAAAATATTATTAGAAGCGTCATTCCTAACAAAAATAATCATCCCGCCAAATATAGCCGCTACTACTAAAATTAATATTGGGGCTATTTTCATATATATATTTAAAAACTAAACAGGGGTGGAATAATTCCAGCACCAACGAATACATTAATTAAATTAAAAATTCCGAAAAATATCACGATTAACCCCACAGACTTAAAAAATATTCCTGATTGAGTTTTTTTGTGAATTCCTAAGGAGCTAAAACTCAAAAGAGCAAGCACCGGCAAAGTTCCTAACGCGAACATAAACATAGTCAAAGCCCCAGTCCAAAAACTACCAGTAGTAAGCGTATAAATTTGCATAGACTGTGTAAATCCACATGGCAAGAAAAAGGTGGCTAAACCTAAAAATAACGGCATTAAAATGTGACGAGCATCTTTAATGTTGTGTATGCGTTTTCCTAAAAAACTAGGCATAGTAAATTGCAATTTCTTAGCCCACGAGAATATATCCAGCAAATTAATGCCTAACACTAACAAAACTAAAGCTACTAAAAAATTTAAAACAAAAGAACTTGTTTGACCTAGTTGAAAAACTGACCCCAATGATCCAATAACACCTCCCAGAATAAAAAACGAAACTAACCTGCCTATATGAAACAACATTTGAGGCCGCACTTTATCACCCTCCTTAGCAAAACTAACCGACATTGAAAGCACTAATCCGCCGACCACGGCCATGCAGGTAGATATAGATGCGATAAGCCCAATCACAAAAGCTGTGCCATAGCCAACACGCTCTGCATTTACTAAATTAACAATTCCCAATTTTTGAAGAAAAATAAATAAAGCGATAAACCCAATAGCAACAGGAATAGCAATTTTAAAATCAGCCCACCTAACAAAGCGTTTTTGTTTTTCTATGGAAAGCGTGTAACCGTGAGGTTTCAAAATTTCGCTCAAATCGCGAGTAATATGTTCTAGTGCTTTATCTCCAAAATCTCCACTCACTTCAACGCTAAAGTTTGCAAGCGATGCTTTTACGCACTCTATTTCTGGCACATTTTTAAGATTATCTTCAATCAAGACCACGCAAGAATTGCAGTGCATGCCGCTAACATGAAAAGTATAATTTTTAATCATATACTTATATATGTTTATTACCAAACTCGACGCAAACGCAACGAATTTAATACAACCGATATTGAACTAAATGCCATCGCGCCTCCAGCAAAAATTGGATTTAATAATAATCCGAATGCGGGCCACAACACTCCCGCAGCAACCGGAATCAATATAATGTTATAAATATATGCCCAAAATAAATTTTGCTTAATGTTGCGCACCGTACGGCGGCTTACCACGATTGCATCTGCAATAGAAGATGGCTCTCCGGCAATGAGCGTGATATCGCCAGATTCAATAGCAATATCGGTTCCTGTCCCCATAGCAATACCCACATCAGCAGAAGTGAGCGCAGGTGCATCGTTAATGCCATCTCCAACCATTGCAACTATTTTTCCTTCGGATTGCAATAATTTTACTTTTACTTCTTTGTCTTGCGGCAATACGCGCGCCATAACACGCTCGATGCCCAACGATGCCGCGATTGCCTGCGCCGTACGCTCATTATCTCCAGTTAACATCCACACTTCTAGACCAAGATTTTTAAGACGCTTTATAGAATCTGCCGCGCCTTCTTTAATGGTGTCCGCCACAGCAATAGCTCCACGCACTGCACTATCAGCAAGTATAAGAGTTGTTTTACCTTGCAGTTCAAGAGTTTTTAAGCGATCCTCAAAAGAATCATCAATTTTTATGTTCGCCTCAACCATAAGCGCTCTGTTGCCTAAAAATAAAGTTCGCGGTACGCCGCCAATAAAAATATCGCCGCGAATTCCCTTCCCTGGAATAGCAGAAAAATTACGCACCTCACTAAGCGTCGCACCCTCCTTCTTTGCTTCTATCTGCACCGCCTTATCGAGCGGATGAGAAGAAAGTTGACCAAGACTTGCCGCATAATTCACAATTGCACGCGCAATAGGGTGTTCTGAGAGTTGCTCCAAGCTTGCCGCCAAATACATCACGCGACTATTCTCTGTATCAAGAGCAATAACATCTGTTACTGATGGTTCGCCTTTAGTGAGGGTTCCTGTTTTGTCTAAAATAATCGCATCAACTTTTCCAGCAACTTCCAGCGCTTCTGCATCGCGAATGATAATGCCTCGTTCCGCAGCTTTGCCAGTACCAACCATAATTGCCGTTGGGGTTGCAAGCCCTAATGCGCAAGGACAAGCCACCACCAATACTGCCACTGCATTAATAAGCGCATATTGAAATGCTGGATCAGGGCCAAACCACAACCAAACAAAAAACGTAGATAGGGCTATAAGCATAACCACCGGGACGAAATATCCAGTTACTGCATCGGCAAATCTTTGGATTGGTGCTTTTGAACCCTGTGCCTCTTCAACAAGTTTTACGATTTGAGCCAAAAATGTGTCCTTACCAACTTTCGTAGCCCGAAACATAAATGAGCCTACTTTATTTACAGTAGATCCAATAACTGCGTCACCAACTTTTTTATCTACTGGGATAGATTCACCAGTCACCATAGATTCATCAATTGTAGAAACGCCTTCAACAATTACACCATCAACGGGAATTTTTTCTCCAGGTTTAACACGCACTATATCACCCACCTGTACTGTTTCAATTGGAATATCTTCTTCTTTCCCGTCTCGAATTATATGCGCAAATTTTGCCTGAAGTTTTAAAAGTCGCGCGATCGCGCTAGAAGCCGCTCCCTTTGCCTTAGCTTCTAAATATTTACCCAAAATTACAAGCGTGGTCACAATTGCCGCTACATCATAATAAGCGTCTAATCTCACAGCTCCAAAATCCCAATCAAATACCGCAACAACAGTAACAAATAAACTAAAGAAAAAGGCCGATCCTGTTCCCATGATGACCAGAGTGTCCATATTTGCCCTCATATTTTTGGCGGCCATTAACGCGCCTCGCCAAAATTGCGCGCCTACCCAAAATTCTATAGGTGCTGTTAACACTAACAATAAAATTAATCTGACGGCCATTGGAATAACATTACTAAGCGACGGCACATAGTCTGGCGCAGTTAATATGAGTATTCCAACTGATGCCACTGCACCGAAAATAAATTTTATCCATAATTTATGAATCTCGTCTGCTTTAAGCATTTTGGCATGATCATGTTCTGCGGAACCTCCCGCCATAACACCCATATCATGATGACTCTTTTCCGTCATCAATGTATATCCAACACCAGTTACAGCATCGCTTAATATTTGCTGTGTTGCCGGAACATCATATTCCACACTCGCTTTTTCTGTGGCAATATTAACAATCGCCGAAGAAACCCCTGAAACTTTTTTCAATGCTTTTTCAATTGTTCCCGCGCACGACGCACAATGCATACCCATTATTTGAAATGTTTCTTTTTTCATAAATTTTATTAGGGAGCTGATCTATGAATTAATACAATCGAAAAAAAGTTACATCCATATTTCTATAAACTAGCTAAGCGCTTCCGCTGGGCAAAACCCAGCGGAAGCGCTTAGTAATACTGACTACTTCGCGCGACTATAAAACCACGCAAATAACCAGCCAGCAAAATAGCTATAAATAACAATTTCGATCAATCCGATTACAAAGCTGCCCAATGTTAGCTGAACGTCTCCTGCGAATTTATCAACACTCACAAGATGTGCCACCGATCCTAAAAGCTGCATCGCGCCTTCCGGCCAAATCGCAACTACTAATGCGCATAACGCGTAAAGCACTGCCGATGTCTTCGCAAGCGCAAACGCAAATGCATTTTGACGAATTTCCATATTTTTTTAAATTTAAATTAAAAAATTAATTTTTTCGACTTTTACTTTTCCATCATTTGTTTCATTGCGCCACTACCCGACGCACTTGCATTCTCACTCATATATTTTTTTCCAATAACTTCTAAATCTTTCCCCTTGCTTATCATCATATCATTATTATACTTAGTCCCGAACTCTTGCATTAACATACCGCTCGATTTCATCATCTCACTCATTTGTTGAATACTTATTGACTGTTTTTTCATCATCTCGATTGCATCTTGCGAAGCCTTATCTTTATCATTCATTTCTAACCCGCTTTGACCAAACCAATATCCACCAATTACCGCAACCAATATAAGAATTATTGTTACAATATTTTTCATAGTTATTTTTTTATTTTATTTTTTTGATAACATTCGACCTTTTTAAAATCCCGATAGCGTCATTTCTTTCTCCTTTAATGCTGCGCTTTTACCAAACCGATAAAACAACGCCGGTGTCAAAAATAGCGATATAATAGTAGAAGAAGTTAGTCCTCCAAATATCACGACTGCTAATGGATACAACATTTCTTTACCTGGATCTCCGCCCGAAATAATAAGCGGAATAAGCGCTAATGATGTTACAAGCGAAGTCATTAAAACTGGTACCACGCGATCGAGCGTTGCTTGCACGATTGTTTCTGGAGTAAAAGATAAACCTTCTTTTTGCACAAGCGAAAGACTGCGACCAATTAACATAATTCCATTGCGAGATACAATACCTGCTAATGAAATAAATCCAACAAGATGAGCAAGATTTACCGATCCGCCAGTCAACCAAACGCCAATCATGCCGCCAATCGCAACTGTTGGAATATTAGACATTACGAGTAACGCAATTCGCGCAGATCGAAATGCGTGATATAAAATACCAAAAATTGCGATAATGCCAATTGCGAATATAATCATAAGTCGCTTAGAATTTTCCTTTTGGCTTTTATAATTTCCCTCAAATGAAAGCGTGGTTCCTGCTGGGAGTCTTTGTAATTCAATTTCTGCTTTCGCCCTCCCTACTGCGCCAACAACATCCGCGCCCTGATAATTTGCAGTTACAACCAACGTACGCTTTCCCCCTTCGTGATCTATACTGTTCAGCCCTCCTTCTATGCGCACATCACCCGCACTTCCAAGCGATGCCGCGCCCATCGATGGCAATGTTAAATCGCGCAATGATGACATTGTTCCTTTTGATTCAGCGTCATATCGCGCAATAACATCAACCGATGCATCGCCAAGCCTAACCTGCCCAAATTTATCGCCCATAAGCCCCATCTCGATATCATTTGCAACTTCACCCGACGACAATCCATATTCTGCTAAACGATTACGATCAATGTATACTCGGAACTCTGGCACTACTTTATTTTGCTGAATGCGCGGGTTAGCAATTCCTTTTTGTTTTTTTAAAGCTGCCACCACCTGTTTAGCGGCACGCTCCATATCATTCGGGTTATCACCAAACACTTTCACAACAATCGGCGCTCGCACACCAGAAAGCAACATTTCAACACGATGCGTAATCGGCTGACCCAAGCTAAAATCTGCATTTCCATGCCGATCAAGCACTGCTTGAATATCTCGAAAAATTCTTTCGCGTTCATATTCCGATCCAGGATTAAGCGCAATTTGCATTTCGCTTGAATTCGCGCTTCCTCCATGCGGATCCGCAGGAGCACGACCAGCAATATTACTAACTTGCTTCACACCAGGCACACGCAATAATGCGCGCTCAAGCTCGATCATATATTGGTTTGTGGTCCCGAGCGCAGTACCCGGAGACAAGTACGCCATTACCACCATCGATCCTTCGTTAAACGGAGGAATACCCTCTTTACCGGCAAATACATACATTAATACCGTTAGAACAAGCGCAATTATTGTCGCGCTACCGACTATCTTCACATTTGCAATGCACCAATAAATCCAAGGCGTAATACGCTTCTTAATTTTTTGCACAATGCGAGTTTCTTGTTCGTGCCCTTTTAATGATTTGTCGTTCAATAAAAGCGCCGACAACACTGGTGTAACCGTAAGAGACACCACCATCGATGCGATAAGTGATACGAGATAAGCAGACCCCAATGCAATAATCAACCGCCCCTCAATGCCCGGTAATGCAAAAATCGGCAAAAATACTACTGCCACGAGTATGGTTGCATACACAATTGAATTTCGCACCTCTTGTGATGCAAGTAACACAACGCTTTCACGAGGTTCTTTACTCCCACCGGAAATCCACAACCGCAATCGATGAAAAATATTTTCAACATCCACAATCGCGTCATCCACCAGTTCACCAATTGCAACTGCAACACCCCCGAGCGTCATCACGTTTACAGAAAATCCAAACTCCTTAAACACAATTGCAGTCACAAGTATCGAAAGAGGAATTGCGGTGAGCGTAATCATCGTTGTCCTCACGTTCATCAAAAATATAACAAGAATAATAACCACAAGAATCGTGCCATCGCGTAATGCTTCTTCAACATTTTTCAACCCTGCGCGAATAAAATTTTCTTGTCGAAATAAATTCGGATGCAACTCAATACCGCTTGGCAAACTCGTTTTAAGCGACGTAAAAGTTTCATTAATTGCATCAGTCACTACTACCGTTTGTGCGTCGGGTTGCCGAATAATGCGAAGAACTATTCCAGAATATCCATCAATTGCGCCGCTTCCACGAATAATACTCGCGCCTTCAATTAGCGATGCAACATCGCCAAGACGAACAACGCGACCATCCATCTTACTTCTTCCTATTGCAATTTCTCCAAGCTCACTAACTTGAACAGGGGAAACTAAAATACGGATCGCATATTCTTTTTCATTCTCTGTTAAAAGGCTTCCGCTTTTGTTTGTTAAAGCACCCCCTACTGCTCGACGAATATCTTCAAACATCATGCCATAACGACGTAAACGCTCAGCGTTAATATTAATCTGCCATTCACGCACATCTCCACCCATCACTAAAACATTAGCCACTCCCGGTGTTTTCAATAATGCTGGGCGAATTGTCCAGTCTGCGAGAGTTCGTAGCGCCATCGGAGTAATGCTTCCATTAGACGAGCTAATGCCGATCCACATAATTTCTCCGAGAAGGGAAGTTGATGGACCAAGCACTGGCTTCACGCCTTGTGGCAAAATTGCTTGCGCTAATCGTTCTTGCACGATTTGTCGATTGCGCAATGTGTCGCTTCCCCATGCAAATTCAAGATTCACCGTTGCTTGCGCAAACGATGCATTGCTTCGTATTCTTTCAACGCCAGGCGCTCCCGCCACTACCGCCTCTATTGGTACAAGAATCAAACGCTCAACTTCTTCTGCCGCCATACCATCACTTTCCGCAAAAATCGTCACTGTTGGCTTATTAATGTCTGGAAGAATATCTACCTTCATTGTAGCTATACTCCAAATTCCTACTACAGTTACTAGCCCGGCAACAATAAGTACGACAGACTTATTACTAAGAGACCACGAAATTATTTTATTAAACATAATTTTACGAATTACATTTCTGACATACTATCGTGTCCACCCGACTTCGTGGAACCAGACGCATCACCATCCAAAGATTTTTCTATTTTTATAATCTCATCCACCAACATATCCTCGCGAATACTCGAAGTAGGATCCACAATATAACGATCTCCCCGTTTAAGACCTTCATAAACCTCGATCAGTGAACCCAATGTGCGGCCAATCTTTATTTGTTTAGCAAATATTCTACCAGCATCCGATACGCCCCATACATATGATGATCCATCATTGTTTCGCTGAACCGAAGAAAGCTTGACGCTCGGAGCAATTGCATTTTGTGGAACAATAACACGAACCGATGCTCCAATAGGCCAATCAATTTGATCAACAAACACAGCATCGGCCATATAAGATCCCATTTCATCCAAAGAAGAACCTACACCGATTATTTTTGCGCGACGTTCGTCGTTTGGAAATCCTGACCGCACGATCATAAACAATTCCCCTTTTTGGGGCTTACGCATATTACTTGGAATTTGAATGCGTGCGATTAAACCATCGTCTCCGTAACCAGCAATAACCGCAATAGACATTTCTGGCCCCACAAGATCTCCAACCTTCCTATATATTGCAGATACAGTACCCGTACGTGGGGCAATAATATTTAACTCATTATTAATTTCTTGAGCTATAGTATTATATGATGTTTCCATAGCATAAACTTCGGCATGTGCCATCGATCGCTCTTTTGCAATCATTGCACCCTGTTCGCTAATCATTAATTTATATTCTGTTTCTTTATCAGCCAATTCTGCTTGTGCCATACGATACTCACCAAGCAAATCAAGAAATTCTTTTTGATCGTCAACCGAAGACATTTTAAAATCATTTACAGATTCGCTATCTAGATCTGACGTTGAAGAATTATTAGCAAGCTGTGCTAGTAAAGAAAAATAATTTTGCGCTTCCGCAATTGGCAACTCAAAAGAATCTTTCAATTTTTGAATCAAGGTAACTAACGATACCTCGTATGCGTTTTGCATATTTCTATTCAGACTGCCGTATTGTTTATTTAAACCCCCAAAACGAAATTGTCGCCAATCAAAAAAACTACTTAAAAGAACAACGTGCCGCGCAAGGGCTCGCTCAACAAATGAACGCAGAATATCGTGCCGAACAACTACTGTTTCGCGCATACTATTTAATATCGCCAAAGAGAGATTCACGTTAGAAGCAGCTTTATTACCAAGCGCATCATTCATGGCATCAAAACGTTTTTGCTCTTTAACAGCAAACTCATCCGATGCTCTTGCTTGCGCCCGCGCTCTAGCTAACCCTTCAGCTTTTTCTGCAAGCATAACAACCAATTCCGGAGTGGCCGGTGGAGCAGAAATCTTTCCTAACACATCTCCCTCCTGAACTACATCGCCAATACGCACATTCCAATTAGTAATCACACCTTCACGTTGAGGTTGTATTTGCGCTACATCCGAAGAAATAATTTCTCCTGGCCATGAATTATCCATAACTGGAACGTTAACTAAACCTTCATACCCAGCAGTGCCAACAGACGATGCTGATGCCAATGTCCCAGCACCCTCAAAGTTAGAATTCTGCGTTAAGGTTGCGTTGCTATGAGGGAAAAACGTAAGTCCTAAAATAGCGCTTAGCGTTAAAATTAATGCGATGCCTATATTAACTGATACTTTTTTATGCGAGAACACCCAAGTCTTAATTATATTCATAAGCGAAAAAATAAAACCTTAAATTAATAAAGAATAGAGAAAAGGCAACGCCCAAGTTACTAAGTAGCAACTAGCGTTGCGCAAATACAGTTGGACTTAACGATAAACGAGCGAACCAGCGACGCAGAAGCTGCAGCGCTGTACGCGTAAATAAATATAGTGATTCTTGTAGATAATTAGCGCGTAAAAAAAGGAATGATAAGAAATTTTTATGCGTAAAAAAGCGTCTGAAAAAAACAGCCGAGAAAGCGCCCACAACGAGCGCCAATAATAACATGGGCGTAGAAGCAATTGAATAAACTCCAACCAATGTCGCTAGAAAGGCAGCATGATGCGCTATCATCTCAAACGCATTAACGGCAAAAGTCTGCTCGTAACTCATAACATCCATATCCATATGCACCGTCATTACCGCAAAACCAAAAAGTATCATGAAGACATACCACGAGACAACAATTATTGCCAAAAATTTCATAAAAATAAAAAACTATTTCCTCTTAAGTTTATAAACTTTCAATATTTCTTTTTTTGCTTTTTCTGTTTGCCCGGATTTAATCTGCTTAATAATGCAACACCCCAAATGATTTTCTAATAATAAATCTTCCACGTTCGACAGTCCCTGTTTTGCAGCCGAAGTTTGAGTGATAACATCTATACAATAAGTTCCACTTTCAACCATTTTTTGTAAACCCCTAACTTGACCTTCGATAAGCTTTAGGCGACGGATAATTGAGTCCTTATTTTTATTATTTATTATTTGCATATAACTAAATATACCCCCTATGGGGTATACGCGTCAAGAGGCCATTGCAATCTACGTATTATTGTATACAATAAGCATCAATAGTTATTTTTTAACAATTAAATTGAGAGGTGATACAATGAACGAGCAAGAAATCATCGAAGCTTTCAATAAAATCCTAGAAGCAAAAAGCCTACCAGTTCTTAAAAAAATCTTACCTTTATGCGAAAAATCAATTGAGAATTTTCATATCGGCACAACAGCTATCGCTCAAAACGCCATCAAAGAACTTTTACAATTACTGTCCGAAAATAAACTCAACTATGCCACTGCCTTAGAACAAGGCTTAATCGATGTCACTCTCTCGCTCTTAGTTTCTCGCTTCAATTCTGTATTACCTTTAGACTATCCTTTTCTAGTAGCAATGGTTCAAGAAAAAAATCATCCTGGTGTTTGTTTAAAAGCAATATTTCGCAAAGATATTCCATGTCTACGAGAATCTTTACACACCAACATTATTCCTTTTATAACCATAAACACACTATTCCCCGGCCCACTCTTAAATTTTAAGATAGAAACTTTAAACTACTTAAATCGCAACGATGAAGACCTACCAAAAGACCCGACCGTTTAACGATCGGGTCTTTTTAAAATAAAATTATAAATACATCTCAATCCGTGGCGGTGTGTATTAAACAAAGTTCGAATGTATTTTGCTGATAATCCTGATGCCG
>CAYIVT010000006.1:0-18834 GCA_964366955.1 uncultured Candidatus Saccharibacteria bacterium | reverse complement strand
CAGGGTTATTAAATAACTAAAGTTAATATACTCCTAATTTTAGGTTTATGTCAAGTCTATGTACGGTACATTCAACATTGAAGTGCAACACCTTGCAAAGATTTTCTTATTTCTTAACTCCAAGCCATCCGATGACCAAAATATTTAAGATTTCTGTCCCCAGGTCATCGGATGGCTAAATATTGATAATTTATCTTTAAAATTAATATTCATGCTCTTACGATGACCGAAACACAACTTGCTTCAATATTTAGGTCATCGTAAGAGCGGACTCAAGTGTTGCACTTACTTGTTAAACTTGTCTACCACAATATCCTACAGTATAAATAATACTTCGATACCACATAACTAAGTAGACTTGTCACCCCATAACCATTTTATAACTCTCTATAGCACGACTTTGAACCCTAAGCCATCAATCATACTTTAATCTCCGAGACACTCTCTCTTGGACTCAATAAATAAGTTCGAACATCGACCAACATGCGGAGCCAAATTAGATGATAATACAAGTTCGATTGTTAAATGTTTATATTTCATACACTTTGATTATCTCAAAGTGTTGCACTTAATTATTGAACGTAGGCTAATCTAGTACAACTACTTGTAGTAATTTATTGTTTACCCAAGGAAAAAGATAATCTGAAAGAAACTTCACCTGTTGAGCTTGGAACAATTTCAGTTAGGGGCAAATTAACGTCTTTAAAATTGGGATAATTTTCTACGAGATAGCTGATAACTAAATTTTTAAACTCTATCACCATTGCCTCTGATTTAGCTTTACCGTAAATAGTAATACTTCTGTCTGGTTCTGACCTGCCGGTGATTCTCACTAAATTAATATTAGAGCCTATTATCTTTTTCAAATCAATAAGAATTTTAAACCAATCAAAACTATCTTGCTTAGCCAATAAAATAAAATCGATTTTTTTATTAAAATTTAGCGCTTGCATTCGCAACTCAGAGGCAACATCTAAATCAGAAGATGTTCCCTGTGTCACCAAAGACGCACTAGCAGATTTCGCCATACTCCATAACACTAAATCTGAAATTAAAAATAATCCACATAAAAAAGCAACGGTTGTTATCAAAACATTCCTCCATAGATGAAGAAAATAGAAAAATTTATTTTTAATAAAAGCGTCTTCCGTGCCAACTGGAGCTAAACTAATAAGCTCATCTTTAGATCTAGAAATAAGTCCACGAATTGCAGAACCTAAAGCTGGGAGCCATTGAGATTGTAAATTATTAAAGCTAGACAACGATAAATCTTGAATCTTCAAATTAAAATTTTTTTCAAAAATAGAGCGAACTTCCACGGGCAACTTTCGATTAATTGCAATGGCGTCTTTAACGGCTCCACCCCATTTATTACTATAGAAATTCAGCACTCTTCCTCCTTCACGCTTTAAAAAATCTTCAAAGGCAGGGAAGCTTATTTCTCTATCTCCAGAAAAAGAAACAATGGTTAGCCAAGAAGCAAAATAGTGGAAAAATAAATTACCTTCTTTTAAAATCATAAAATCCATACCGTCGCTATAGATGTTAAACACAAAATATGGCTTCGTAAAATCATACCCCACACCTAAATCTTTAATAACTCTTGCGATTGATAACGCGGGAAATTCTATGGCAGCCACCATAAAACCATTTGTGGAAAGCTCATCGATTAAAATATCTATTAAAGATTTATCCACAAAAGTTCCTAAGTAATCTTGGCCGCCAGACATATTATCGCCTAAAAATTGACTATCATAATAAGCTAATTTAATATCTACTGGCGAAATCATTTGAAGGTTTAAATCCAAAGATTCTTTAATTTTATTCTTAGGCAAAATTGGCAGAGTAAAAACTTGACTATAAACACGGCTTGTAACAATGGCTGCTATTACGCTTATTGGTTCTACCTTTTCTCCAATTTCATGCCTAAGAGCTTGCAGTGCTACCTTGAAATCTTCTTTAATTTTGATTTGTCCATCGTCTAATACGCCGGGAGCAATGCGCACAGAAAAAGTGCTGATATTTGATCCTTGAATTAAAACATATCTAAGCGCGGTGTCAGAAATTTCTAACCCACCAAGAGGTAGGGATGGATTAATAAGGGCTAATTTTTTTTTGAATACTTCAATAAGACTCAATTCCATAATTTTTAAAAACCCAGTTCCTTTTGTGACACTATTTTAACTATACCCGTTGTAGGATCAACATCAAAAATAACTTGTAACTTTCTATGCTTATTAAAAGCAACCCCTTCGGATACTATCTGCACTCCAGAAGAAATAATTGTTGCGCTGATATATGCCGTTCTAGAACCAACTGCAATGCTGTAAGTAAGAGGATAATAAGAAAAAAAATCTTTATTGCGCGACAACCTTAGAAATACATCATCAATTCCCGACTTAGCTGCGAGTAGCGCCTCTCCAGAAAGACGGCTGCCATAATTGACATTATTTAAAGTATAAACAATAAAAGCAGTCACCAATCCAATCTCTAAAATAATGGCGCTGATTAAAATAATAGTCGCCAAAGCAACAATACCTAATCTTCTATCTTTGCTATTTTTAATTTTGTTTTGCATTTTTCGCTTTTAATTTTACGCTTCCTATGGCGTCCAATTAATGATAACATCCGTCGCTTTGGGACTAATGCCGGCACCATCTGTTTGCAAATTCACTTTATATCTAAAATATTGCTTATTATAATGATCTTCTATATTTAAAGCTGCTGCATAACTAGGAATGACATTATAAGGCCCCGTGTAGTTCCATGGACCATTTTGATTATTAGAAGAAGCAACCCACAACTGAACGCTGGTATTAGTTGGTTGGTCGCCAAGCCACATAATAGAATTCAATAATGCTCCACTAGTAATGCTCGTATCAAAAATACTTGATACTAGCTCAGCAGAAGAATTTGCCGGAACATTCCAATTGGTACGCACTAAATAATCAATGCCTCCACTGCTTGCGCAGGAAGCAGCAGGAGAATTAGCGCTAGCAGGATTAATGTGATTGCAATTAAAACTAATCCAACCTATCGCATCATTCCAAGCGTAGCCTTCAAAATTACCGTTTTGTATGCGCACCCTATAAGCCACGCCACTTTGCGAATAATCAAAATTTATCCAACCTATATTATCATTCCAAGCATAGCCAGATAAATTGCCATTAATATTTGAAACTTTCCAATTTTGATAAAGTGGATCGGCGCAATTTAAAGCACTCCCTGGCGAATGAGCGCAATCTAGGACAATAGCACCAACATTAGAACTAGCACAACCAGTCATAGCTAAATCTGAAACTATAACATTTCCACTCGCGCCGCATGGATTACCGACTGGAGCAAAATCTATCCATCCAATAATATCATTCCATGCATAATGTTTAGGATTTGTGCTATCAATTGATCCGCTCACTCCACCACCGCTACCAGCTGTTTTAACAGTGATCGCTCCTACTTCTCCCGAATAATCTATACCGTCTAGCGGGCTCATGCTTGAAAATATTGTTTCTTTTCCAATAAAAAGTTGATCAGTCGTAACTCCAGCAGACCAATCGGTTTGCTTAAAAATATAATTACCAACTCTATTTATATAGCGTGTCAAAGAAATTTTATTACTGACATTGCCCCAACTAACATGGGCTGTGGCTTTGATCGTTGCTGGGTCTAAATTATAGCCAGCTCCAGAACCAATTTCGCCATTATTATTTCTATAAACAGCCTCTGGAACAAAATATCTATCATAAGTTACGTTGCCAACAATTTTTGATTCATGCAAACCTGCAGCTGATATTGTAAATGGCTGTACGCTCGTATCTACGAAATATTCCAGCAAAGGAGAAAGATTGTCGTTGGGAACCACTAAGCCAATTTTATGCCAATCATTTTTAGAGGCAGCAACAAGGCTATCAAGCTCTTCTTGTGCAAGCAAAGACGCAGACTGTATAAATTCATTTTGAGAGCCAGTTTTTAAAGACACCTCAATCGCAGTAGTCATACCAACAATAAAAATACCCGCTATCCCTAGGGCAACTAAAAGCTCAATCAAAGACTGACCTTTTTGATTATTGAATTTCAATGCTGCCATTAGCATAAACAGTTATTGTTTTATAATTAGATGGCTCGTTAGTCAACCCTATACTGATTGTAACAGTATTCTTCGGGGTCGGCTCACCGGTTAAGCTATTAAAAACCACTTGCTGCGTGCCTCCCATTGGAGCAGTTGGATCATTTGGATTTCTAAATTCTAAATTATTTTTTAAACTAATAAATGCTACTGGGGCCTCGAATAATCCTGTAACATAGGTAGACATAATAAAATTTTTATTATTGCCGTCAAATTTTACCCCCCAAACTTTTTGATTTTCTGCTGCTAACGATCTGCTTTGGGCATCGCGCAAAACAGCTAAAACTCTATCTGCGGCTGCGCTTAGATCTTTATAAGCTACTGATTGTAAAAAATTAGGAACAACAACAACGCTTATCAAAGATATGATTGCTAGCGTAATAAGAATTTCAATTAAAGTGAAGCCGCGTAAATTCATTAATTCAATATACTAGAATTGAGAAGTTAGTTGATAAACTGGCAAAATAATTGCTAAAGCAATAACACCAACAATTCCACCGATAACTAGCAACATAACTGGCTCCACAAAAGAAACGAGCTGTTTTAGACTAGTGTCTACTTCAGTTTCAAAAAAGCCAGATAATGTTTTTAAAACTTCGTCTATGCGCCCTGCTTTTTCTGAAACTGAAATTAAATTAGTGACCACTGGAGGGAAAATTGTTTCTTTATGAAATGCCGCTCCCAAAGTGAGTCCTTTAGCAATGCCTTCATCTGCAATGCGTAGTAGGGCATCGCGCATTCCGGGATAACTTACGACATCTGACGTAATATGCAATGCATCTATAATTGGCAATCCAGCTTTCATTAAAACGCTTAGGGTGGATGTGAACCGTTGTAGAGAAATCTTTTTAAACACCCGACCGACTAGTGGAATTCGCGATGTAATTTTCTCCAATAAATCCTTACCAAAACTTGTTTTTGTAACAATATACCATAAACTCAAAGACCCAAATATAAATATGCCGAGCAATATAAATATATATTTATTTAGAAAAGCCCCTATGACGAAAACCACCTTAGAAAAAAGCGGCGGATTAAAACCAGAACTTGAAAACACGTTAGAAATTCTAGGCAGAGCGAAAACTATTAAAAAAATTAAAATAGCTAACACAATAGCGGCAATAAACATAGGATAAACTAAAGCAGCTGTGATTTTACTTTTAAAATCACGCTCGCGCTCCAGAGAAACGCTTAAGCTATCAAAAACTGATTCTAAATTTCCTGAGCGCTCACCAGCTTTTACTAAATTAATAAACACAGGAGAGAAATATTGTGGATATTTAGAAAAAGAAATGTAAAGCTGTTGGCCTTTTTCCAAAGAAGATCTCACATCTAATAAAAAAGATTTGAGTGATGGCTTATCAAAATCTGCTATTAAAACATCTATTACCTTAATTAAATCTGCTCCAACTCTTAACATAAGCGCGAAATAACGAGTTAAGAAAACTTGATCGGTGATATTAATTGCTTGACCGAAACTAAATTTTGAAATAAAACTAGACTCTTCTTTAGCTTTCATGATTTCAACAGGAGACCAATCTTTTTGAGCTAGAAAAGCTAAAACTGCTGCTGAAGATTCTGATTCTAAATCTCCAACTACCTCTCTACCATCTCTGTCTTTTGCTATATAATGAAATTTCATAAGTTATTGTTTAAATTACTCTCTAATAACACGCAGAACTTCTTCTATTGTAGTCATACCCCGTTCGGCCTTGCGTAAACCATCTTCAAACATTGTAAGCATTCCTTCTTTGCGGGCCTGCTTATCTAGTGCATCTAAAGTAAATTCTGGGGATACTATCAACTGCTGAATTGTTGGGGTAATTTGCAGTAGTTCATAAATACCCAACCTGCCTTTATAACCAACATGATTACACATGACACACCCCTCTCCTTTATACAAAATTTTAGGGGGCTTAAATGTGGAACCTAAATTTAATGCTTCAAATTGTGAACGCACAGCTTCAATGATGCCTGGCTCTGGCTTATAAGAAACAATACACTCTAAACAAATGCGGCGAACTAACCGCTGAGCAACAATTAAATTTAAAACAGCTGAAACTAAAAATGGTAAAACTCCTATATCTAAAAGCCGAGGAATAGCGGTAGCGGCATTATTAGTGTGTAGAGTGGATAAAACCAACGACCCTGTTAATGCTGAATGAACAGCGATTTCCGCAGTATCTCTATCGCGAATTTCACCAATCATAATGACATTGGGGTCTTGACGTACTAATGCTCTTAAGCCATCTGCAAATGTTAAGCCTGCTTGAGTATTAATTTGTGTTTGATTAACATTTGGAATTCCAAATTCAATTGGATCTTCAATGGTAGAAATGTTAACTTCTGGTTTATTCAAAATTCCAAGCATTGTATAAAGAGTCGTTGTTTTACCAGAACCAGTTGGGCCAGTAACCAAAAGCATACCAAATGTCTTTTTCAGATTGCTTTTAACTATTTTTAAATAATCTTCTAGCATTCCAATTTCTTCTAAAGAAGACGGTCTTTGTGTCGCTGGTAAAATTCTCATCACTATTTTTTCTCCATATAAAGTTGGCAAAACAGAAACACGCGCATCTACAAACATATCCCCGGCTTTATAACGAAAGCGGCCATCTTGGGGTTTATTATGCTCGTCCAATTTTAACGCAGATAGAACTTTAATGCGCGCAATAATAGCTGGATGCACTTCTTTTGGGACGCGAACAATTTCATAAAGTAAACCATCTATGCGATACCGCACAAGCATCTCACTTTCAAAAATTTCTAAGTGTATGTCTGAAGCTCTAGACAAAACAGCATAAGACAGAAGCGCATCTACTATGGAAACTATTGGCAGATCTGCTTCATCCCCTATTTTACCATTGGCAGAATTTTTTATAGATTCACTAATATTTTTTTCTATTAACTCACGAACTTCATTGGCGGACTTTTGACTATACATTTTATAACCCTTGTTTAAATCGTCAATTGATGCCAAAAATACCACAATGTCACTATTAAGATATTGCTTTAAGAAATTAATAGTTTCTAAATTCGCAGGGTCTAGCATTGCTACGTTAAACCTGCCATCTTCTGCTCTGCCAAATAAGATTACTTGTTTTTCATGCGCTATTTCTTCTGGTAAAAATCGTAAAGTGGCTTCGTCAATAATTTGCGCTTTAATATTGGCCAATGGAACACCTAAAAAATTCGCTAGTAGGGTATAAAAATAATCACGAGTTATAAAGTTGCGCGCCACAAGCACATCTATTACATCTTGCCCCATTCTTAGAGAGTCCTTAACGGCTAAATCAAAATCTTCTTGGCTTAAAACGCCTTGGTCTAATAACAATTTTTTTAGTTGTTCCGTGGGAAAAGAGCTCATAAAATCTAAACCTTCGAAAGATAAAATAATGGCAAAGCTGAAAGCCACTTACTTATAATTATAACAAATATAGCGACTGGCAGCCAAAAATAATATAAAGGCAGCTTATCATTATTTTTCCAGATAAAAGAGCGAGCACCAGAAACTAGCCCAACAACTAATATGATGATTGGCAAATAAAAAATCCACAAAGGATGCCCGACTAAAAATATAGACAGCCAAATAACATAAAGCTCATCATCGTAAAAAAATTGATTGCCATAATGTTGATTATATTTTTTTGCTAATAAGAAAAATATTAAACCTATTAAAAATGAGAGGACATACGGCACCCAAAATTTCCATGCTGCATATTGTAAAAAATAACTTATGCTCGCATAGGGTGGCAATAAAAATTTTGATGGTTCTATGCTTTGCCAAAGAGAATATTGAGCCCAAGAAATTTGGATAGCAAAAAATATCACCATAGATATTGCTAAAATCAAAAAAATACGTATTTTATAAAATAGCTGTTCACGCCAAAAAATCTGAAAAATAAACAGTAGCAAGAAAAAAATAAGACTGCTAATTTGCATATGATAATCATACCACGATAACATAAAAAACTCCGTTTAAACGGAGTTTTTTATAACTAGCCTAAATCTAAATTAAAGAATTAACTTACTGCCCGTTTCATAGAAAGAAGCAGCATCTCCACCGTCTTTGGCGTTAGTCATCATTGGAGAATATTTTGCACTTTCAAGAACTGTGTCTAGCTCAAATAACTTATCGGCTTCGTTGCAAGAATATGCATAGTAATTAGTTGTAGAATTAGTTGGATCAACAGGCAAAGTGCTTAACACTGCACCTCCAGAAACAGTAGAAAAATTCATAGGAATCCAACCGGTGCCATTAACAGCTCTACTAACTTGAGTAGATTGAGAAGCTGGTGGTACAGCCGTAAAAGGACCATTGCCACCTACTACGAAAGAAGCCCACCAATTAGATGCGCAAGTATTACCAGCAGTGTTAGGAGCCATATAATTAGAAGTTACACTTGTAGTAGAAAGATAATATGCGATAGCACTTTGTAAAGTAGCTAAATCATTTAATCTTTGCGTATCACGTGCTTGCGCAAAAAGTTGCGCGGGATTCAAAACAACAACAACTGCGCTTGATAAAATTGCCAAAATACCAATAACTATCAAAAGCTCGATTAACGTAAAACCTTTTTTCATTTTAAGTAATTTTAAATTTTATAAATCGAAAATCGTTTCGACCTTTCATTACATTCATTCTATTACATTGTTTTTATTTTTTCAATCAACTCGTCTATAGAAGTCTTTGCTTTAACGAAATAATCCTTAATTCCCAATGCTCCAGCACGTTCCATGTCTGCGCTTTGACCTAAATTAGAAATAATAATCACGGGTGCCTTAAATCCCGGACGAGAACGCATTTCTTCTAGAACTTCAAAGCCTGATTTACCGGGCAAAATAATATCTAACATAATTAAATCTGGTTTAAAAGATTCACTTAAAGTTAAGGCTTCATCACCACTGCGTGCGAGAGAAACTTCAAAACCACCTTCTCTTTGAAGCCTATTTTTTAAGAGGGAAGATAAAAATAAATCGTCTTCTACTAATAAAATTTTCTTTGGGGGCATAGTTATAGCATAGCATCTATATTCCAAAAAATCATTACTCCGCATACTACCATCGCTCTCCCGATGACCAAAATATTAGGCAAGTGCTCCCGGTCATCGGGAGAGCTAAATATTGAGTTAATGCTAGACATGTGATGACCTAGAACACAAAAATCATCAATATTGGGTCATCGCATGTCTTTTAGTATTCTACAAAGCTAAACTTGTATATTCTAAACATTTCTTTACTGTCTTTGCCTAAGATACTTTTTACTGGTTTTTTACCTTTGCTCATCAATCCAGTCTCAAACTCGTCCCCTATTTTTTTATCTATTTTAAATGGATTTTTAGGAACATTTATTGCGCTTTGCACAAAATAAATAGTAAAATCTTTGTATACATCTTTATCTTTACTGCGAGTTATATCTAAAAAATTTTCTATGTACATAGCAGGAATACTATGATAAAAGAAATAACGATAATAAATCCACTCTAAAATATCTATTGTAATATTGTCGTTATAAACTATTAAGGAAAGGTGTCTGGGAATCGTATCACTCTTACGCGCCGCAAAATTTAAAATAATATTGTTAAGATGCTGATTATCAGATTCTGGAATAACGCCAGATTCCCGACCTTCAAACTCTTGTATAAAATACTGATCTAACTTAGAAACACCATAATCATAATCTTTTACAAAATTTATCTGATAAGCAAACCATGCGCTAAATATTAAATATCCAATTACTGTGCTTTTAAATAAGAAATTTAACTTCGAGCTATAGTTCCAAAGACAATAGAGGGCGACTGCTTCTAATATAATGAATGCTGGCAGATATAACACTATAAATCTCGGCGCGGCGCCGATTTTAACTAACATTAGGGTTAGAAAGAGCATGTAAAGCATAGCAAATAAAGCCCATCTCGGCCCTGTCATTGCGAGGCTTTGCGAAGCAATCCCGCGCAACGGTAATAACTGAGATTGCTTCGTCGTCCCGCTTTGGCGTAGACCTGCCTGCCGGCAGGCAGGCTTCTCGCAATGACGCCACACCCACATGCACGAAAAAAGAGCTATGGTAATAAGAACTAAAACTGGCAAGCCATATAGAGTAATCAGGTTCTGTAAAATATTAGCAAAACCATCTTGAGTTTTCCCCACTAAACCAGTCCATTCAGGAGTATTTTGTCCGAATAAATAAGCTAATTGTAAATCAAAATGCCCGCGTTCTTTAAAGAGATAAAAATTATACGCAATAACTGGTGAAAAAACTAATACGGCCAAGACTAAAGCTGCCATAAATTGCCAAGAAAATAATAATTTTCTATTGATAAATGCTAAATAACAAATGTAAACTGGCAGAATAAAAACTCCTGTATATTTTGTTAAAGCTACTAGTCCAAGAGTTAACCCAAATAACCAAAAATGTTTTTTGTTATCTATAAATATAAAAAAAATATAGATATTTAAAAGTAATGTCCCGAGTAAAAATGGTTCTAGTAAGCTTGATCTAAAAATCCAAATGGATGCGCCGTTAATAGAAAATAAGAATGTAACAAATAAAGCTAGTGGCTGCGATGCAAACCTATGCACAATTAAATATATAAGCAAAGCTGAAAAAACTCCCCATAAAATTGACGGTAACTTTGCCATTAAATTAGAATCTCCAAAAAATCTGAAAAAAATGTTCTGAGTCAAAAAGACCAAAGGAGGATCATCGTGAAAAGATAACTTAGTCCACCATGGTAAGCCTACATTCTTATACCAATCTATAGGCTGAGTTTGAAAACTTGTACCCAGATAGTCTAAATAGCCGATAGACCTAAAAGAATCAGCGGCTTCGTCGCCTAAGATGTCTTGATGCTGAATACCATAAATACGAACCAAAAAAGAGAGCAATAAAATAGCTGCTAGAAAATATGAAGTTTTTTTATACATAAAATTTAGCATTTTCAAACATACGATGACCCAATATTTAAGACTTTTGTGTTTCCGATCATCGCATGTCTATATATTGAATTTTAGATAAAACACATTCAATATTTGGCAATCCGATGACCTAAATCAACTTGCTTCAATTTTTTGGTCATCAGATTGCCATCAACTAACGCGCAAGATAACTCTTAAGGCGTGCTTCTAAGTTGGGATCTTTGGAATTGTTTTCTAACCCGCGCAATAATATTTTTTCTATTTGATCTGTTTTACCAAAAGAAGGTACGGCATATATCTCTGCCAAAGATGAGTAGGCCTGAACGTTATTCTTATTATTTTCTATTGATTTTAAGAAATATTTTTCGCTTTGTTGGTAATCTGACAAAATATAACCATACAACTCGCCTAAATTATGTGGAGCTACAAAATCTTTAGGGCGAATTTTCATTAAAAAATCCCAAGCAGAAATTGCCCCATTGTAGTCCCCTACTAACTTACGATAAGATCCTAAATCTAACCAAGGAAGATCGTAGTTATAATCTTGCTTGATTAACCCTACTGAAGATTTTATTTTTTCTTGAGCTAAGGCAATCATTTCTGCTGTAGCATCTTTAGCGGGACGCAAGGGAGCGTTCGCTATTTTTAAAGCTTCTGCTCTCAGTGCTTCTTCTTTGTTATTCAAAACAACAACTGATGATGTTGTGGCGGCAATTATATTTTCTTTATCTAATAAACCTGGCGATGATAAGTTATTTAAATAATTCTGTAAATACCAAGCTCCTGCACTTAGCAAAGCTAAAATAATAATTGCTATTATGATTTTTTTCATAAGATGAATAATACATAAATTTGAGAGCTAAATCAATAATTAATTCCACTCACTCCACTTATCATCTCTCTGTCTCCTAATGCTCTCACTTCTATTAAGTTTGATTGATTTGGAATTAAAGTAACTACAACATGCCGCCTGATAGAATGGTTTGGCTCTGCGCCATCTGGAAATACAGAGATTGGAATTTGCCAAGACCCCCCATTGACACGCACTTGATAATAAATATATCTGTCCAAACTATCTGGGTCTGTGCTTTTATCAAAAGATAAAATAGCTTCATTATTTTCTTGGTTATAAGATTCAACCAAAAGATTGACTGGTGTTGTCGGCGGCAGGTTGCTTGGCGAAGTACTCGCAAAATAATTTTTTGTTTTATCTATGGCAACTAACCTGAAGCTATCGTTAAAACTAGCCAGAGAATAATCATAGTATGCGGCTGTGATATAATCTGTTGAGATTAGCTGGCTAGATACAGATGTGCTGATTTTATTATCTTCAATAAATGTATACTCAAAGGCATAAGGAGGAACTCCGGCTCCCATTTCTGGGATTGGAGAAATATCTGGGAGCGCCAAAGAATAATAACTCGAATTACCGTTATAGAAATTGAAATAAGTCGTGCGCAAAACATTTGTTGTGTCGCTAACTTTTAATCCATTACCAACATCTAACGATGCTTGTTCTATTGGGTCTGTGTTTTTATAAAAAACAATTAATTTCCAAGAATTATTATTTGAATAAATTGCAGGGATAAATGGATATTCGCCATAGCTTAATTCTAAAAAGTTTTTTGTTGTAGTTGCGTCATAGTAGAAATCTATTTTTGAAAACAATGATGGAATTGCTATTTGATTTTCTGTTGTTAAACCCTCTAACCCGTCTCTATCTAGCGCAGAAATAGAAAATTTATAATCTCTCGCGACTTCTTTAATAGATTTTAAAAAACTGGTAGCACCAACACGAGCTAGTTCTGTTGTGGTGGCGCCTGAACTTATGTCTTTTAAAATATAGGTCATGGAAGAACTTCCTGATGCATCAGTTGAAGTTGCCCAATTAAGCGCCAAAGATAACGTTGGTTTATTGTAGGCTATTGTAAATGCGCTAACAGAAACTACGGAACGCGGCTCTGGTAAACTATTAGTATTTTGTGGATCTCGTAATGCGCGCGCGCTAAAATCGGTCGCTATATCTGTATCACAACCGTTCCCTAAAAATCTTCCATCGCTCTCTGCATTAAGACAAACATTATTCGAAAGAGCTTTACGCTCGATGCTTCCATTGGTTGAGATATTAGCCCAATAAATTTCATCAGAAATACTGCTGCTAGCGTTATGCAAAGAAAGAGTATTATCACCATAAGCTAGCTCTTGAGAGCTAGTTGAATAAACTAAATCAGCCAATTTATTGCCACGATAATTTTCATGCGCTATCAAGAAAAAACTTTTAGGGGCAATTATTCCTATAAAATTAGCGCTGGAAACTAAATCAATAGCGCTAGAAGTAGAGCTACCCAAACTCTTTTTTAGCGACCAACCCGTTAAATTAATACTCACATCATTAGGGTTATATAGTTCTATAAATTCATCTGCTGAACTAACGCTTGTGCCAGCAGAAATTTCTGAAATTAAAATCTTTGGAGATGAGGAAGCAACTGGTGATTCTGGATCTTCCTCGTGTGGTGGAATTGCCGGAATTGCTGGAGTCGCAGGAACTCCTGGGCCATTTGGAACTGCGGGCACTGCCGGCGTTGCTCCTTGGCTATTATCTTTTTTGGGTGTTCCAAAAATACCATTGTTTAAAAGCTCACTATAGGTGCGCCAATCAAAGCTATAAACTCGTTCCATTGAGCGTTTAGGATTAGTACTTCCAGCTGGCCAACTAGGATTTGCTAAAACTTCATCTACTAAAACACATTCGGGATTAAATAATCGCAAGCCATCATTTTCGTTATCTATTCCACCAGAATAAGCAAAGTTTGCAAATTGACTAATTGTTACATCGTTGTCTTTCCTCAACAAAAAGTACTCACCTCTTTCAATGATTTGATCATTAAAAATGATCTGAATTTTATTATCTTTACTAACAAGTTGCCAATTTTTTAAAGAAATTTTTCCTGATGAAATATTTTTTAATTCTAACCATTCATCATTTTCACTATTCTCGCTCCCCATCCACGCAACTTCGTTAATTAAAATATCTTGGTGGATAGGAGTTGCTTGAAATTCATAGGAGCATCGAGAAACTGCGGGGGCTGCGAGAGCTTCGGGAGCTTTACTTGCAATGGCTACTAGCTCTTCTTTTTGTTTTATTTTTTTATTGTTATCTTGTTTTGGTGTCTTTATACTTTCTTGTTCTCGTATTTTAATGTTCTCTTGTTTTTCCTCCTTTGGAGGATCCGCCTTTGGCGGAAATGTTCTAGTGCTTTCATGTTCTAGTGTGCTAGCAAGCTGCCCCAAAAATGGCCCGGGATAATTAGAGGAATTATTTATGTTTTTCAGTAATAGCTCTAAAAGTTGCGCATATAAATGCGGATAAAATGTTAAAGTTGCACTTAAAACTTTACTAGGCTCCACAAAAAATAAAACTTGTAAAGCTAGTAGCAAAAGAAAGAAATTCTTCAATATCAAATTTCTATCTTTCATAGAAAAATATTCTAATTCTTAATACAATAAGTGATTACAGTACCTGCAATACCAGGCACCCTTGGGAAACAACTTGTGTTAACAGGCGTAGTTCCAGCAGCACAACTCCCCCCCCCCCCATATGGAGTGCCAGAACAAACATAGCCATTATAAGTTTTATTAAATACACTAATCACTCCTCCACTTCCAGGACCAGGCCAGCTAGTTTTACAACTACCAGAAAGGCAGAGCTGACTAACTGTTAATTTGCCAGATATATTAGCGTCTCCATTAACATCAAGTTTATATGCTGGATTAAAATTATTAATACCAACATTACCAGTTGTATTTTTAACTACTAAACTAGTGTTGCCACTATTGGTAATTAAAAAGGCATCTACTGAGCTAAGCACTCCAATGTGCAACTTAGCCAATGGAGCAATGCCAATACCTACATTATTAGAACTATCTATAACTAAAATACCCGAACCATTTGGAGGCGCTTGTGTTGGATTGTTGAAAGCCCAAACAACTATAGCGCTACCAAGTAAAGATCCTGTTAAAAAAATAAGAGCTGTTTTGATAATTTTTAGCATAATATGTTTAGTATATCATTTTAATTTTTTAAACAATACGTTACTATTGTGCCTATATTGCCTGGAACATTAGGAAAACAACTACTATTAAAGGCAGATGTACCAAGGGCGCAACTGCCACCTCCGCCATATGGAGCACCTGTGCAATTAGAAGCGCTGTATGAAGTAGTAAAAGCGCTAACCATTGTTCCACTAGTTGGATTGCCACTCGCTGGCCAACTAGAGCTGCAACTTCCACTGACGCAAATCTCATCTCCAAGAATAACTTGACCACTGACGTTAGCGTCGCCAACAACATCTAGCCGATATTCTGGATTAGGATTATTAATTCCAACTTTTCTATTATTTTTTACAGTGAAAGCTTCGTAGCTAGGAGTAACATAAGCCATCATTTCAATTTCATTAACTTGGAGAGTGCCTTGTGGATCATCATTCACAAAACGCCAATATCTATGAGAACCATTATTGTCATAATTAAAAGTTTGTGGAACACTGCTACCGTTAGAATACATTTGAATCATTATGGGAGAGCCATTGAATAAAGCATCCGCCCAAAGGGAATTATCATCAGAATATTGCAGGTGCGCCTTAAAAGCAAAAGCTCCCATGTTTGGTTTGTGACAAAGCAGCCAAAGACTAGTGCCATTACCAGAACGCACCACAGTAACCCTTCTAATTGGTTGTGCGTTTCCCGCTCCAAAATCTTGACCCAAAGACAAAGCACCTCCTACAACAGTACCCATAGCAACAGTACAGTTATTATCATCAAATGACTTTTTAGCTTGCGAATTAGAAGGAAAATTGCCAGTAAAAATAACAGAATTATCGCTTGGTGAAGTTAAGTCTTGAGTATAGTAAGACGCTCCGGCTACATTTACTTTAAAATCATCTTTTATAGTGAGTTTGGCGCTTGGGTTATTAATACCAATACCTAAACAAGACTCGCTTCCACAGGTGCCAATGATTAATGCGCCACTACCATCTAGCGGGTTAGAATTAGGAAAATTAAAAGCTAACGCTAGGGGCGCGGTTATAAAAAATAATAAAAATATAAATTTAAATATAGCCACTAAGCTAAGTATAACAAAATCCCCCGTAATCGGGGGATTTTTAAAACTAATAAATTAATATTAGGCACTTCCGATGACCGGAATCACAGTCTCTAATATTTTGGTCATCGGAAGTGAAAACACGAGCTAGAAATTAACCTTGGGTAGCTTCACTCTCTTCTTCTTGACTCACGGCTTCGCCGGCTCTTTTTTGATGGAACGACAATCCAGTGCCAACTGGAATTAATCTGCCAATAATAACATTTTCTTTTAAGCCACGCAGAACATCAATTTTTCCTTCAACGGCAGCGTTAATTAAAACACGGGCAGTTTCCTGGAAAGACGCAGCAGACAAAAAGCTTTCTGTAGAAAGAGCAACTTTTGTAACAGACATTAAAAGCTGCTTTGCTTTAGCTGGAGTTTTGCCAGCTCGTTTAAGCGCGCGATTAACTTCCAAGAACTTTGGCTTTTCAATAACTTCACCCGGTACGAAATCACTATCACCAGATTCTTTAATTTTAACGCGTGAGAACATTTGACGAATGATAATTTCAATATGCTTGTTGTTAATAGCTGCACCTTCTGAAATATAAATTCGTTGCACTTCGTTGACAATATAACGTTGCACAGCCTCAACTCCTCGCAAAGTCAAAAGTTCTTTAATATCTAAATGACCCTCACAAAGCTGATCGCCCTTTTTAACTTCAGCGCCAACTTTAACAAGAACTTCTGTGTTTCTAGGAATAGAATATTCAACTGGGGCATCTTTCTGTGTTTCTGGCAAAATACGTACTATTTTTAGTAATCCTTTTTCTTCTATAGCATCAACCCGACCATCAAATTCAGACATAAAAGCCTTACCCTTTGGAGGGCGAGCTTCAAAAATTTCTTCTACACGAGGCAAACCATGCGTGATGTCTGCACCAGCTACACCACCTGTATGAAAAGTTCTCATGGTTAACTGCGTACCCGGCTCTCCAATGGACTGCGCTGCCACAATGCCAACAGCTTCGCCGATAACAATTGGCTTGTTGTTACCTAAATCAAAACCATAACACTTAGAACAAACGCCATATAAAGTTTTACAAGTAATCGGTGAACGAACAATCAGAGTTTCTAACCCAGTAGCCTCAATAACTTCGGCAGTAACACGATCAAGCGTTTCGCCTTCATGAGCTAAAATTTTATGGCCATCTTTAACATCTCCTAAAACTGTACGAGAAAATATTTTACTGGAAAATGTTTGCCCGAAAGAAGCGCCGTCAATTTTCCTAAGCTCAATACCCTCTTTTGTTTTACAATCTTCTTCGCGAATAACTAAATCTTGTGAAACATCTATCAATCTACGAGTTAAATAACCTGCTGATGCGGTTTTTAAAGCAGTGTCGGTTGTACCTTTTCTAGCACCATGGGTGGAAATAAAATATTCTAACACTGAAAAGCCTTCTTTGAAAGAAGATTTCACTGGTAACTCAATGGCTTCTCCTTTAGGATTTTGCACTAAACCCTTCATGCCCATCATTTGAGTTGGTTGAGACCAAGAGCCACGAGCACCAGAAGCAATAATAGAGTAAACCGAACTATCACGCCCTAAGGCGGCTGGCACTAACTTAGCCAACTTACCCTTAACCTTATCCCAAATACCAATAACACGACTACGACGCTCTGATTCAGTTAATAAACCTTCTTCATATTGAGAACGAACCAAAGAAGCTTCGGCATCTGCTTCTGCCATTAATGCTGGCTTTTCTTTCGGAATAATCATATCATCCATGCCCCAACTAATGCCTGACTTAGTGGCAAATTCAAAACCAACTTTTTTAATAGCATCTAAATATTCGGCAGATTTTTCATTACCATAAGTATTGATTATTTTACCAACGAGCTTAGAAATTCCTTTTTTATCTAATTGCTCGTTTACAAAATCAAAATCTTCCGGCAAAGCTTCATTGAAAAATAAGCGACCAATGGTGGTGGTAATTCTTTCTTTAGTATTTTTTGGATTAGCAATTTCAATTTTGGAACCCAACTCTACAAAACCAGAATCGTAAGCCAAAAAAGCTTCTTCTTTAGAAGAAAATCTCATTCCTTGCCCTTGCCCATTTTCTTTTTCTCTAGTCATTGAATAACAACCTAAAACAATGTCTTGAGTAGGCACCATAATAGGCTCACCATTAGCTGGGCGCAACAAATTAGCAGCCGAGAGCATTAAAGTAGTAGCTTCTTTTTGCGCTTCTTCTGTTAACGGCAAATGCACAGCCATTTGATCACCGTCAAAGTCTGCATTAAAAGCAGTGCACACCATAGGCGGAATGCGAATTGCTAAATCTTCAATAAGCAAAGGCTCGAAAGCTTGAATGCCTAAACGATGCAAAGTTGGCGCACGATTTAATAAAACTTTTTTATCACCAATAACTTCTTCTAAAATAGCCCATACTTCTGGAGTTGCTGAATCTATTAACCTATTAGAATTTCTAATGTTGTGCGCTAAACCGCGTTCTATGATTTTGTTAATAACAAATGGCTTGAACATTTCTAGGGCCATTTTTTTAGGCAAACCACATTGGTGTAGTTTGAGCTCTGGGCCAATAACAATAACTGAACGACCAGAATAGTCTACGCGCTTACCAAGCAAGTTTTGACGAAAACGACCTTGCTTAACTTTAAGATAGTCTGAGATCGGAAGAGC
>CAYIVT010000005.1:20466-21243 GCA_964366955.1 uncultured Candidatus Saccharibacteria bacterium | reverse complement strand
ACAGATGGCCTCTTTAACTCAATTATTAGATTGTCAACTGATTGTGAATTTACCTTTTTCCGACATAAAAATAGGTCTACTTCCTTTTTCTTGTTCTGGTCATCCATAGGAGTTATCTCTGAAAATTCGCCTTGCTCAATCCTATACTTCTTCAAGAGCTTCTCAAAATTATCTTCTTGATCAATGCTTGACCGCAACATTACTCCAATTTTTGAATATACTGTAAAACCGATATTAGAATCTAAAACTAAGATTATTCTACTTTTACGATCATCTAGCTTTTTAAATTCTTTTAGTAAGCTGTCGTTAACCTCAACTTTTTTAGATTTCTCAACTATTATGCTTGCGTTTCCCAAAACAACAGATATTTTAGAAAGGCGAGCTCCTTCTTTATTTATTTCAACAACTAAAAAGCTATCTTTCTTTTGAATTAGCGAAAAAAGGGTGTTTTTTATAAACTTAATCACTCTATTTTCAGTATAGCACCTGAACCCGCTCTTAGAGTGCCTAAGAAAATATTAAAATTAAAAACTCCGACCACATGCATACGCATAGAATCGGAGTTTTGGTTTTACTCAAAAAATGAAAGCTCTAAGGGCTAAGAATCAAAGTGCATTACAAAGTATCAAAGCACAAAGCGCTAAGATACTTTGCGGGGACGACGGAAGACAAAAACGCCGCTGCCAACCCAAACATCGCCAGCATGACCGCAATGGCTGGCACCAAGCCAACGAACACCGCCAGAACGACCGGCATAGAACAAGCAGTGACCGCCGC
>CAYIVT010000005.1:0-20456 GCA_964366955.1 uncultured Candidatus Saccharibacteria bacterium | reverse complement strand
GTCCGAGACAATGGGCTCCATGCCCATAAAAAGAATTTCATTTTCTGGCTGTTCTTGATAAGCTACACGAAGACACAGGGCATCTTCGGGTTCGCAAAATTGCAATCCGAACTTCGGGCTCAAAGCCATATCGCAAATTTCTTTACAAGTGGCTTCTTTTTTACCCGTCAATTCTTGTACGGAAACTTTTACAAGGTCAATTTCAACTTCTGTTGAGCTTATTGGGGCTTTAGAAAATAATTTCAAAGCCCAATTACTAATCTTATTTTTCAGATGATTAAAAACTCCTTGAAACTGATCGATGTTTTTGTAGACACCGAGCTTAATTGTTTTGAAAATTGGCAAAACAATAAGCTTAGACTCATATTTTTCTACGAACTCGCCAAGAGCAAGTTCGAATTTTCCGTTGCCTAAAAGAGCTGCTGCTCTTTCGAGTAAAGTCTTACTAGACATATATTTTCTCCTTCAAAGAATTAAGGAATTTCTGAAAAGCTGAGACTCACCACAGTACTAGGCTTATTTCTTTCCTCATCGAATTAAAGAACTGGGGATAACCCCAGAGAACAACACTCTGGAGTTCTAAATAGGAGTATGCATTAAAAATGGATTGGTGTCAATAGAACGGGGGGCAATACTTCAGCTAAACGATTCAAACATATAGCTCACTAACACTAACGGTCGTTAGTGTTAGTGAGCTATATGAAATCTAAAATCTACACATAAAAATAATGTCTGCTAGCAATATTACAAACTTAGACCAACTCTAAGATTCTCCAATCTGTTTTAAAAAAGTAGAAATAGTTCCCCGCTTACTAACAGATAAAATATGCACATAGGGCAAAATTATATATTTCTCTAAGTCAGAAATAAATTCTTCAGGCAAAGAACCTAGTCCCCACCAAACACTCATCTGCATTTGTCTAAAACCTAATTGCTTTAATTTAAACCTAAACCAGTCGCGCTGAATGCGATCTTTTTCTGGGATATCAAAAATTACTAACTTAAGACCACTATTTTTACTTGGCTTACTTGATTGCTTATATGTTTTAAACCATGGCGGAGTTGGAGACTTTATATCGGCACGCTCTAATCCTTTGCTTGTGATTATAATTTCTCCGCCTTCTGCCCGCTCGACTAGGCCTTCCTCGCTTAATCTACTCAATAAATTTAAAAGTGCATTTCTAGCTCGACGCTTTTCCGCAATGTCATCGAAACTATCTCCACTCATTCTACGACCAATCCTAAAGGCACTATAAGAATCCTGATATGGTAAGAGCATTTTTTCTGACAATTCTCCAACTCCCAACAGCACATTTAAAAAACTTGAAAGAGTAGTTTCTCCAATTTTGGCTAAAACCGATAAAATAAATTTCTTTCTAAAAAATCGTTTACTTCTTTTCTTTTTATGCTTATTCATGAATAGAAAATGTTTCGTGGGCTAAAAAATAATTTAATATCTCACTATTCCCTGCTTATTAATCACTCGGTTAAATATAAAATATCAATTTACTAAAAATAACACAAGCTCACTAACACTCACGATCGTGAGTGTTAGTGAGCTTGTGAATTGTTTATGTAGACTAGTTAATAACTGTCGCTGCACAATATACGAAAACCACATATTGTCTAATAATTATTAGACAACTTAAAAAAATATTGCTAAGTTTTTCTAGTATAAAATTATTGATACAATGAAAATATGCTTAAGAAACTAAACATAAAGCGTTTTGATAAAGCGTTGCCGTTGCCAGAGTATAAAACCAAAGGCGCGGCGTGTTTTGATTGCCATGTTAGGATAGAAACTATAGTTATGCCCAATAGCCACGCACTGATTCCTTTAAATATAGCCATAAAGCCACCTAAAAATCATTTTATTATGCTTGTTGCGCGCAGCTCGTTTTATAAACGTGGGCTTCTTGTGCCTAATGGAGTTGGCATTGGCGATGAAGATTTTTGCGGCGATAACGACGAATATCATTTACCCGTTTTAAACTTAACTAACGCGCCAATAAAAATAGATCGCGGCGACCGCATTGCCCAAATGCTAGTACTTCCATATAAAAAAATGCGCCTCACTGAGACGCATAAACTGCACTCCAAAAACCGCGGCGGTTTTGGAACTACGGGAAAATAAAGAAATCTACTCCACCGTCATTCTAATTCTCCGCACTCCGGCAGAAACTGCCTCTTCTTTTAAAATTCTAAATTTACCAACCATTGCAGTGTGGTCAACATGCGGACCACCACAGAATTCTTTACTCCAAGCATCTTTCAAAGAATGCCCAATATAATAAACTTTTACTTTTTCGGGATACTTATTTTTTAAAGAATGTAGAGCTCCAGTTTTAGCGGCATCTCCTAGAGACATTTCCGCAAAAGCCATAGGTAAATCTTCGGTGATTTTTTTATTAACTATTTCTTCAACCGCAATAATTTCTATAGGCAGTACTTTTCTTGAAAAAGAAAAATCAAAGCGTGCGCGTTCGACAGTTATATCTGATCCTTTTTGAGAAACTTCGTTCCCTAAAACTTCTCGTAAAGCCTGCTGTAACATATGCGTAGCTGTATGTAAACGCACTACCTTTTGAAGCTCTATATCATCTTTAGCCTTAAGTTCGCCTGTATCTAATATCAAGCCGTGCCCACCAAATTTCTTTTCCGCTCCAGCTCTAGAAAGTTCTTGATGAATAAAAAATTCCCTATCAAAATCTTCCTTCTTTAAATCCTTGACTGCCTCGGGCATTGCTAACTCTTTTATTAACTCAAAAGGCAACCCAAAACTTTCATAAATTAAAAAGGCAGCTTTAGCATCTAAAAATTTATGCCTTGATAATTCTTTTAGTCCATTACCAACCACGACGATAAATTTTTCCTGCTCCTCATCCCAAACTTTTTTAATTTCTTTAGAATTATTAATTTCACTATAAACACTCCCCATTTTATCTTGAATTAGTTTTAAGAGTGGAGAAAATATATCAACTTTAATTTCATATTTAACCGCATAAGCCATAATACGACGCATTAATCTACGCAAAACATATCCAGCTTCTTTATTAGATGGGCGTACGCTATCAGCGATAAGGAATACTGATGCTCTAATATGATCTACAATAATACGCACTGTTCGATCGTCTAAACTGGGGGCGATATTATTAACCTCACTGACAAGCGACTGAAACAAATCTGTCTCAAAAACACTTTCTACGCCTTGTAGAACTGCAACAAGCCGCTCCAAACCCATGCCCGTATCAATACCAGGAGTTTTAGATTTTTCTAAAGTTTTATCAGGTTTTTGGTAAAATTCGTTGAATACAATATTCCAAACCTCAATTCCATCTACATATATTTCCGTAGTCGGTCCACATGGGCCCTCAATGCCAGTTGGTCCCCAAAAATTATCTTTTCGGCCGTGTCTAGAAATTTTATTTTCTGGCAACCCTACAACATTACGCCAAATATCATAAGATTCTTTATCAAAAGGCACACCTGAATCACCAGCAAAAACTGTAACCGAAATTCTATCTTCTGCAATACCGAATACTTCTGTAAGAAGTTCATAGCCCCAAACAATCGCTTCTTTTTTAAAATAATCATTAAAACAAAAATTGCCCAACATTTCAAAAAACGTTAAGTGAGTTTTATCTCCTACTTCATCTATGTCTGATGTGCGAAAACATTTTTGAGAACTCACAACGCGCGATGCGCCAAAATCAAGTTTAGCATCAAGCTCTGCCGTGTAATAACGCTTAAATTGTTGCATCCCAGCAGTTGTTAAAAGAACCGATGGATCGTCTGGGATCAAAGATGCAGAAGGCACTACAACATGACCTTTTCTAAGAGAGACGGATTCTCCTTTAGAGGAAAAAAAATCTAGGAACTTTTTACGAATTTCATTAGATTGCATAACTCAATCTTAATCTTGCGCTATTTCTTGGTCAAGCATCTTGCTCAAAAGAGCCATACGGCTTTTAAGTTCGCGCATAATTTTACGAGCTTGAGTCAAGTTTTTATTATCACCAATTAAATCTGCAAGATGCACAATCGTTTTTTCAATATCCTTAAACTCATTTAAAACTTTGGAATCTATAACATTTGCTCTATGAGCCACGCTAGATAAACTATCAAAATAAATTTTAATAGTTTTTAATTCTTCTCCTAAATCATTACTAGTCATAATAATCTGGGAAAGCGCATTTTCTACGGCTGCACTAGCAGAAAGAGCTTGACTGTATGAGCTAGAGAAAGATTCATCTTCATAAAATTTGCGCGCTTCCTCAAAATTAAAACGGGCCCTCTCGATAATTTGGGCCACATTTGTAGGAGTTTTTGATGTTTGTTCTACTAAAACACTAGCTATTTCTGTTAGTTTATCTTGCACATTAGTTAGCGCATCTTTAGCTGTAATTTCAGAAATTAAATTTTTCATTTTAACTTTATCAAAGATATGTTTTCTGATGATGTTAATTTGATTTTTAACTTCTAAATCTACAATTTTTTCGCGAGCCTCATCTACTGCTTTTAACCTTAACAAAATATCTCCAGAAAAACCTTCTAGAAAATTTAGAACTTTGTAATTTTCTGTTTTACTTACTTGTAAGCGTCCACTAAATTTGAGGAGTAGGCTATCTTTAGTTTTCAATAAAGCAGCAAGCAGTTCTCCAGAAGAAAGCGGCTCTAAACGATTGATAAATTCAACAGCTCTAAATTCACGCAATTCTCCACGCTGCCCCGCAACAGCTAATTCAAAACTTTCTGTAAATTTTTTAACGCTTATAACGTTGCTTGGTACTAACAAAACAACTTCTAATAATTTATCTAAAGCATTTGAGGCGCTTTCGCGTAATTTTTCAGCATTTTCATTATTCTCAAATTTATAAATAATGCCGTCTAAAACATCCTGATACTTTAAAGTTTTATCTAAAAAATTATCTACTAATTTATCTACCCCAGGAGCTCCTTTTAAAACCATCATACGCAAACCCAAAACTGAGACACCTTCTTTAAAGCTATCTAATGCTTTTAAAAACGCTTCTATTTTTGTGACATTGAGTTCGTCTAATTTTCTAATTTCAGCAGCTTGTTCATTCAAAATACTAAGCTGCAATTCCGCTCGTGATAAATTTGAAAAAGAAAAAGTTTGACGAATATTTCTGCCCCATGTTTTAAAAAAATAAAACGGGTTGCTTGGCAGAATGCCTGTTTGCTCTATACCAAAATCATTCGAAGAAATCTCTTCTTCTGCTAATACTAAAACTGGTTCAAAACTGATAAAAACCAATATAAGTAATAAAAACAACGCCTTTTTTAGGTTATTTCCCATATGCCTAAATGTAGCATACTTCAACCGAAAAGGCAATAAAAATCTCAAAAAAGCTAGGTTTTATCTACTTAATAACCCTCTAAGGTGTGGGAGTTTTCGTGATTTTTAATCTTTGAGAGCGCCTTAGCCTCAATTTGACGAATGCGCTCCCTAGTAACTCCAAATTCTTTACCAACCTCTTCAAGGGTATGCGTGATACCATCTTCTAAACCAAACCTCATTCTTAAAATTTCTTGTTCGCGCGGTGAAAGATCAACTAGAATAGACTTTATTTTTTCTCTAAGCAGTGCTTGCGAAGCTACTTGCAAAGGAGTTAAGTTGCGCTCATCTGGAATAAACTCTGATAATGTTGAGTCTTCGTCGCCATCGCCAACTGGAGATTCTAAAGAAATTAC
This sequence comes from uncultured Candidatus Saccharibacteria bacterium, assembly GCA_964366955.1. GTDB lineage: Bacteria > Patescibacteriota > Minisyncoccia > UBA6257 > JAUSGH01 > CAYIVT01. The sequence goes on along the minus strand of CAYIVT010000005.1, from coordinate 14,741 downwards.
TTCTTGAGAAATTTTTTGGATGTGGTGAACTTTTTCAATGGGCATGTTAAGCTCAATCGCAAGCTCTTCTGGTAATGGCTCTCTGCCTAACTCTTGCAATAACCTACGCTTAGCTTGAGTGTATTTAGAAATAACCTCAACCATATGCACAGGAATTCTAATGGTGCGCGACTGATCTGCTAGAGCTCTTGTGATTGCCTGCCTGATCCACCAAGTAGCATAAGTAGAAAATTTAAAACCTCTACGATAGTCAAATTTAGTAACGGCCCTTGAAAGACCAATATTACCTTCTTGCACTAAATCTAAAATACTTAAATTAGGTGAACGATTAACATATCTTTTAGCAATAGAAACCACTAAGCGTAAATTTGCTTGAATAAATTTACGACGCGCCTCTGGGTCGCCAGCTTCTACCCGCTTAGCTAATTCTTTTTCTTCTGCTTGTGTTAAAAGCTGTGTTTTGCCAATTTCTTTTAAATACATCTGCACAGCATCTGGCAATTCTCCTTCAAAATGAGTTGCTTCTTCTAACTCTTTCATGCTGATTTCTTCTTTTGGAGTTTCAATTAATTGAGTAGTTTCAATAACCTTGATGCCTGCTTCTTCTAATTGAGAATAAATATTGTCTAAAAATTTAATATTGTCCTCTACGTGTGGAAAATATTGTAACACCTCCATATCCGTAACAAAACCACGGCTTCTGCCGCGCTCAATTAATTCACGCAAACTTGTCACATCTTGTTCGCTTTTACCACTATGACCACTCTTTTTATTTGCCACTACTTTTTTAAGTGCCGGCTTTCTAGTCTTAGTTTTAACTTTATTTTTTTTCATACAAATACGTTAAGTTCCATTATGCAGCTCTTTAGTGATAGAGTCAAATTCTTTTAGAGCTTTTGACATTGCATCCTCATCTCCCATTCTCTCTGATGCGGCAATAATAGCTCGCGCATCTTCTAGTCTTTCTCGTAGATAAGAAGATTGCAGCTCTTTTAAAAGATTTCTAATTTCTAGGGCAATATCTGCGCCGGCATAATCATTGGCAAAACTAGCTTTAAAAACTAAACTGTCCGCTAAAGACTGCAACTCGCTTGGGACATTAACAAAATCAGCACCTACTAAGTTTTTGTATAAAATTTGATAACTATTACTTAAAGCATTTTGAAATTTATCTACTTCCTTTTTTAGTGCAATATTACTTAAAATAATTTTTATGACACGTTCTGAAATTAAATCTCTGCGCGTTAGTTTTTCTTGGGCGATAACTTGACTGGCCTCTAGTGGCTTAAAAATCTCAAGTTTCAATTCTGTAATAATTTTTATATTCTGCATTTCTTCAATTAAAGCTGTTGCGCCAACACCAGTTCGATTAGAAAGCTCGTTAATAAAATGTTCACGCTCAACTGGACTAGCAATCTGTTTTATTTTACCCAAAATAACCCGTATATTTTTTTTACGCTCAATAATGTCGGCTCTATTGTTGATATATCTATTAAAATAATATTCCATTGCGGGAGATGCATCTGCTATAAATTTAGCCATTGTGCCCGGTGAAGCCAAAACAACATCCGCTGGGTCTTTAAAGTCTCCCTTAATCGTCAACATTTTAACATTGAAATCAATGGTTGACGCTAAATCTATGCTGCGCTCTGCTGCGGCCACACCTGCTGCATCTGAATCAAAGCTTAAAATTAAATTATCAGCCAATCTACGCAAAACGCTTAAATGTTCAGAAGTTAGGGCGGTGCCAGAAGAAGCAATAACATTTTTTATACCATCCTGCCACATCATCAAAAAATCCATCTGCCCCTCAACCACGATTACTGTTTTAAAATCACGAATATAGTTTTTAGATGCATGAAATCCATAAAGTAACTTTGATTTATTAAAAATTGGAGTTTCCGGACTATTAACATATTTAGCTGCATCCATTCCGGTGGAAGTAATTTGGCTTGGCAAAACTCTGCCCGTAAAACCTATAATTTTCCCAAAACTATTATAAAGCGGAAACATTATACGGCCACGGAATCTGTCCCAATAAGTGCCACGCTCACTTTTAAAAACAAGTCCCGCTTTTTCTATGTCTGCCAAAGATTTTTTTTGCAAGACTAAATGACGCAACAAGGCATCATTAGAGATTGATGCTAATCCAATTTCAAACTCTTTAATAGTTTCGCTCTTTAGCCCGCGCTCTTTTAAATATTTCGCTGCTTCTGCTTGATGCGCTGATAAATTGCCATATAAATTACTGCAAAAAAAATCTTTGGCAATGCGATTTATTTCATAAATATTTTTATACGCTTCGGATGCAATGCCACCTTGCATTTTCATTTCTACCCCAGCTTTTTCTGCTAAAAATTTTAAAGCTTCAAAAAATTCTATATTTTCAAACCTCATCACGAACTTAAACATGTCCCCGCCTTCGCCGCAACCAAAACAATGCCATAACTGCTTTTCAGTAGACACCATAAAAGATGGCGATTTTTCATGATGAAACGGACAATTGGCTTTTAAATTTTTTCCAGCTGGAATAAGCGTAATGTAGCTGCGCAAAACATCGGCAATATTTAGCTTTTCTTTAATGGCTAGAACTGTATCGGACATAAACTTCTTATCTACAATCTACCATATCTTATTTTTTATAAATATATTAAGATAGCTACAGCACGTTTTTAGGAGGATTTTATGAAAAATCTATGGAGCACTTTAAAAAGGGGGCTTTTGCTAGTTTTTATTTTTGCTAGTTTGGGAATTTTTATTGTAAAGAGCTTCTACGATATCTATGCTTATGCTCCGCAAATAAAATCTTCGCCAATAATGAATGCGCTCATATATTCCGGCATCACAATATTAATAGCTCTAATTATAGGATATTTAAGCAATAGAATTACGCTTATATTAAACATATTTTTTAGAAAACTAGGTAGCGAAGCTTTCTTAGCTATTGATAATGGCGAACGCATCTATCCCCTAATAACCGCAGGTGAAATAAAAATAAATGAAAATACCTATTATGTATGCTATCGTGCTTCAATTTTATGGGTACTCTTCATGCCTGCTGAATTTATAAAAAAATCATCCTCGTATTTATCATTCACCGGAAGAAGCGCCGTCACTGCACTTTTTAGCGCCTCACAATATTATAATGATCAAAAAACCTCCGCTAAAAAATCATAGCGGAGTTTTTATTTTAAGACTACAAGCCACCATCTTGCGATAACATTATCTGGCGTAGCAATATACTCGCCGCTAAAATCAAACCAAATTTTTAAAAAATTATCACGGGATATTTTTTGATTTCGTTCTTTGGCATTATAGAATTCTGGATTAGCTAACCATACATTTTTTTTATCTATTCTATAAGCTACTGAATAATGCCCGTCGTATCTTGCGCCAAATATAGAAAACCAATTTACTATAACCGGAACCCCGACTTCGTTAATCCAGTAGTTGAGCGAACTCCAACTTTCTTCTGGGCTTTGCCAACTACTAGTTTTAAATTGAAAACCAAGACTTATGACTGCTCTTTCTAAGTCTACGTGATCTGTGCCAAATTCAGTGGTTGTGCCACATAGTTCTACTAGCTCTGCCTCTGATTTTTCAATTCCAAAATAAGCTAAAACAATTTGCAGTGAAACTGGCCCACAGCTTGCTAATCCACTACTCTGTTCTAAGAATTTTATTTTTGATTCATCAAGCATAAGCTTATTATATAAAAAATCCGTAACCTTACAAAGGTTACGGATTTTGATCTCTGACAGCTAACATTGCTAAAATGGCCCCCGGCTGAGTAACTGTTGCATATCCTAAAGAAATCACAAAACCATGACGCGGGGAACGAACAACTCTTTTAACTTTGCCAAAAATATCAGCAATAGTTGCAATGCGCTCACCTTTTAAAACTTCATCGCCTAGCTTAACTTCATAACTAGCAAACCCAGACCTTTCTCCTGCGGCAAGCGCATAAGTGCGCAAGATATATTTCGTAGTTATTTTAGATTCATCAACCCTGGGTTCCCAAAAATTTTTTAGCATTCCTAGGGCATTAAGAATATTTTTAACTCCCATCACGCCCAGATCTTCAAACTTTTTATACACCACATTGGGTCCGCCTAATTCTGCCACAAAAGCAGGGATATGAGCAAAATTATAAAGAGCTCCAGTTAAAGTACGTTCACCGTCATCGGCGCTATATTCTTTTAAAGTATCATCATTGCAAACTGTAATTCCAAAATTTTCTGCTAATGCTTTAGTGCGACTCGCCAGTGATTTATTTGCGCGACGTATAAAACGATCTAAAAGAATATACGCAAGAGATTCTGGTGCATCTGCGTGCAAATCAACTACAACAGTTGGCGCTGGCCTTATGCTACTAATTTTATGATAGATAGCCCAAGCAATACGTTCAGCTGGATCTCCACTAGGATCACCGGGAAATTCGCGATTCAAATTTCCCCATTTAGTTGTTTCGCCAAGAGGAACAAAGCGAAATCCCTGGCTTAACCCCTGCATATTAGCAGCTGGTATTGCATATAAAGTGCCACGCACTAAACGAACTTCTCTAAATATTCTATGGATTACAGCAGTGCCCACAACTTCTTCTCCGTGTATTGCAGCATTCAGAACAACAGATGGACCGGGTTTTTCTCCTCGCATAACCATCCATGGAATACGTACAGGAGCATTATCAATTAATTCAAAAACATTCACAAAGCGGCAATTGATTTGCTGCTTAGGCATTGCTAAACCTCCGACTAAAACAAAGAGCAGTCTTAGGTCAATCTTGTCGGGCTACCCGGTAATGCTCCGAGGCCTCATGCACCCCATGCATGTATACTGCTTTTATACTATAGCCCGCTAATCAATAATATTCAAAGCATAGAATAAATAATGCCTCTGGTAAAGGCATTATTTAACAATTTATTTCTACTATTTATTTCTCTTACCAGCTTCATAGCGTGTAGCTCTCATTGGCTTTACCATAGAGCGCATGCACGCCGTACATGATAAAACGCGCTTACCATCTGGCAGCTTAGTTTTTTGCAAGTTGGGATGCTTTCTAGTCCAGTTTGTTGGGTTATAATGGCCGCGCAGCAATATTCTTGTGCCTGCCATAATAGAACCTTTTTTACAAATTTCGCATTGTCTCATAATAGAATTATTATTGCTGAAATGAGCTCTGTTGTCAAACTTAACTAAACTCCGAAATCTTCTTCTTTTGCTAAAATATTTTGTGGAGCAGCCCGCTCCATGAACAATTTATGCAAAATATTCTGCAATTCTTCATTTGAATAAAAATCAATTAAAATTTTTCCAGTTGAGCCTTTTTTCTGAAGCTCTACTTTAGTGCCAAAAAGTTGCTGCAATCTCTCTTCTGCATCTCTAAGCTCTGGCTCTACGGCAAAAATTGCTTCAGCTCTACTGCCAATACTAGGCTTATTTAATCTCTCTATTTTATTTTTAAGCTCTCGCACGCTCAAATTGTTTTTTAAAATATCGCTAAAAAGATTTTGCTGTTGAAGCTGATCACTGACAGCTAAAAGAAGTCTACCTTGACTTTCGCTTAGTTGCCCGCGCGATAATGCGTCTTGTATATATGTTGGCAAGCTAAGCAAGCGCATAGCATTGCCCACTACCTCGCGACTTTTACCTAATTTCACAGCAATTTCACGCTGAGTTAAACCAAAGTGATCTTGCAGTTTAGCATATGCGCGAGCAGTTTCCACTGGATTTAAATTTGCGCGTTGTAAATTTTCTACTATTGCAAGCTCTAACTTTTCTCTTTCTTCTGGTACGCTTTTTATAATTACAGGCACCGTAGATAGACCAATCATTCTTGCTGCTAAAAGTCTGCGCTCTCCGGCAATCAATTGATATTTAACATCTACCCCGCTTGCAGTTTCTGTTTCTATTTTAGTTGCGACAAGTGGCTGCATAATGCCATATTCAGAAATAGAAGCAGCTAATTCTTCCAATGCAACTTCTTCAAAAATTTTTCGTGGTTGATGTGGGTTAGATTCTATTTTCTCAACCTCTATATGAAAAATCGGGCCGTCTATTCTACGCTCAACGCTATTTACTTGCCTAGATGCTAAAACAGCCTCCGTTTCTCCTGAAGTGGAGCTAGCAGAATAAGTCAAATCATTTTTGGGGTGTTGAGATGGTATTAAAGATTCCAATCCGCGTCCGAGCATATTTAAGTTACTTAGAAAAATCTAAACTTCATCATGGCTATAAATTATCACTGGTCCAGAGTTAACTAATTTTACATCTGGTGTATTATCATAGGAAACTACTTTAACTTTTACAACTGCAGGGGGTTGGGGAGCTGCTATAGCTGCAAAAGCTTTAGAAGCTTCAGAAGCTTTTGCAGCTTGCGAAGCTCTATCAACTTCCTGCGCCACAACCTCTCTCGCTAACCTTTCATAAGCTTTAGCTCCTATTGTTTCTGGCGCATAAAGCACAACCGGCTTAGCGAAACTAGGGGCTTCTGCTAAAGCAACAGCTCGCGGAATTTCTACATCATAAACATGGCCAGGAAAATGTCTGCGAACTTCTTTTGCCACCTCTCTTGAGAGGTGCTCTCTTGCATCATACATCGTAATCAGAGCTCCAGCAATTTTGAGGTTGCGCCCTAAATTGTTATTTATCATATCAACTGTTTCCAGAAGCTGGCCCAGGCCTTCTAAACCATAATATTCGCACTGCACTGGAATTAAAATTTCATCTGATGCCACCAAACCATTCACTGTGAGCACGCTCATGCTTGGCGGTAAGTCAACTAAAATATAATCATATAAAAAACGTAGAGGCTCTAAAAATTTATGCAGATAATATTCTCGTTTAGGTTTATCTAAAAGTTCAACTGTGGTACCAGCTAAATTAGGATGTGATGGAATATAGTCGTAATGCTTAATTTCAGAATTTCTAATAATGTGAATCGGCGCAGACTTAGCTAAAATCCCTTCATAAATTGTGTAGCCACCAGAAGTTCGCACAAACCCTAACGCAGAACTTGCGTTAGCTTGCGGATCAAAATCTACCAACAAAACTTTTCTCCCTAGCATGGCTAAATAGGCGCCTAAATTTACCGCGGTAGTAGTTTTTCCCACGCCGCCCTTGGCATTATAAATTGTAAGCACACGTGCCATCTATTCTTTACTTTGACATAAATTTTAACTATAATCAATAAAATAAGCTCGGGTGGCGGAACTGGCAGACGCACTGGTCTCAAGAACCAGCGAGAGCAATCTCATGGGAGTTCGACTCTCCCCTCGAGCACCAAAATAAAAAGCCCCGTACGACATTTGTCGTGCAGGGCAAATCTTATTTACTTACCTTCTATGACTAAATGCCTATAATTTCTATAGTCAGAAACAACTCTTGTCAATTTACCGTCTTTATTCCCATATAATTCAAAAAGGAACATTCCGATCGAAGGCATTAATCCTAAAGTCGCCAAAAATTCATCTTCAGATTTAAAACAAGGAGTGAGATATCCCAACCCATCTCTAAAAAGCATATAAGCAACATGCAAATGCCCCAAATGAACAACGAAAGGCTTGCCAGCTCTTTCGTTTCTGCGCATTTCAGCATCAAGATGTTTTTGAACTTTAGTGGATAATGTATAACCAATACCACCCTTAGGATGAATCAAGCGATGAAAAACACCATCGAATAAAAAGCTGCCGAACTGATGAAATTTACGGGTACCTATATAGTGTAAATATCCAGGGATACGCAACGACAAAGACCTTACAGGAGATCTACCAGTTAAGGAAACCTCCCAGCAGTCATGGTTGCCATCAATAGCCGAGGTTTGCAAAGGAACTTTACCGTTTTTAATAAGAACTTCTTTATAAACAGGCTCACCTTTTTCACTAAAATAAAGCTCGGTTACAATCAGAGGCCATTTAGGATCTACTTCAAGTTCATGCTTTGGCCATTTAGAAACTGTGTAATCTTCAATATCGTCAGCACTTACATAACGCACATCATTTTGATGGCCGCGATAGCCACCAGAGCCAGGACCCTCTTCGAGATCACCTGAGTGGAAAATACGGCGTGCACCTGACATGACCGCATCTTTTACGGCAGCACCAACAACTTCCGGCAGATCATGCCAGCTACCATAATGCGTGTCCGAAATATCTGCATATTTAGTGAGTTTAACGAAAACCTCATCATATTTTAGATTAAAAGGCTTGAAGTTAGTCTTCAAAACCTCTTCGACTTCCCATTCCTTAGCAATCCATGAAAAATTAATAGAATAGCCAGCCTCATTAAGACTGGAAATACATTTCTGTACAGTTGCTTTATCCTTTTTTAAACGACGAGACAAGGCACCTTCAGAAATTTTACGATCTTCAGTGAAAAACTGGGCAATTTTCTTTTCATCTTCAGACAATTTATCACCCACAATGTCGCCCATCGCCTGAATACAATCATTTCCTACCGTGTAAGCGTCCAAAGAGATGTGGTGAGCTTTAAGTCCCGTATTAAAATCACAAGTTCCACCTTCGTTAAAGTTTAATTCTAAAATCAAACAACCAACGCGAGGCAACACTCCACGCTTATTTTGACGCGTCATTTGTAAGTGTAGCGACGGAACAGTGTAAACATAAATGCCATGCTTACCATAATCCGGAATTTCAGAGCGCTCATGAGAGCCACCATAAATTACAATTTGTGGCATAATCCTCTCTGAAATTTTATCGGTATTTTTCTGCACTCCATAGGACACACCCAATGGCGCATTGTCATCCCACGGAGATGCAACCATTATGCGCACACCGCGCACATCAAATATTTTTTTCAACTCACCGGCAAATTTTAAATCTTGCCGCTGTTCGCAGATGGCAGAAATTAAATCAAGGCCATCTTCTGTGCGCAACTTCATTTCGCGCGAAGAAGAAAGAATGTAAGTTTTAAATTTGTCACTCATCGGATAATTTTTCACTACATAATTAACCAGATCTTCCGCTTTGTCTGCTCTGTCTTTCTCGGGATCTAAAAGAAACGGTAACACATCGGGTTTCAAAGTTGGAGTGGGTTTACCCACCAATAGACCACCTACCATAACCGCAAAATCAATATTCTCATGCTCCTCGCAAGCTTTGTAAAGACCATGAAGCAAAGAAATCTGTGCCTGATATGTACCCATGCGCACTTCAGAGAAAAAAGCAATGCGATAGCGACGCCGAACTTCAGAAACGGAAATGGCTTCACTTACATTATCTTCGTCTATCTCACGGCTCAAAGAAAGCATATTCTTACCAACCACTACAACCTTATAGCCAACTTTACGCAACTCATGCGCCAACTCAAATAAACCTTCCTTACTTACACTCAATGCTTTAGAAAGACCATCAATTGCCTCATCTTTTTTATGCAACATCTTCAAAAGCTTACGTGCACTATCAGAAATTCTTACCCTCTTCTTCTTATCCATTTTGCTCCTCCTCAATAAGTAACAAAAAATTTTCAAAGAACTACTCGCTTAAAATAAGTGTATATTAATTTTCATAAAATAAAAATACCCCTAGGGGTATTTTTATTTTTAACGCTTCGCCCAATTGTGGATCGCTACGCTCTTTAAAAACCTCTCGATTTTTAATATTTTCCTACACGGAAGGGGCAGAAACTCTGCCCCTTCCGACCCATCCCCTCCCACAATGTTCTCGCTAACGCTTCGCCCAATTGTGGATCGCTACGCTCTTTAAAAACCTCTCGATTTTTAATATTTTCCTACACGGAAGGGGCAGAAACTCTGCCCCTTCCGACCCATCCCCTCCCACAATGTTCTCGCTAACGCTTCGCCCATTGTGGGGCTTTGCGAGCTTTTTTAAGACCGGGTTTTTTTCGTTCTACTTCGCGAGAATCACGAGTCAAAAAACCAACAGAGCTTAATCTCTTTCTAAAATCTTCGTTAAAGGCGACTAAAGCGCGAGCTAGACCATGGCGAATAGCATCAGCTTGAGCAGAAATGCCCCCACCACTAACATGCACCGAGGCTGACATCGTGTCGCGAGTATTCATTGCAGCTAAAGGAGAAACAGCCGTATTCTGCAGCTTAGCCATATCAAAATATTCTTTATAAGGTTTTTCGTTAACCATAATATCTCCTTTTGTGGTATATAAACGTACCCGCGCTAAAGCTCGCTTGCGACTGCCTAGCCCCTCATAATAGCGCGCCTTTTTTATAGGCACATCAACTTCTTTTTCTTTTTTTATTTTTACTGGTGTCATAATTTAATATATTCCCTATCAATAATTATTTTTCAATCTTTAACATTCTTAATCTTTTATCTCTCAAAAAATTTCGAGGCAGCATATTTTCAACTGCTTTTCTTAAAACCTGCGCTGGAGATTTAGCAAACATTTGTTCAAATGTTTTTTCACGTAAATGCCCCATATAACCAGTATGCTTATAATAAACCATTTTAGTTTCTTTTCCGCCAGTAACAACTATACCACCGGCATTTTTAACCAAAACACGATCTTCTCCACGTAACCGTGGCTCATAGCTAGGATTTTTTTTGCCCTGCAAAATAACGGCTATTTCTGAAGCTAAGCGTCCCAACTTTTTATTTTTTGCATCAATATTATAGTCCATAAAATTTAAACGAATTCAACAATTGCTTTTTGAGCTGCGTCGCGTTTTCTAACGCCACTGCCTTTTATAATACGTAGATAACCACCCTTACGGTCAAGATATTTGGGCCCGAGTTCATAAAAAAGCTTATTAGCAGAATCTTTTGGCAAACGACTAAGCAGTAATCGTAAATCGCTTAAACGTTTATGTTTAGCTAAAGTTACCAGCTTTTCAACAATGGGGCGAATTTCACGTGCGCGAGCATCTGTTGTTTCTATTCTTTCGCGCATAATCAAATTATTCGCCAAAATACGAATGAAATTAATGCGTGGTCCAATTGTTTTTCTAAATTTTCTTTTAATGGAGAACATTTGATCATTAAAACATGAAATCATTAAAACATGAAATCATGGACTTTATATTTTTATGTTTTTTTCTTTTTTCTGGTTTTCTTTTCTTCGACTTCAATAGCTGGCAATTCCGTAACCACAACTTCACCAATTTTAGCAAAATGATCTTGCAAAATTTGAGCTGCTGATTTTAGAGCAAAAGATGGGGTTACGCTGCCGTCAGTTAAAACTGCTAAGCGCACTTTGTTGTAATCTGTTCTATCACCAATGCGCATATTTTCTACATTAAAACTCACTCTCATAACTGGAGTAAAAATAGCGTCCAGTGCAATCGTGCCAATCGGCAACTTTTCTGTTTTTCTTGCTTCAACTGGTTGATAACCGCGACCGCGTTCTATGGTTAATTCTATTTCTAAAGAAGCGCCTTTAGTGGTTAGCGTTGCCACGTGAACATCTGGAGTAATAACTTCTACATTGGCATTTGATTCAATATCAGCAGCAGTAGCAGAAACCTCTCCTTTTGTTTTTAAAATTAAGGTTTGTGGTTCGTCACCCATTAAACGAAATCGAATCTTTTTTAAATTTAAACAAATTTCAACCACATCCTCTGAAACATGGGGAATAGTAGTAAATTCGTGGCCAATATCTTTAATTTTAATAAGAGTAATAGCCGCTCCTGGCAAAGAAGACAAAAGCGCACGTCTTAAGGCGTTGCCTACGGTTAGTCCATAACCGGTATAAAGACCATCTACTTCAAAAACTCCATTATTACCCTCTTCGGAAACTGTCTTAATTTTTATTGCCTCACTTAAATTGTTAATCATAATTTTTATTAGCACATCATCAAGCTATCATTTTGCTGTGCGATTAATTTATTATTTACTAATTTTCGAATAATAATCTACGACTTTATTAATATTAAATGGCATTTCAAAGTCTTTTGGTAAATTCACTACCTTGCCTTCAATTTTTTCCTTATCAACTGAAAGCCAAACTGGCGGTTCATATTTTTTAATGCTCTCGCCTAAATCTTTAAATATTGGATGGTCCTTAGACTGTGGCCTAATAGAAACCACCTCTCCTACTCTAACCAAATAAGATGGGATTGTCACTTTTCTAGCGGCCGCATCAGGGGAAGTGCCTTTAACATAAATATGCCCATGATTTACCAATTGACGCGCAACTGCTCGAGAAGGGGCAATGCCTAATCGGTAAACAACGTTGTCTAGCCTGCGCTCTAATAAAACTAAAATTGCATTGCCAGTAATTCCAGGATTTTTAGCAGCAACTTGGAAAACTTTACGCATCGCTGCTTCGCGAATACCATAAGAAGCTTTAAAGCGCTGCTTTTCCATAATTTGCTCACCTACTTCAGATTTGGCGCGCTTCCTAGATTTACCATGGGCTCCTGGGCCATATGGGTTGCGCATAGAAACACATTTAGGCGAACTGCAACGATGCGCCTTTAGAAAAAGTTTAACGCCCAATGATCTTTCTTGTTTTTCTCTAGTATTAAACATATTGAATTAAATCCTTCTTACTTTTTTAGGACGAGGTCCATTATGCGGAATAGCTGTAACATCTTTGATGGCCAAAATTTCGAAGCCTTGATTGTTTAAAGAACGAACAGCTGAATCACGGCCACCACCAACACCGTTAACAAATACTTCTAGTTTAGCTGGGCCAGATTTCCTAAGTTTTTCAGCTAAAGCCGCAACGACTTTAGAGGCCGCAAATGGTGTGGCTTTTTTAGGGCCAGCAAAACCAAGAGCGCCAGCAGAACCCCATGCTAACATGTTACCTTTTTCATCGGTAATACTAATTAAAGTGTTATTATATGAAGCATTAATATAGGCGCGTCCCTTTTCAAATTTTTTTCCTAGAGAGGGGGATCCGCCTCCGATGGAAGAAGAATTAACTTCTTTAGCGCCAGCTTTAATAACGTTAGCGTCAACTACTTCGCTAGACTTAATCGCTTCTTCTTTTGTTTCTGTAGATACTTTTTTCTTTCCCATGTTCTTTGATTTATAACTTCTAGCTTTTGTATTTTCATGACCAACCAAGTCTTATGTCACAAAAATACAAAAGCTAGAAGTTATATAATAATACTTTACTTCAAATCAACCTTACGTTTACCGCTACCAGCTGTTTTTCTAACATTGCCTCGCACTGTACGCGAATTTGTTTTAGTGCGTTGACCGCGAACTGGCAAATGACGCGAGTGACGCGTGCCACGATAAGCAACAATTTCTTTTAGAAGATTAATATTTTGACGCACTACGGCGCGCAACTCGCCCTCTACTTTAAAATTCTTTTCAATATATTCTTTCAACTTACCAATTTCATCTTGAGTTAAATCTTTAGCACGCTTATTCGCGTCTATTTTAGTGGCTTCTAATATTTTACGGGAAGACGTTAAGCCAATGCCGTATAAATACGGAAGCGCATATTCTACTTTTTTAGCATCTGGAATGTTTACGCCAATTAAACGCATAAATTTTAGCCTTGTCTTTGTTTATGTTTAGCAATTTTGCAAGTGACATATAAGCGCCCTTTGCGCCTAACCATTTTACAGCTTGTACAAATTTTTTTTACTGATGCTCGAACTTTCATATATATTTTCTTAGATTCGTATTATTTGCGGCTTCCATTCGCGTTATTAGCGATTACTCTAAAGTCTACGAATGATTCTGCCTTTTGTTTTGTCATATGGGGTCATTTCTACGATCACGCGATCGCCAGGAAGAATCTTAATATAATGTAGCCTCATCTTCCCAGAAAGATGGGCTAAAATTTCATCCCCGCTGTCCAAATGAACACGAAATGTTGTCCCTGGGAGCGCTTCTTCAACTCTACCTTCAACTTTAGTGAGATTCTTACCATTGGGCGCACCATTAGAGGTTGAACTTATCATGTAATATACATTCTAGCAAAGAATGGGGCGTGAAGTCAATAGCACGCTGTAGCTGCCTACCGTAAATATGAACCTAAGGACATCGCAAGACCTTAGATTGGTTATGCGCGTTTAATAATTTGTGATATACTCTATAGACTTATGGAGCTAGGATTCTGGCAAAAACTAAAGAAACCAATTATGGTGCTCGCGCCTATGGCTAATGTAACGGATGCGGCGTTTAGGAAAATATTTTTAGATTGCGGGAGGCCGGATGTTTTTTGGACTGAATTTGTTTCCGTGGAAGGGCTGTTGTCGGCTGGCAAACAAAGATTGCTTGTTGATTTTTGGCACACCGAGAAAGAGCATCCAATTGTTGCGCAAATTTTCGGGTCTAAACCAGAACAATTCAGAGAAGTAGCGAAAATGATCGTTGAACTGGAGTTCGACGGCATAGACATCAACATGGGTTGTCCAGATAAAGCTATAGAACGATCTGGAGGCGGAGCTGCGCTCATGAAAAATATAAATCTTACTAAAGAAATTATTAGAAATACCCAAAAAGGCGCAGGTGGCTTGCCGATATCAGTAAAAACTAGAATCGGGTATGCAAAAAATGAAATTGAAACTTGGATACCAGCACTGTTAGAAGAAGATTTGGCGGCACTCACCGTGCATCTACGCACGCGGAACGAAATGTCTGATGTGTCAGCGCACTGGGAACTCGCGCCTTCTATTATAGAGCTACGCGATCGCTATGCACCAAAAACTTTAATTTTAGGAAATGGCGATTTGGAGACTTTGGAAATAGCGCGCGCTAAAATAAAAGAAACTGGAATCGATGGCGCGATGATTGGCAGAGGAGTTTTTGGCAATCCGTGGTTTTTTTCCGGGCATACCCCAA
>CAYIVT010000004.1:0-23761 GCA_964366955.1 uncultured Candidatus Saccharibacteria bacterium | reverse complement strand
AAGTAAAACGTCGTCATAAGTTAAACCAATAGGGAAATTATCTTTATCCACGTGGACCCGGCGAGAATCGAACTCGCGGCTCCTCATTGCAAATGAGGTGTTTTACCACTGAACTACGGGCCCAAATATCATTATTATTTATATCATGTTTATCTTATAACTACAAAAACAAGCATTCTGATATGCACCAGAATGCTTGTTGAAATTAAACTTTCTTATTAGTGCAAACGCAAACCCATTGCTTAGTGCAATGATCAAAATAAAGCATCCGAACGCTACTAACTATGAACTTATATGGCATGCTCTCTAAAATTTTATGAAGTCTTTCTTCGGCTTGATGTAAAAACATAAAATTTCCGAGGTCAAAGCGATGATTTCTAGGAGGACTATTTTTATCTGAGCTTTCTAAAACATCGGCAAACCATATGACATAAGGCATTACACTACCTCCTTACAAATATGCCAATTCAATACTAAACTAGTATAACGCAATTCTGTTATAATGTAAATATATGCCTACTCAAATTATTTCTACCATAAAAAAAGTGATGCCAACAGTGGTGTCTATTAGTATTTCAAAAAATCTAGCTGACGTAAAAAAGGATATGAACGAAGAGCTTGCTAAAGCTGGCCCAATTATTGGAGAGGTTCCGCAAATT
Organism: uncultured Candidatus Saccharibacteria bacterium; assembly: GCA_964366955.1. Lineage (GTDB taxonomy): Bacteria > Patescibacteriota > Minisyncoccia > UBA6257 > JAUSGH01 > CAYIVT01. The sequence continues at coordinate 23,102 of CAYIVT010000004.1, read as the reverse complement.
CCAGACGAAGCTGTTGACAGCCATGGCATGGTAAAAATTGGTGGCGGATCTGGCTTTATTGTTAGTCATAATGGAATTATTCTAACAAATAAACATGTGGTGATAGACGGAAATGCCCAGTATAGTGTTTTACTTAATGATGGCAGAGATTTTAAGGCTGTTGTGCTTGCACGCGACCCAATTGAAGATATTGCAATTTTAAAAATTGAAGCAGATAAATTACCCGCTATTAGATTAGGGGATTCTTCTAAGGTAGAATTAGGCGAAGAAATTTTAGCTATTGGAAATGCTTTGGGGCTTTTTAAAAATACAATTTCATCTGGTATAGTTTCTGGTATGGCGCGAACTATTCGCGCATCTACTGACCCTCATTCCCCCATGCAAGAACTTCGTGGACTAATTCAAACTGATGCCGCAATTAATCCCGGGAATTCTGGCGGTCCACTAGTAAATATGCGAGGAGAAGCTGTGGGTATTAATGCGGCGATTGTTTTTGGTGCTCAAAATTTAAGTTTTGCTTTACCGATCAATGCTGCGAAGCGTGACTTAGAAGATTTAAAAACTCATGGCCGTATTCGCCGCCCACTTTTAGGTTTGCGATATGTTGTAGTAGATGAAAACCTTAAAGATAAAATGAAGCTCGCCGCTCCATATGGCGCCCTAATTTTGGGACAAGCTTCGCAAATTGCGGGACAAGCCCAACTAACTCAAGCTATTATTCCTGGTAGTCCAGCACACAAAGCAGGGCTTCAAGAAAAAGATTTAATTTTGGAATGCAACGGTGAAAAACTGACCAGCGAAAAAACTATTGCGGACTTTTTAGAAACATTAGAAGTCGGCGACAAAATGAACCTTAAGCTTATTCGTCACGGCAAAGAAATGGCTGCACGAGTTATTTTAGCTGAGAGAAAATAAAATAATTAACTAAACTAATTAGTTAATATGCTAATTAGAAATTAAAGACCTCGAAGTTGAGCAATACAACTTCGAGGTTATTTATTTACTTTGGCAATGCTGGCGGTAAAACAAAATGTGGCTTAGGCAAACCTTGCCATTCATCTAATTTTTTTTGCCATTTTTCTAATTCTTCTTGAGAACTTACAAAAATTGTAAGAGAAGAAGGGGCGTCAATAACTAACCCCGGCATTCCAATTTGCACAGGATTTTTTTTATCCTGATGCGCTATTGCAAAACCATTAGGAATTAAAATCTGTGTTTTTTCGTTTACTACAGATGAGGACATCTGTAATTTTATCTTTTCTATGTTACAAATGATTCTAATAGTATGCCTGCCAGATAGCTCATCTCCGTCACCACATCGAGGCACTAATGCTTGAATATCAACTACTAATGCTACCCCAATGCCATCTACAAATTTTATTTCTTCATCTCTCAATTCAACGCAAATGGTTAAAATAGATCCTGCTTCGTGTAAATATCTAACCCATTGTGCGGCAATTAGACGATCATTCATATATAATGTTGCAATGTAAGCGCTATCCATAAAATTAGGGCTGCGGGAGTCAATCTTGCACTTCAACAATGGCATCTTTAATTCATGATCATTTTTTACGATTAACTGTTCCGGCAAAATATATATGTGCTCCAATTTTTTGCTATCTTTTTGTGAGATGTAGGTAAAATCTAACCATACATCCCCGCATAACCGCTTTAAACCCAAGCACTGAAAAATTTCAATACTCTTCCAAGTTGCGTCATCTTGCTCTTCTTGCGCTTGGGCAGAAAAAATCATCATACAAAGCATTGCAATAACAAGAAAACACTTTTTCATGAAGTTCCCCTTTCTTAAAAAGATTTTTAAGAAATCACAAAAAAAATTATAATTGCTTTTACTAAGTTTTTTTATTTCGTTCTTCTAATTTTGATAAAATATGAGCTAACTTGCTATTTGCTTCCCGCAATTCAATAATTACAATCGCGAAACCGCAGACTAAAACAAAAAATACAACAATTTCCATATAAAACACCCTCACAAAAATATAAAAGAACTACATCCACAACTGTAGATTATACTAACATAGCCAAGTAATTATTGCAAATTCGCATAAAACTGTATCCAGTTTTGACGATCGTCAAAACTGGATACTAGTAGATTGCAACACTATCGCCAAGCATTAAAAATAAAAACTATTTCTAAAAAATCGGAATAGAAAATTCAACTAATCCCCAGCCATCCGATGACCAAAATATTAAGAATTTTTGTCTTCAGGTCATCGGATGGCTAGATATTGAGAAACTAATTTAAAAAATTCAATATTTATCTCTTCCGATGACCACTTGCAAATTGCCCTAATATTTTAGTCATCGGAAGAGCGGGCTCTACCTAACAAACTAGTAAATGTACTCATCCACCAAAACGCCTGCTAGGTTATAAAGCCCAACTTTGTCGTGACGCTCATCAAAAATAATTTTAGAATTTCCAAAAGAATCGCCCAACCAAATGCGCCATTCACCATTATAAAAATCTACATCTGTGCGATGCAATTCTAAACAAGATTGATAATTAATTTTTTTCAAATAATCAAAACATTGAAAATCATCTGGGCGAATTGGGGGATTAGCAACGCTAGTGGGACAAGAACCTAAAGAACGCACATAATCTTGGCAAGTGCTTGAATAATCAGCAATATTTTTTATTTCTTCCCTCGGACAGCCAGCGTAAAAACTTGGGTTGAATTTGGTTCCTGCCGTAATGTAGCCCATGCATTTGTTAATTGCAAAACCAGGAATCACCACTCCAGTGTGAGAATAAATTATAATACGCTCACCTTTTTTGGCTTTTAAATTAACCAAACTAGAACCAGTGCCGCTATAATATTGATATGCTTGTGGAATTATGAAAGAATCTGTTTTACTTTTAATTTTCCAACCAGTTAAATCAGTGCTGTCATCTACCGATAAATTGACAGTTGAATAATTTGGGGAGCCATAAGATTTTGGAATAATGCTCGTTATTCTAATTGGTTTTATAACTGGTTTTGAAACTTGGCTATTTGAAGAACCATAGTTAATCCCAGCTGAAACCCCACTATTGCCACCCTTGATGTTAACAGTTGGACGATTAAAAAGTCCGCTAGTGGGAATTTGGGGAGGTTTAATATCTGCTCCACTTCCGGGACTAAAATTTAAAATTCCGCCACCTAAATATTTTGGTAATTGCACATAAACATAAACTGCTCCTGTAAGCGCAACAATAATTAAAATAATTCCTATGGCTTTTTCATTCATACTATATTATTTTACTCTACTGTCACGCTCTTAGCCAGATTTCTCGGCTTATCAACGTTACAGCCACGCAAAACAGCAAAGTGATAAGCAAAAAACTGCAAGGGTACCACTGTAAGCATTGGTTCAAGAACATTTTCAGTTGCGGGCACATAAATAACATCGTCTACAATTTTTTTAATATCTTTATCGCCTTTTGTTGCTATGGCAATAATTTTACCTCCACGCGCCTTAATTTCGTGCAAATTAGAAATCATTTTTTCATAAAGACTATTTTTTGTGACTATAGCAATAGTTGGAAAATTTTTGTCTATTAAAGCTATTGGCCCATGCTTCATTTCTCCTCCAGCAAACCCTTCTGCGTGCACATAAGAAATTTCTTTAAGTTTAAGAGCGCCCTCAAGAGCTACTGGATAATTATATCCCCTGCCTAAATATAGAAAATTTTTATATCGTAAATATTTTTTAGCTAAAACTTTGATAGCACTATCCTGCTTAAAAATATCTTCTATTTTTTTAGGAATAACACTTAATTCTTTCATAATTTTACGAGATGAGGCACCGTCTCCTGCAAAATATAACGCCATCAATGTCAGCACTGTGAGTTGAGACAAAAAAGCTTTAGTAGATGCCACTCCAATTTCTGCTCCTGCTCGATTATAAACTCCTGCAAAAGTTTCGCGAGCAATCGTTGAACCCGGTGTATTCACAATCCCCAATGTTAAACAAGAATGAGAGTTTAACTTTCGTAGAGCCGCAAGCGTGTCTGCAGTTTCGCCAGATTGCGAAATAAAAATTCCAGCCATATTGGCTTCAATAACATTTTCGGCATAACGATATTCCGAAGCAAATGCTGTTTCAACAGATAAACCAGCCACTTCTTCAAACAAATATTTTCCAACTAAGCCAGCATAAAAAGATGTTCCACAAGCTAAAATTACAAGCTGCTTTATCTTTTTTAAAGACTCTCTTACCGATTCTAACCCTCCTAGTTTTATTCTGCCCTCTTTTAAAACAACTCTACCGCGCATTGCCGCTCGAACTACTTCCCCGCCGTCAAAAATTTCTTTTAACATAAAATGCGGAAAGTTGCCCTTGTTAACATCCTGACTATCAAGCTCTAAATTTTCTATTTTAGAACGCTTAGAACTTAATTTAAAACCATTCAAATCTATTTTCCCACTAATCCCTTCATCTATATAAACAACCTTTTTAACTCTCCCAGCCAAAGCAGTGGCATCAGATGCCAAAAAATATTCATTTTTGCCTAAACCTAATACTAGTGGACTACCTAGTCGTGCAAAATAAATCACATCTGGTTCAAGTGCATTTATAATTGCAAGCGCATAAGCTCCTCGCACTTGACTAAGAGACGCTACAAAAGCCTTTTCAAAATTTTTTATGCTTTTAAGATTTTCTTCAATTAAATGGGGCAAAACCTCAGTGTCAGTTTCAGATTTAAATTTGTGCCCTAATTTTTCGAGTTTTAATTTTAATTCACGATAATTCTCAATAATGCCATTATGCACAACGGCAATCTGCCCATCACAATCTAAATGCGGATGAGCATTGACTTCTGTCGGAGCACCATGCGTAGCCCAACGCGAGTGTCCAATAGCTACTGTATTTATCTTAGATTTTTTTCCCCAAAGCTCATGCTCTAAAACATCTAACTTACCCGGGCGCTTAATAACTGTCAAAACATTATCAATATTAAAATAAGCCATACCTGCGGAATCATAACCGCGATACTCTAGCTTGCGCAAAGCACTAAAAGAGGCCTGCAAACTATCCTGTTTGCCAATGTAACCCGTTATTCCACACATAAGTGTACCACCTAAATTATTCGCATTATTTACAATCTCAATTCGCGTTATTAGCGATTACTCTACATATTAAACAAGTAAATTAATCAGGCGGTTTTTAACAAAGATGATTTTCCTAATCTCTTTGCCTACTAACCATTTTTGGATATTTGCATCAGCTAAGGCTAATTTTTTAGCACCATCTTCGTCTATTCCATGAGGTGCCACTACTTTATCGCGAGTTTTACCATTAATCTGAACAACTAATTCAAAATTTGCTTCTATAACCAATTTCTCGTCCCATGTCGGCCAAGTATCTAGATCAAGTAACTTTTTATACTTTAATTGCAAAGCTAATTCTTGAGCCATATGCGGCGCAAATGGAAAAATTATTTTTAATAAACTGATAGCGTCGCTTTTAGATAAAACAAAATTCTCTGCTTCGTTTATAAAAATCATTAAAGCAGAAATGGCCGTGTTAAATCTAAAACCTTCAATGTCTCCAGTCACTTTTTTAATAGTTTTGTGCAAAAACTTTAAGGCCTTTTCATCGCTTGTTTTCGCTTTACTATTTTTAATAACGAAATTCCAAACTCTATCTAAAAATCTACGCACACCAACAATTCCATGCGGATCCCAAGACTTACTTTCTTCAAAAGGCCCTATAAACATTTCATATACTCTAAGTGCATCTGCGCCAAAATTTTTTATCATTTCATCTGGAGAAATAACATTACCCCTAGATTTAGACATCTTTTGATTATCTCCTCCCATCATAAGCCCCTGGTTCATCAACTTTTGAAAAGGCTCTTTAGTTTTGACTACTCCAATGTCATATAAAAATTTATGCCAAAAACGAGCGTATAACAAATGCAATACCGCGTGTTCTATGCCGCCAATATACAAATCTACCGGTACCCACTGATCAAAAATAGACTTAAATTGTTTCAACCCTTCACCTTCAACCTTTAACTTTTTACCTGAAATTAAATACGCAAGGTAGTACCAACATGATCCTGCCCATTGAGGCATAGTATTAGTTTCTCTGCGTGCCTCCCCTCCACACTTTGGACATTTTACTTCCACCCATTTTTTAATACTCGCAAGCGGAGACTCCCCAGTACCTGTTGGTTCATATGATTCTACTTTAGGTAATTTCACTGGCAAATCTTTTTCCAGCACGCCTACTACCCCACATTTATCACATTTAATAATAGGGAACGGTTCGCCCCAATAACGCTGGCGCGAAAAAATCCAATCATGCAACTTATAGTTTATTTTTTTAATGCCACCTACCTCTTTCACAATTTCCCATTTAGCTTTTTCAAAATCAATGCCATCAAATTTACCGGAACCGACTAAACGTCCAGTGCCAGTGTAAGCCCTGTCAAGAACTGGACACTTAGGCTCGGGATATACCGGACAGATAACCATTTTTATTGGCAAATTAAATTTTTTAGCAAATTCAAAATCACGATCGTCGTGCGCTGGCACGGCCATAATCGCGCCCGTACCATAACTAGCTAACACATAATCAGAAATCCAAATAGAAATTTCTTCTTTAGTTAATGGATTGGTAGCTTTAATGCCTTTCAACTCTATACCTGTTTTTTCTTTATTTTCTTGCCTCTCGCGATCGCTTTTGTTATGGGCTAATTCAATATATTTTTGAACCTCATCCCAATTAAAAATAGATGGTTTAAATTTATTAACCAACTCATGCTCTGGCGCAATAACCAAATAAGTAGCGCCTGCGAGCGTATCTGGACGAGTTGTGAAAACTTGAACAGAACCCAGATTAAAGGTTGAAGGTGAAAGGTGAAAGGTTATCAGCGCCCCTTCCGAACGCCCGATCCAATTGCGCTGTAAATCTTTTACCTTTTCTGGCCAATCTAATAAATTTAAATCTTCCACTAAACGATCTGCATATGCAGTAATTTTTAAAACCCATTGTCTCATTTTTTTACGCAGAACTTGCGCGCCACAACGATCACAACACCCGTTCGCTACTTCTTCATTTGCTAAAACTGTTTTATCTTGCGGACACCAGTTTACTGGAATGTCAGCTTCGTAAGCTAAGCCCCGCTTAAACATTTGCAAAAAAATCCACTGCGTCCACTTATAATATTCTGGGTCGGTGGTGTTTATTTCTCTACTCCAATCATAACTAAATCCCGGTGCATTTAATTGTTTTTTAAAATTTTTAACATTTTTTTTAACAGCAACACTAGGGTGAATTTTATTTTTAATCGCATAATTTTCCGCTGGAAGACCGAAAGCATCCCAGCCCATAGGATGTAAAACTTCAAAACCTCTCATACGATAGTAACGACTTAAAATATCCGAACCAGTATAACCCAAAAGATGGCCCACGTGTAGCCCTTCACCTGATGGATATGGAAACATGTCTAGCACATATTTCTTAGGCTTGTCCGATTTTTCGTCAACTCGCCACAATTTATATTCTTGAGCTGACCAAACCTTTTGCCACTTTTTTTCAATTTTACGATGATTGTATTTCATAAAAATGGAGCACTTCTATAGATATAGTATGCCTAAATTTTACTTAAGTTTCAAATTAAAAACCGCCTAAATGTTTAGGGCGGTATTTTTTGAATATCTATTGCCTGACCACAAATATGCTTTACTGGTAAAGAAGACCATTCCATTATAGGAATAAAAATTTCTTGCTGTTGATCGCCGTATAAATTTTTAAAAAATAATGCTCTACTTTCTCTCTTGGCTACAAAACCTAAAACTTCTATGAACATTCTACATTTATCATGCAAAGCAAATCGGCCAAACTTTTGCATATTGCAGCAAACGTTACATCGCGCACTAAAACCACCTTCACAATAATCAAAATTATGAGGTGTTTCAATGTGGCACTCTTTGCACGAAAAATATCCTAGACCATATGGCAATGCTTTATATTTAGCGCAATCTTCACAAAACACTACAATAGGCATAGAGCCCTCCTCTCCTTATCAAAAAAGAAAAACTTTCTTGGAAGTAGCCACAGTTACAGCTATGCATTCATCATATGAAATGCCTTTTATTTCTGCAAGTTTTTTTACCGCCTCAACAACAAAACTAGGCTCATTGCGTTTGCCACGATATGGCACTGGCGCAACATATGGCGCATCTGTTTCCAACATAATTCTATTCAAAGGAATATATTTTATTTGTTCGTCGTAATCGCGAGTGAAAGTTATAACTCCGCCAAAAGTGAAATAACATCCTGCATCTACCAATTTTTTAGTTATCACTAAAGATCCAGCATAGAAATGAAATATTTTTTGTAATGGATTCCGATCTTCTCTGGAATGACATAGGGCATAGACATCTTCATAAGCGTCATCGGTGCCTTTAGAAGCACGGGCATGAATCATTAAAGGTTTCTTAAGCTCCTGCGCAATTTCTATTTGCTGCATAAAAATCACTTTTTGTTTTTCTTTGTCGCCACTTCTAAAATAATCCAACCCACACTCCCCAATTGCTACCACTTTTGAATTTTGCGCTAATTTTAAAAAATTATTTTTATCAAATCCATCTGCAACATCATTAGGGTGCAACCCCACTGTCGCCCATAAATCTTGCGGATATTTTTTAGCTAGCTCAATTGCCAAAATAGACATTTTATAATCCGTTCCAACTACAATCATTTTTATTCCTTTTTCACGTGCCCGTAAAATGACCGCTTCGCGGTCAGAATCAAAAACTTTATATTGGATATGGGAGTGGGAGTCGAACATATCAGAGTAATCACGCCTGCCTGACGGTAGGCAGGAATAATACAAATTAGAATCGCAAATAATGCGAATAATACATACAATCAAATTCTAGGGAAAAGAGAGGCGCCCCTAACAACCCTAACACCATCAGCTTCATAAATAATACTATTACTAATCTTTCCTGCGCTATCGGGCAAAAATGGCGCTAAAAGAATTGCCAAGCTATCGATTATTGTTACTACATTAATCAAGGTTTTTGTATTATCTTTTTCTGCCCACGGTTTATGATCATTTACATATTTATCCGCAAAAGATAATAATTCCCATATACAAGAAAGCGCTTCGCTGAATTTAAATTCTTTAGTAAAATCATCAACTTTATTTTTAGTGCTAACAATTTTTTCTGAAATTTCTTTTTCTATATTCTTATCTATATCACTCACGATCTTGCCCTTTTTATCAATAAGTGTAAATACGCGCGATACTAAATTTCCCAAGCCATTAGCTAAATCTGCATTATACCGCGCGATAAATTTTTCTTCTGAATAATCCCCATCTTCGGTAGCAGTAAACTCTCGCAGTAAATAATAACGAACCGAATCTGATCCATATTTTTTTATTAATTCAAATGGATCCACGATATTCCCTAAAGTTTTAGAAATTTTAACGCCATCAATAGTTAAATAACCATGCACAAAAATTTTTTTCGGCAAACTAACTCCAGCAGAAAGTAAAATAGCTGGCCAATAAATAGCATGAAATCTGCTGATGCCTTTACCAATAACATGTATAATTTCTTCGCCATTTTCCCAATATTTTTTGAAATTTTCCAAATTATTCGCAAAACCCAATGCATTAATATAGTTAGAGAGCGCATCAAACCAAACGTACATAACCTGACTATCGTCATTAGGCACAATAACTCCCCAATTCTTAGCTCTAGAGCGTGAACGAGAAATAATAAAATCCTCTAAACCTTGACGGACAAAAGATAATACTTCATTTTTCCTGCTCTCTGGAATAATTTTTAAATCGTTATTAGTTAAAATATCTTCTATCTTTTGTTGGTAGCTAGAAAGTCTAAAAAAATAGTTCTCTTCTTCAACTGTTTCTAATTTTCTGCCAATATGCTCAATGCATTCTTGATTAACTAAGTCTGATTCTTTTTTAAATTCTTCACAACCAACACAATAAAATCCTTTATATTTTTTTTTATAAATATCTTCTTTTTTACAAGACATCCATAATTTTTGCGCGCCCTTAATGTGCCTATCTTCTAATGAGGTACGAATAAAATCATCATTAGAAATATTAAGGCTAATCAAAAGTTTCTTAAAAATTTCAGAGTGCTTATCTACCCACTCTCTAGGCGTTATTCCTGCGTCCTCTGCGGAAAGAGCATTTTTCAGAGCGTTATCGTCTGTACCACTTAAAAAGAAAACGTCCTGTTTATTTTGACGAGCAAATCTAGCCGCAACATCAGCTTGAACAAATTCAAGAGCGTGACCAATGTGGGGCGCAGCATTAACATAAGGGATAGAAGTCGATATATAAAATGTTTTCATAAAAAGTTAAGCGCTAGAACTGCGGCGCCTAGCTTTAGTTTGCGTATACCCTTCCATTAATTCTTGAGCAAATACAGCAACCGGCACTGCCAAAATTAAACCAACAAAACCAAAAATTTTACCACCAATAAGTAGCGCTATTAAAACTACGACAGGATGCAAGCTAGTAGTATAACGAGTTACTGCTGGCAAAAGAACGTGACTCTCAAGCTGTTGTAAAACTATAAAAAGTATCAATGTATAAACAGCCAAAGTCACTGAACTGCTAGTAGCCACAAGCACAGCCATACTACCGCTAAAAATTGGACCAACAAAAGGCACTAACTCTAGAATGCCAGCTAAAATACCTAAAACTAAGCTATATTTAACACCTAATAACCATAATCCTAAAAATACTAAAACACCCATGCCAAAACTTATAAAAATTTGGCCCTCTAGCCAATAGCCGATCTTTTTCCGCATAGAAACAAAAGTTGTTAAAACTGCATCTTCATAAGCTTCTGGAACGATAGCTACTAAAAATTTTTCTACGCCGTCGCGGCCTAATGTTAAATAAAAAGATAAAACAAATACAGAAAGCGCTAGAAAAGCTCCTCCTAAAAAATTAGAAACAATGTCAACAAGCGAAGTGCTGCCAGAGATTAAGGCATTGCTCAAACTATTTAAACTTTTATTTAATGCTTCTATCGCTTGTGAAGATTGTAATATATCAAAAATTGTTCCAGATGTTTTATGTAAACTTCCTAAAAAATTATTCACTTCAAAAATTGCAAGCGGCACAATAGTATAAGCAATTAAAGCAACAACTAATACGGCTGCTGCAAAAAGTATGAAAGTGCCTAATATGCGAGGAACTTTGTGTTTTTCTAAATAAGTAACTGGGAGATCAAAAGCCGCAGAAAGAATAATTGCTAAAATAACAGCTAAAAGAACGTCACTTGCAGCATATAGCAACCACAAAACAAGTATCATGGTAAATACCCTCCAAAGACCAGACCAAGTTATATCGATTGGACGAAAATCCATAAAAATAGATAATCAACCTAACTTAATATTAGCACTAAAATATAACAACACAAATAAATTAATAGTATTAATATACTAACACTACTAGTTGCCACTTGTCAAATATTGGAGTATTCTACAAGCTTAGCATTGCCTTAAGTTTTGTTCCATCTTTAACGGGGCCAATAAGAGCAAGGTTTAATTTTGAGTTCTGAAAAATAAACTTAGCAACGTTTATAACATCTTCGCGTGTCACTTTTTTGATATTCTCTAAATATTCTGTCGGAGTTTCTAATTTTTCTTTTAAAATTTCTTGACCGCCATAATACATCGCAAGTGCATCTGAAGTTTCTAAACCTAAAACAGTGCGACCAGCTAGATGATCTTTGGATGACTTCAACTCTTTTTCGGTCACTGCTAAATTAGCCATAGAACGTAGTTCTTCTAAGATTGCCTTAATAACAATTTCTAGTTTGGAATGCTCCACTCCTGCTGATACTGAAAAAAATCCATGATCAGTCAATAAATCTGCTTCTGCGCGAACATAGTAAGCAGCACCTAATTTTTCACGAACATGCTGAAACAATCGCGAGCTCATACCGCCACCTAAAATATTAGTTAAAACTTCAAGCGCATATCTACGTTTATCATAAGCATCAAAAGCTCTACAACCGATCACTAAATGCGTTTGATCTGTATCTTTAAATTTAGTAAAAACTTGCGGCTCTTTTTGATTTTCGTGGACTTTTAATTTACCAGCTTTATCCCCACTTGGAATTTCTTTAAAAGCAATTTCTATTTTTTTAATAATTTTATTTTTATCAAAATTACCAGCTACAACCACTGTTGTAGCATCTGCTAAATAATGCTTATTTCTATAATCAACAAAATGATTACGATTTAAAGCATGAATAACTTCTTTCCTGCCACCAACATCCCAACCAGCAGGTTGATCACCGTAAAGCAAATGCATGAAAAGTTCACCAACGCGCCTTTGCGGAGTATCTTCATACATATTTATTTCTTCTATAATAACTCCTTTTTCTTTTTCTATTTCCGCTGCATCAAAAACTGGATTAATATACATATCTGATAGCACATCTATTAAAGTGTCTAGCTCGTGCGCTTGAGCTTTAGCGTAATAACCAGTCCATTCGTGTGAGGTAAAGGCGTTATATTCTGCGCCAATAGAATCTAGTTCGCGAGTAATGTCTAGCGCTGTTGGTCGCTTTTTTGTACCCTTGAAACACATATGCTCCAGAAAATGAGACAATCCATTGATATTTCTATCTTCATATTTAGAACCAGCCTCTACTAAAACCAAAACAGTAACTGCAAGCACATCTTTTTGCGGAATAGTTACAATCCGTAAACCATTTTTTAATATTTTTTTATTGAAGTTTTTCATTTAAATATTTTTTTAAATCTTTAATTAAAATTCTTTCTTGCTTCATAGTGTCACGATCTCTAATTGTTACTGCTTGATCATTCGCAGTCTCAAAATCTACTGTTGCACAATATGGGGTGCCAATTTCATCTTGGCGGCGATAGCGTTTACCGATGCTCTGTGATTCATCATAGTCACAGACAAAACTTTGACGTAATTCTTCATAAAGCGACACAGCTATTTTAGATAACTCCTCTTTTTTGGAAAGCGGCAAAATAGCTACCTTAAATGGCGCAAGCCATTTTGGAAATTTCATAACTACGCGAATTTCATCATCGACGCTCTCTTCGTAATAACTTTCTAGAAGTGCGACTAGCAATGTCCTATCAACTCCCCAAGTTGGTTCAATAACATGCGGTAAGAATTTTTCTTGCGTATCTGGATCTGTATAACGCAAATCTTCCCCGCTAGCTTCCATATGATTTTTTAAATCAAAATCTGAACGATATGCCAAACCATAAAGCTCTTTACGACCAAAAGGATAATCGTACTCAATGTCTACTGTACGCTTAGAATAATGAGCACGCTCACCGTCTGTAATTTCCACAAAATGCAACTTGCTATCTGCTACACCTAAATGTTTTAACCACTGCTTCATGCTATCCAACCATTTTTCAAAATAATTATTCCAATCCGCATCGTTTTTAGGCGTGCTAATAAAATATTCAATTTCCATTTGTTCGAACTCGCGCGTTCTAAAAATAAAATTTCCTGGAGTTATTTCATTTCTAAAAGCCTTGCCAATTTGAGCAATGCCAAAAGGTAGCCTTCTCCTAGTTGTGCCCGCAATTAAACTGAAGTTAACAAACATGCCCTGCGCTGTTTCAGGTCGAAAATAAGCCACATGAGCGCTATCTTCTGCTGGACCTAAAAATGTTTTAAGCATCATATTAAACTGCCTAGGGGTCGTGAGTTCTCCTCCACAATTGGAACATTTTTTTACGTCAACTAACTGGTCAGCTCGATACCTTTCGTGGCACTTTTTACATTCAACCAAGGGGTCAGAAAAATTTTTTAAGTGACTTGAGGCCTCCCAAACTTTTGGATTCATAACTAAAGCCGTATCTACCCCAACCACATCAGAACGTTTGCGCACAAAAATATTCCACCATTCATCTTTGATGTTTTTTTTAAGCTCACTTCCTAGCGGTCCATAATCCCAAGAATTAGATAAACCACCATAAATCTCCGATCCGGGAAAAATAAAACCCCTTCTTTTGCATAAAGAAATTATTTTTTCCATCAAGTTATTATCCTCTATTTTATTTTCCATTTTTTAAATTTTTATCTTTGCGCTTTTACCTCTAGGGTATCACAACGCTATCGCTAGCACCAACTGTCATATCATATTTTAATAACGAGGTTACCGCTTCGCCGCTAGAAAATAAATCTAAGCCAGTAAATTCATCTTTAGCAGTTATAGTTGCTGACCCCATAAGAGGCATGATATTCCCAATTTGCGAAGCATCTGGCAATGCTTCAATCTGAAAAATTAATTCTATTGGTTTATCTACTAAACCTCTGGTAGCAGAAATTTTATCTATACGCCAAGAAACTGATTTGTTAGAACTATTATAAACTAAATCAGTACTAGAAGTGGTTTTTGAGATACCGGTATATTTAATATTATTTCCTAATACGGCTTGCAAATTTATATCACTTATATCTGTAGAATAATTAGTTATCACCCAATGAACAGTATAGTTAATTGGCAAACCAACTTTGGGCGGCAAAGAACCTTTATTTAAAATTTCAGACTCGGCGTCTCTAAAATAAACTTTTGTATCTACAGAAACATTACCCTTAATTTTATTTTCTATTTTATAAACGCCAATTAAACCGCCCTTCTCGCCAGCTATTCCGCTTTCTAATTTGGTATTTATTTTTAAAATAAAATTCTTATCGCTTAAACGACGAATGGGATAATTATTTTTAGTTTTGATATCAAAACTAATTAACCCTGAACCGCCAATAGCAATAGCGCTAAGCTCTCTATTGGTAATCTTATTCCATACTATTGAATTACCTGATGGATTTATAATTCCATTTGTTTTAATGCTAGAAAAATCAAACATATCACCATTAAGTTGCGCTGAAATAACTGCGTCTTCTAATCCTCGATCAGCCTTATTGGTATAGTAAATTTTATAATGCAGATCTTCATTTTTACCAAATATTAACTTATCATCTCCCTCATTGACTAGAATTTTTAATTCTATGGATGATGCTGTTATTTCTATATCACTATACTTTTCTGCGATAAGATAAGAGTCACCAAAATTATCAGAGATTATTTTAGCAGTAAATCTATTGACACTACTTTCACCGCCTAAAATATTTCCAACAATTTTAAACTCCATTTCGGAGCCCATTCTTAAATCGCCTAACTCCCAAATATTTTTACCAATATCGGGCGCTAGCGTTGCTTTTTTAAATTCAAACCCTGCCGGATAATCTACTAATAATTTCAAATCTTTTAAATTTACACCAGAAATGTTTTTATATTTCATAATAAAGGAAAAGTCTTCGCCTGGACTAACCTTATCTCCCATTATTAAATCTAATGCTAGGCCATGAGAAGTGGCGACTAGCTCACCTTCTTGTGTTTTTTCAAAACGTGAGCTTACTCCTTTTGGAAGATAGCTTGCTGTGGCTATAATTTTTTTAGTACTACTAGCATTTTCTCCACCTAAAACTATAACCTCAAAATTCGTCTCTATCATACTCCCAGAACCAATGCTGCCTATATTTTTAGTATCTGAGTTTTTACTGCTAAGTGCTCCCACGAAAGCCATACCCTCACCCAAAGCAAGAGAAATTTTAGCGTCGTTTAAAATATTGGCGCCCAAATTAGAAACACCTATTCTTATAGTAAAGGGAATGCCTATAGATATATTCTCTGGAGGTGATACAAAAATATCCAAGCCGGAAGAATTTCTTAAATAATAAAAATACCATCCAGCGAACAGAGCTATAGCCATCAGCGCAAACCAAATTAATAAATAAATTCTATTCATCTAAATTTCTAGTATAAGTGAATCTAAACGTGGGATGCAAGCTTTGCAATAAAAATAAAAATCTTGCATTAAGAAATATTTAGGTGCTATAATTGCGCAGCGCGAACAAATAGCGTGCTTTGGGTTAAAACCTAGAATCGTCAAAAATTGAGCAGTGTATTGCGACAAAGAAATATCCTCTTTACGAGTTATCATATTATAAAATAATTCCCAAGTCTCTGCATCTGGATTGCCGCTAAAACTTGGCTCTTTTAACATGGAAATAATTTTCAAAATTATCAATGCTTGACTAGGAATCATTTTCCAATTTAAATTACTTCTCACAATTAAAGCATCTCCAATTTGAAATGAGTGATTCTTTTTTTCCACTAATCGAACATCTACTATATTAAGCGGCTCAAGGTGCGCGGCTAATTTAGAAATTAATTTTCTGGGAGCAGTAGCATAAGCTATAATGCTGCCTAATTTTTCTGTATACAAAAATATGCGCGCATTATATTCACCAAAGTCTTCTTTATCTAGAACAATAGCTCGGGTTGTTAAATCTAGCATAATAATATTATTTTAACATAGCCCTTGACTACGCTAATAGATTTGCTAGTATATTTACTATATATGAAATCTGTTTCTCTTAAATTAACTCGCCGAAACATAACTAATTCATCTTTAATGACTAAGTTTTTTTCTTTTATACTTTCTATTTTAAATCCTAAAAAAACTGGGAGGCGTAAATAAGCAAAGGGTAAAGTTAGTCATTCAATCAAAACGCCTCCCAAAATAGGGGGGCTTTTTGATGGATTGGCTATGACTGTTCTTTAAAAAGGGGAACGTGCTATGGATTTAGCAGAAATAGGGACTGATGTTATTAAAAAACTTGAAAATACTTTTCAAGATCAAGAATTAGTTTCTAAATTTATGCAAAATATCACGGAAATGACAAAAATCACTAAATTCATTAATGAGAGACTAAAACAAAAAAATATTCTTGTTAACGAAATAAACAAACTCTTAGATGATAAAGCGGAATATGAAACAATTATTGCTTTTTGGATAGATCTTTTTAAACAATTTAAAACTCGTTATGAAATTAAACAATTCACTAGTCCTGTGAATGAACATGCGGCAGATGGAAAATACTACGACCCATATAACACGCCATTTTAAGGGGAGTTAGCATGCCTCGAGGAGAGCTGACCCTTTTTGTTGGTAATATGTTTGCTAATAAAACTGGCTCGCTGATGAACTATGTAGAAACTATGCGTGAATTTGCTAACAAAAAAGTTCTGATACTAAAACCACAAACAGATACGCGTAGCGGAATAAAAAGCATAAAAAATTTCCACGGCAAAGCTATGGAAGCATTTGAAATTTCCCCTAAAAAACCATTTGCTAGTTTAAATATTATTGCAAAAGAAGAGCGACGACTTGGCAAAAAACTAGATGCTATTGCTTTTGATGAAGTGCAGTTTTTTAGAATAGAATCTAAATTCTTTAATCTTGTCGCCGAACTATTACAACGCGGTTATAATGTTATCGCCGCTGGTCTTATGCTGGATTTTCGCGGAGAACCATTTGGTTCAACGCCTCTTCTATTTACTTTATGCGCCAATGTAAATGCCGTTCATATACTCACTCCATATTGTAAAAAATGCGGCAACTCAGCGCCTCTTCCTCAAAGACTAATTAATGGAAATCCAGCTCCGTATACTTCACCACTAATTAAAGTTGGCGGTAAGGAAACTTATGAAGCTCGCTGCTATGCTTGCTACGAACTTCCTGACCGACCAAAGTTTAATTAAACTATTACCCCTTTTTACAAATTTTGATCTACATCAAACAAAGTGGACACTAAATAAAGTGCCCACTTTTTTCTTTGTTTATTATTTATTTTTCATCTTGCTTTTTCTCTATAACTAATACTTCATAATACTTGCTATAGCAAGTATTATGAAGTAAAAAATGAGACCTACTTAGATAACCGGAAGAAAGATCGTATGTCTTCGTCTTCTCCAATATTTTTCGACTCAATACAACGAACACCTGATGCAATACTAAAAATTTCACAAAACATTTCAATCTCTGCCTGTATCGGAAATGGGGAAACAAAAACGCTATCTTGTAATTTATATAATCCCATTGTCCGCAGTTTCTCGCGTAAAGTTTCGCGCGTACTTTTATTTTTTTCTGGAATATCAAACAAAACGATACGCCAATAGCCATCCCATTCATTAATGTCGCTCTGAATAACTTTTCTTTTGATCTGATCTCTCAATATACGATCTCTACCCTTTTCCGTAAGATGCAATAAATACTCTCCTTCTTTTTTGGTTGGTAATAATTCAATATATCCCTGCTTTCGTAAATAATCTTTTGTTCTTAAAAATTCCCTACGCCCGAAAAAACCTCTACGCTTCACTCGACGACCAACGACACCAAATACATTCGGCGCAACAGCGCCGACAGCAAGCACGCCGCCAATCAATGCAAGGGCAAGAATAACACGACCAATTTTCATTCCAACTTCTCTTGTTTTGCGTATCACTTCTTCCTTTTTTGCTTGATGTTCAATTTTTCTCCACTCTTCTGTTAACTCATTAATAAAATAATTTTCATATTTTTGTAATGCTACTTTATTTATTAATTTTCTGCTTTTTCTTTTTTGCATATTTTTTTAATTTAATACTATCTATTATTGCATCATTTTAATTGCTATAGCAAGTATTATGAAGTATGAAATACAATACAAAATAACACTCTCGGCGCGCATATACACGAGTGGTAATTTATTGATTTCTTCCTATCCACGATACTGAAGATTGGCTATTGTCATCTATAAACTCATATTGCAAACGTGGCATATATTGAAGCAGGTCTAGTGAAGTCATTTTAGACATTCGATTAACTAGCACTTGAGAGGCAACCGGAATAAAAGTGTGGTATTGACGATCATTGCTATTTTGCCAATCTATTTCTTCGTAAAATTCGTAAAAATAAAGCTGCTCACACTGCTTACATTTTAATAATTTTCTTACATTGTGACTGTCGTCTACGAAAATATTTAATAACTCAAATACAACTTCCTTATTTAAATCTTCTAAAATAAGATTATTTTTCTGCCATAAATGGCATTTAACTGGGTTTTCTAAATAATGCGCCATTTCAAATGGTGCGCGGGAGAGGAGTCGAACCTCCATGCCCTTACGGGCGCTACCACCTCAAGGTAGTGCGTCTGCCATTTCGCCACCCGCGCATAAAAAACTTACACTTTATATCCTATAACCTATAGCAGATTTTGTCTATAAAAAATGGCGCTCTCCACGTGAGCGCCAAATATTACTCTGCCACTTTACCAATTAACTTACTTTTGATTTGTTCAAGATATTTAGGAGTTAGCTTGAAAGTAAGGACTACCCAATAAGGGTTATAGGGTCCATAATCACCGCTCATTGGATATAAAATTCCTACACCACACCTTTGAAAATTATCCTCAACTACAATACAACTAGTAGTTATACCAAATTCTTCGGCAATATGAACAGGATAAAAACAAAGCCTCATGCCGTTCATATAGGCTATTTCGAGCCTAGATAAAATATTGCTTTTACTGCAAGTTATTTCAAAACTTATAAGAGCTGTGACTGAGGCTGTTAAAAAATCTTTATACTGCTTTTCTGTAAGCACATCTTCCCAGCTTTCAATCACTGCTAATCTCCTTATAGTAAAACACTATTCCCCTGAACCAACTTTTTGGCGAATTTCTTTTTTTGAAAGATCGCGAATATAGTAGAGTTTAGAGCGATGAACTTTATTAGGCGAACTTAAAATATCAACTTTAGCAATTGTTGGTGAATGAATTGGATAAACCTTTTCCATGCCAACTCCCGCCACTGTCGCGCGCACTGTGAAAGTTGCTCCAATTTCAGACCCGTGTTTACGAGCTAAAACTAAACCTTCAAATAAAGCTTCGCGCACTTTGTCGCCGTCTTTGATGCGCTCATGCACTCGCACAGTCGCTCCAGACTTAATTTTTTTCATTGTTTCAAGATCCATAAGAGTTATTAATCATGATATAGTATTTATATGAGAATTGCAATAGATACTCGCCTCTTGGGCTCTTTTAACCATTCTGGCGTAGAAGAATACGCATATAACATTGCGAACGAGCTTTTAACTAAAAATTCCACTGATCAATTTATATTGTTCCATAATGGCATAAGGATACAACCGCTATCCGATCATTGGTTATCTAAAGAAAATATAACAATAATTAACTGGCACTTACCAAATAAGTTACTTGATTTAGCCTCTAGATTTAATTTAATTAAAGCAAAATTTAATGCCGATATATTTT
Organism: uncultured Candidatus Saccharibacteria bacterium; assembly: GCA_964366955.1. Lineage (GTDB taxonomy): Bacteria > Patescibacteriota > Minisyncoccia > UBA6257 > JAUSGH01 > CAYIVT01. The sequence goes on along the minus strand of CAYIVT010000004.1, from coordinate 2,932 downwards.
TTAGCCCAAATTTAAGCAGTATTCAAACAAAAATGCCACATATAGTAACTATCCACGATCTTTCTTTTATCCACTATCCAGAATTTTTTACTCCGCTGGCGCGAGCTTGGAATTTAACACGAATTAAACTTCAAGCGCAAAAAGCAGATCATATTATAACAGACTCTAATTTTACTAAAAATGATTTAATAAATAGCTTCAAAATCCTACCAGAAAAAATTTCTGTTGTTTATTTAGGCATAGATGAACAATTCAAAAAACTCGCTTCAAATGATGAGCGCCTTACTAAATTTAAAAATAAACTTAATCTTAATTTTCCATTTATTCTTTATTTAGGAACACTAGAGCCTCGTAAAAATATCCCAGCCATAATTCGAGCATTTAACATATTGAAACAAAATAATACTTTTAAATATCTGCGCCTAATTTTGGCTGGTAAAAAAGGCTGGCTTTATCATGATATTTTGAAAGAAGCTGAAAAATCTAAATTCAAAAACGATATCTTATTTTTTGGTCCAGTTAAAACCGACGAAAGGGTTTTGCTTTATAATTTAAGCAAGGTATTTGTTTATCCATCTTTTTTTGAAGGTTTTGGTTTGCCGCCACTAGAAGCTCAAGCTTGCGGTATTCCTGTTATTGCCAGTGACCGCACTTCTTTATCAGAAAACTTAACCGAAAGCGCAACATTGATAAACCCTTGGAAAATTACTGATTTAGCTTTGGCTATAGAAAAAGCTTTAACTGAAAACAAGGAACGAGAAATGTTGATAGCAAATGGCTTAGCAAATTCAAAACGCTTTACCTGGGCAAAAACTGGGCAAATGACTAGTTCAATTTTTAAAAAATATGCGAGAACTTAAAGACATTCTTCATCCCAAAATTAAGCATAAAATTTTAAGCCCTATCAAAATAGAGCCGACTCGCCATGCTTCAACTAATCATTCATTTAAAATTGCTAAATGGACAATCACAATAATTATAATAACCGTTGTTTCATTTTATGTAATTAAAATTATTAATGTTGGAAAATCTACTAAATCTTCTGGGGTTTTATTTATTGAAAGAATTAAAGAAGGGACAACTGCACTTCAAAACCTTAATACACTAAAAGCCACCAATGCTTTTATGGGAGCTTCTAGCGCACTTATTGATATTAAAAAATCTAGCGAAACAACTGGCATAGCCACGATTTTAAATCTAGGGGAAAATTTAATTCCTAAATTAAAAGACCTCCCTTTGGCGCTGAATGATCTAATTGCTTTTACTGCTAATTTGTTTTCTTTAAGCCAAAATTTAGATGCGCTAAAAAGCCAAGCGTATCACATGGCCTTTAATGGCGAAGGTTTTAAAATTATTAAATCTTTACGAACGCTCAATGTAAACATCGCGGCTATTTCTGAATTGTCTAAAAAATTAAGCGCCTATGCCCTGAACTTTAAAATACCCCTGCCAGAAAACTATTTAGCCCTAACAGTGAATCTGCATAAAACAGAAAATATCCTTAAAAGCATCACTGATTATTTAAGCACTCCCGGTGCAAAACATTTAGCAATACTTTTACAAAACCCTTCTGAAATTAGACCGAGCGGAGGATTTTTAGGCAGTTTTATAGCCTTAGATATTCAAGACGCGAGCATTACTGGAATTGATGTTAAAGACATTTATGATGTAGATGGCCAACTAGAAAATAAAGTAATTCCACCTCGTCCACTTCAAGCCCTCACTGCTCGCTGGGGCGCTCGCGATGCTAATTGGTTTTTTGATTTTCCTACATCAGCTAATAAGGTGCTCTCATTTTTAAATAGCTCTAAAATATACACCGAAAGAAACTACAGCTTTAGCGCTACTATTGCAATTAATGTGCCGGTAATTCTGGATGTTCTTGAAATAATTGGGACTATAGAATTACCTGACTATAAACTTTCTATTACAAAAGATAATTTTTTAGAAAATGTGCAGAGAGAAGTTGAATCTGGCCAAGATAACAAAAATGGTCATCCTAAAAAAATTTTAGGGGTTCTGGCACCGCTAATATTAGAAAAATTAGCCAAGCTGAATGATCAAGCCAAGTTGAACCTTATTAAAAAACTTGGCAACAGGATAACCAATAAAGATATTACTGCTTACTTTGAAGATCGCACCCTAGAGACATATATACAGAATGAAGGCTTGGGCGGTGAAATATACAGCGCAGATAGCGATGATTATTTAGCTTTAGTAAATGCGAATATCGGCGGTGGAAAAACTGATGCTTTTATGAAAGAAAAAATAGCGTTAGATTCTTTTATAAGCTCTGATGGTAAAATATATAACACTCTCAATATAGAACGCGAACATCTTGGCAGTAAGCGAGTAGAAAAATGGTATAAATCACCTAATAAAATATTTTTACAAATTTTTACGCCAGAAAACTCTAACATGCTTAGTCTTGCTGGACACGATGCCAAAATTCCAGATCCAGAAATTCGCCGCCCCACCTACGAACGTGATCCTGATTTAGAAGCAATAGAAAACACAAGAATGTGGCTAGATGAGTATAAAATAGAGAAAATGTCTCAATTCGGCAAAAACACATTTGCCTTATATTGGACAGTTCCAGCGGGCAAAAAAGAAATCCTTGAAGCTAAATACCTACTCAATAATCATTTTACTGTAGGAGATCTTGTTAACTACCGATTTGTTTACGAAAAACAATCTGGCGTTCCGGCAAGCTTTACTTATAGAGTAGAAGCTCCGCCCGGCTTTATTTGGCAGGAATCTAAAACCAGTAAATTCGAATTTAAAAGCGAATCCCCTGAATCTAGAATTATTTTAGACTTAACTTTGAAGAAGATTTAGTTTCCTCCTAATCTTCTCCCCATTCCCATGCCCCAATAGTCCCAAATAGGAATTTATTGTAGCATCACTGGAATTCATGTCTAATCTCCGAATC
>CAYIVT010000003.1:0-26833 GCA_964366955.1 uncultured Candidatus Saccharibacteria bacterium | reverse complement strand
GCTAAAATAATAAGCTTTGTTCTTTCTTCTACCGGCACTGCGCGAGCTTCGCGAGCCTCAACTTCGCTGACATATTTTAGAGCATCAACTTCGGCATTCCTTTTAGATAAATCTGCGTATTCTAAGCCAAGCTCACTTGCGCGCCTCATCGCCTCCCGCTCTTCAGATTCTCTACGCAATATCGCAAGTTGTTTATTTAATGGCTGATTCATTTCAATAATTTAATCTTATTCCAAAAAATTTTTAAGTACAAGCATAAAAAAGAATTTCTAAGTCAAATTTGACTTTATGGCCACAATTTATTAACCTAACTAAGATTTTCCGTACTTTAATAACCTAAGTTAGGAGTAACCCGATGACGTTTCTTGAAATTATATTTTTTATCCTGCTTGCTTGGTCTTTAATAATTTTCATTCGCGACGGCATCTTAAAAGGAGACAAATAATGAGCAAGCTCAATCAACGTGGCTCTACAGTATTCGTGAAAGTTTCTGAAAAAATTCATTTTCAACTAAAACAACTGGCCGCCCTAGAAAATAAATTTGTTTGCCAGCTTGTCTCGGAAATGATTAACGAAGGGATTGCACGCAGAAAGCGCGGAACTAAATCAAAGACTCATTCAAATAACTGGGTCGACCAGAACGGTGGAATTTTTTAAGAAAGACTCACAATGAAAAAAGCAGGATTTTTTCTAATCGCAACTTTAATCGCTTTAACAGGCTGTGTGAACTATCGAGCAAAAATACCAAGCACGTCATTGCAGCCAGGAATATTCATAAAAAACAATACAAATTATCATCTCACGATTGACATAGATGGAATTAATAAGGTTATAGACTTACATAAAAGCGAAATTAAAAGTATTAAATACCCCCAATATATGCGCTCTGCCAAGTTAATCTCAATTAAAATTACAGCTTGGGATCAAAATAACTTTCCCGTCGGCAGCACTTCTAAAATAATTACAGCTAGCCAAAATAATAGAAATAATAACCCGACATTTATCTGGGAAATCCGAAAACAAGATCTAGAATATTAACCTCTCCCGCCCCACGATTCCAATCGCTGGGGCCTTTTCTTTTCCCAAAAAAATTCTATACTAAAACTAGTTTTTGGTATTTATATATTTTCCTCCTTATGAAAATCCTCGGCATCGACCCCGGCTCCACACGAATCGGCTACGGACTAATTAAAAGCGACTCTGATCTTAAGGTCCTTGATTTTGGTTTAATAGAAATAAAAGCCAGCTCTATATCAGAAAAATTGCTTTTATTAGCAGACAAATTCGCTAAACTACTAGAAAAAACTAAGCCAGATTTAGTTTCTGTAGAAAAAATTTATTTTGCTAAAAATCAAAAAACAGCCATAGAAGTTGCCGAAGCCCGAGGTGTAATATTGTTTTTAATATTAAAAAATAAAATACCTCTTCTAGAATATAATCCACGCGAAGTTAAACAAGCAGTCACTGGCTATGGCTTAGCAGATAAAATTGCCGTAAATAAAATGGTTTGTAGGATTTTAAACCTAGAAAAAATATCCGGCCCAGACGACATTGCTGATGCTTTGGCTATTGCAATAACAGCTGCAAACAGATACAAATTTGACAGATTATAATCTATGATTATAATTCTTGGTAATAATTAAAATTAAGAAAGGTCGCCTCTCTAAGAATATTAAAGATATTATGCCAAAAAAATCTAAACAAAAAATGCTGCACAGCGATGATCTGGCAGATGATGAAAAAGAAATAGATGGCGTTGAAGATGACAACGAGGAAGAAGATGAACTCGCAGCTGCCGGCATGCACGTTGAAGACGAAGAAGAGGAGGAAGAGGAGTTTTAAGAAAACTGGCCCTGCTATGACGGGGCCAGTTTTTTATTGCTTTATTACAAAAAAAATGGTTCAATAACATCGTATGTCTAGACAACTTAAACGGGTCAAAATATTATATTTTTTAGCTACAATGCTGGGTATAACGCTTTTAACAAGCAGCATATTTTTTGCATACCTCATTAAAGACCTGCCCGATATCAGCACTTTTGATAGCCGTAAAATAGTGCAATCTAGTAAAATTTTTGATCGCACTGGAACAATTCTTTTATACGAACTACACGGCGAAGAAAAAAGAACGATCATTCCATTTGAACAAATACCGGCCCTAGCAAAACAAGCCACTATTGCCATAGAAGACTCTACTTTCTATAACCACAGCGCGCTCGATTTAAAATCACTCATTAGAGCTGTTATTGTTAATTTGAAACAAGGGCGATTAGCTCAAGGCGGATCAACGATCACTCAACAACTCGCCAAGAACGCCTTTTTAACATCAGAAAAAACGTTCACAAGAAAATTAAAAGAATTAGTTTTAGCTTATGCTTTAGAAAATAAATATTCAAAAGACGAAATTCTAAATTTATATCTCAACCAAATACCATATGGATCTAACAGTTATGGCTTAGAAGCTGCCAGTAAAACATATTTCAGCAAGTCAATAAATGAACTATCTTTAAGTCAAATAACTATTTTGGCTAGCCTACCCCGAGCTCCAAGTTATTATTCTCCCTATGGCATTCACAAAGAAGACTTGTTAAAACGCCAAAAAATAGTTTTAGAAAAAATGTTTTTCCTTGGATATATAACAAAAGATGAACTTCTTAAATCTCAATTCGAAAAACTAGAATTCCAGGAACAAACTACAGAAATCAAAGCTCCTCACTTCACTTTTAGTGTCATAGATTATCTAAATAATACCTATGGAGAAGATTTTATACGCACTGGCGGCTTAAAAATTACTACAACTTTAAATTGGGACCTTCAACAAATAGCAGAACGTACCGTTGCTAATGGTGCCATGCGTAACGAAGAACTTTATCAGGGAAAAAATGCAGCTTTAGTCGCCCAAGATTCTACGACTGGACAAGTTATAGCATTAGTTGGTTCACGAAATTACTTTGACCAAGAAATAGATGGCAATTTTAATGTAGCCACACAAGGATTGCGTCAGCCTGGTTCGGCTATTAAACCATTTGCTTATCTTGCAGCTTTTAAAAAAGGATACACGCCCGACACAACTATTTTAGATTTAGAAACAGAATTTGATACAACCGGCGAACCAGAAAAAAGCTATATTCCTAAAAATTATGATGAAACTTTTGTTGGTCCAATTAGCATGAAAGAGGCTTTAGCTCAATCAAGAAACGTTCCTGCCGTCAAAACTCTATATTTAGTCGGCATAGATAACTTATTAAAAATTGTGCGCGATTTTGGTATAACTACTCTAACAGAAAGAAGTCGCTATGGCCTTTCTTTGGTTTTAGGCGGTGGAGAAGTTAAATTAATAGATTTAATAGGAGCGTATTCCGTTCTTAGCCAGGAAGGTCAAAAACATAAACAAACATTTATTCTAAAAATAGAAGACTCTAACGGAAAAATACTAGAATCATATAACGATTCAACTTCAATCGTCATAGATGCTCAATATCCACGACTTATTAATAACATTTTAAGCGATGGCGAGCTACGTAAATCATTATTTCAAAGCAGTTTCAGTTTAACGACATTTGAAAATCATGAAGTTGCCCTTAAAACAGGCACAACTAACGATTATCGAGACGCTTGGGCTATTGGCTATACGCCGAATCTAGTAGTTGGTGTTTGGGCTGGCAATAATGACAACACCCCAATGGTGCGTCGTGGAAGCAGCATTTTAGCAGCAGTCCCAATTTGGAGCGCATTCATGCAAGAAGCTTTAAAAACTACCGCAGAAACAACTTTTACAAAGCCAGAAATTATAACAATTACTAAACCGATTCTTAAAGGAGAATTCATTATAGACAATCAACTCCATGACATTCTTTACTATGTAGACAAAAACGACCCAGCTGGACCAACCCCAACAAACCCAGACGAAGATGGACAATTTAAAAACTGGGAAGACCCGATTACTAAATGGCTAGAGACACATCCCATATCAGCCATAATAGCTCAAAAAACCGCTACAGAAGCCACAACTAGTGCTAGCGATAGCTCTATTATGTCTATAGATATTTTAAGCCCTAAAAATGGAGAATTTATTCAAAACTATTTTACTGTAAATTTAAAAATAAAATCTTCAAACGGTTTACAAAAAATAGAACTCTATCTTAATAATGCATCAATAGAAAACAACACTAATACAAGCTTTGAGCACAACCTAGATGAATATTTTTATTCAACTGTAATTCCCTCAACAAAAACAGACTCTCAAAATTTGCTTAAAATAAAAGCAATGGATACGCGCGGAAATACTATAGAAAAAAGCATCATTCTTTTCCGTTAACTATTCTTAATGGGCATCGCAATATACAAAAGGGAGTCATCGTTTGCTGATCGCAACATCGCCGGCCGCACTTCTCCGTTTAAATTTAAAATAATATCTTTACCATTTAATGCTTTTAGTCCGTCTAATAAATATCGCCAATTAAAAACAATATCCGTGAATGTTTTTCCTTGTATTTTTATTGGAATTAAATAATTATTCTCACCTAAAAATTGATTAACAGCATAAACTTCTAAGGTTTTATCTCCTTTCAGCTTTAAATGAATGTCGTTAATTTTTCCGCTAAAACTACTAACCAATTTTACGGCTTGCACTAAAGCATCTCTTTCTATGCTCACTTCTGTTTCTGAATCCTTTGGAATAATTTGCTCATAGTCTGGATAAACACCATCAATCAATCTAGAAATTAATTCTGTGTTTTCTGTTTTAAATAAAATCTGGTTAGTATCTTTATAAATCTTCAAAGAGCTAGCAGTGTTAAAAATTCTTGTAACCTCGTGACTTGTCTTTAAAGGAATTATACTTTTTCCTCCGAAAGAAGATTCGCCTCCAGCAGAAAATTGATCATTCTTGAGTTTCTTTTCACTTAATCTAAAACTATCAGTAGCCACAAATTTTAGAGTATTAATTTCAAAATACATAAGCACACCAGATAACTCTGGTCTAATTTCAGAGATTTGAGTAGCAAACTGAGATCTATTTAAAGAATCCACTAAAAGATCGGAGTTAAGCTCTATGTAATTATTAACATTCTCTATTTTGGGGATTATAGGAAAATCATTTTCTGGTAATCCTTGAATTTTAGCTTCGTAGTTATCTAATCTAACCAATAAATTGCTATTCTTAACTTCTAATTCTATTCTTTCGCTGTTGGTATTTATAACAATGCTATTAAAAGCAGAAAAAGGAACGGCAATGCTTCCATCTTCAATTATTTTCCCAGAAACATGCGTTGTTACAGCTAACTCCAGATTAGTGGCTACTAATTTTATTTTATTACTAGTAAAAACTAATAACACATACTTTAATATTGGAAGATTTCCACTCTCAGAAACCGCTCTCTCAACTATAGTCAACCCATCCCTTAAGTTTTTTCTTAACACTATTGCTTTCATAATTATTAAATATAAATTAGTAGTAGTAATAGAGAAGTCTAATATGTGGATAATGAGTTAAAAATATGATCATTACAACACTTTCTGCATCTCTCATCTGTGGATAACTCATCTAACATCATTTTAACATCACCTTAACAACTTTCTCCGAACTAGTAATTACTAATATTTTTGCAAGTTATTAAGGTTTTATTCAGGCGTTATACACAGCCAATCAACATCTACCTACATTTTTTGCCGCATTATTTCAAAATATCATCTCGCAACATTATTACTTTTTGGTTTAATTCTTGATTGCTCTGTAGCTCTTTTAGTATCTTGTTATAGGCATATATTGCAGTTGTGTGATCTCTTTTCCCCAGCTTATCCCCAATTGCCGGGTAAGATAAATCTAGGACTTCTCGTAAAAGGTATACAGCTACTTGTCTTGGTTCTATGAGTTCTTGTTTTCTTCCTTTGCTCGTTATTTCTTCTGCCGAAACTTGAAAATATGAAGCTACTGTTTGTATTATTTTTTCAGGACTAACGTTTTTGTTAGATTGATTAATTGTTTCGTCTATTATTTTCTCAACTAATTTTGGCGTTATTTCCTCTTTTTTAGCTTGTTGATAAAAAATTATACGATTTAGTATTCCCTCAAGCTCTCTTAAATTTTTTTGTACTTTGGTGGCAATTGTTTGCACTACTAATGCTGGTAAATTTGCTCCTTTTTCTTGTATTTTTGTGTGCAGCACTGCTAGTCGTAATTCGTAATCAGGATATGTGATATCGGCAATCATTCCACCTTGAAAACGAGAGCGTAGACGCGCTTCTAGCGTTGGAATATATTGCGGCGGCTTATCTGAAGATAAAATTATCTGCTTATTGTGGTCGTAAAGGGCGTTAAAAGTATGGAAAAATTCTTCTTCTGTGCGTGCTCGGCCAGCAATAAATTGAATATCATCTACTATGAGCACATCTACGTTACGATATTTTTCTTTCAAATCCTCCATTCTTTTATGTTGTATTCCGACCACAACCTCGTTCATAAAGTTTTCTGAAGTAACATATTTAACTTTAACCCTATCTTGGTAGCGTTTTTTGATTTCATTGCCCATTGCTTGGATTAAGTGTGTTTTTCCAAGACCAACCCCGCCATAAACAAAAAATGGATTATATTTTTTTCCTATTGATTCAATTACCCCCATTGCTGCCGCATAAGCTAATTCATTGGTGCGGCCAACCATAAAGGACGTTAATGTGTATTTAGGATTTAAGTTAGTATTAGGATCAACTTTTAATTCATCAAAAGCCAATTGATCTGCGCTACTTACTGGTTCAGAAACGTATTCTTCATTTTTTGTTGACATCGGAATATTAGATGCTTGGACAATAAAGTTTAAAGCCTTGATGTTGTCTTGTTTTGTTCTAAGCGAACCCAAAATAAGTTTGTGATATTTATTTTGCACCCACTCTTTCGTGAAAGTATTAGGAAGAGCGACCGTAGCTATTCCTTCTTGGTGATCTATGAGGCGACTATTTTTAAGCCAAGTAATAAAATTAGGCCTAGATATTTGTAATTCAATCTCTCCTAAAACAGATTGCCATAATTGATCACGCTCCATACATTTCATTTTAGTCTTAATCTCTATTAACGCAAACAAGATTTATTTTAAAAATTGTTAACAAGCTGGGGATAACTATAGAAGCGTTGCGTTTAGTTTTTTCCTGTGTTAGTATCTATACTATGTCTAAGACTTATCAACCAAAAAAGCGTAAAAGAGCTAGGACTCATGGATTTTTAAAGCGATCGCGTACTTTTGGTGGCCGCAGAGTGCTTAAAAGCAGGCGCGCCAAAGGCCGTCATTCATTAACTAGGGTTTAGTCCTATGCTTTCCAAATCGCGTCGTCTTCCCATAAAAGATTTTTTTGGGCCTCAAGCGCCAAAGCCTTTTCGTATCGCACGCAATCAGGCTTTTTCTATAAAAATTTATAACCCACAACAAAAATACTCTCGTTTTGGAGTAGTGGTGAGTAAAAAGATCGCAGACAAGGCTTCTGCTAGAGTAAAAATTAAGCGTACAGTCTTTAATTTTGTGCGCGTCAATCAAAAAAATATAGCCTTGGCTGATTATTTGATTATCCCTAGTCCGACTGTTTCTAAATTAGATCGTGCCATCATTCAACAGGATTTATCTGACTTGCTATTGTCTAGAACCTTTAACTATTAACCACACACCTTTAACCTTTTGTTATGTCTTATATTTTTGACACATTTTTATACTACCCCCTCTTTAATGCCTTAATTTTAATATATAATTACGCTTCTTTCAGCGATTTAGGTATAGCAATTATTTTTCTAACTATTCTTATCAGAATTCTCTTATTCCCGCTCTTTTATAAAAGCTTTGAACATCAAACGATAATGCAAAAATTGCAACCCGCAATGCGGCAAATTCAGCACGAGCACAAAGAAGACAAAGAAAAACAAGCATTAAAGATGATGGAATTATACAGAGAGCACAAAGTTAATCCATTTTCTAGCTTTTTGTTGATTTTAGTTCAACTTCCGGTATTGATTGCCTTGTATAGCGTTTTTAATAGTGGCTTGACCGATGAAACGTTAACCTATTTATATTCTTTTGTTTATAACCCCGAACATTTGAATCGTCTTTTCTTGGGCTTGATTGATTTAAGTAAAAAGAATATAATTATTGTTGTTATAGCAGCATTAGCACAATACTATCAAACAAAGCTAACAATGCCCAAAAAAGATAGCAATAGCGCACAGAGCAGCGCAGATAGTGATCCTATGGCATCAATGGCTAAGAATATGGTTATTATTGGCCCATTAATGACAGTTTTTATCTTAGGATATCTACCGTCTGCTATTGGGATTTACTGGCTCACTTCTTCTGTCTTTTCTTTGGCTCAACAGTGGTATATAAATAAAAAAATATATGGAGCGAATAATTGAAACAACTAAAAAAATGCTAGAGTTAATGAGCTTTTCTGATGCTAGCGTAGAAGGAGAGCCCGAGGGTCGCCGAGTTAAAATTTTCATTAACGAAGGAGAGTGGATAAAAACTTGGGTGCCTCAACTAGTTAGCGACTTTGAGAATATTTTAAGACTCATTGCATTTAAAGATAAAGCCGAGCTGGTTTTTGTGGATGTCAACAATTATCGCAAAGAACGCGAGCGTTTAATTGTAGAAATTGCTAAAGCTGCTGCGCGTAAAGCCCTAATAAGCAAAGCAGAAGTTAATTTGCCAGCCATGAATGCTTATGAGCGTCGCCTAGTCCACACTGAACTTTCCACTCGCCCCGATGTCAAAACCGAAAGCATCGGTTTCGGCGCAAATCGCTATGTGGTTGTTAGGCCTATTTAATTTCTAACGAATATATTTTTTGGTCGTATCTATTAACGAACATCAACCTATCCCCAGCAACGCTGAGTTGTTCTACATCTATTTTCTCCAAGGTGGTATCAAGTAGTGTAGCGGGGTAAAGCGTGTCTAAATCAACTTTTATAATAGAATCTAGCGAGTAAAATTTACGTTTTAAATAGTCATCTGGCAACTTAATGCCTGTTGGATAAAAAAACGGAACTGCGCAATATAAATATTTTTCTGTGAAAGCGCATTTAGATGGCAGAGTTACAAATGGCAAAACCGCTAGTTCTGTGCCATTTGAAGTAGTCAAAAATAGTGTTAAGTCTTTTTTTGTATTAGCATAAGCTAATTTTAATCCATAAGTTGAATTGCCATATAAACTCATAATTCCCTGAGATAAACTTGTGAGCTTGGTGATTGTTTTTTTATTGACATTGATAAGCCAAGACTCTAAATCAAGCTCTTTAGTGGGTTTTTGGCTTAAAATAATCTCGTCTTTCTCAATCCAAGTTAAAGCACCATCTGCTATTGTTAAGTTCATTATTTTTGCAGCTTTTTTGCTTGTTAAATCTAAAACATTAAGTTCGCCGCCAGTAGAGGTAGTGCGTAGGTAGGCCAGTTTTTTAGAATCTGGATCAAATGTTGCTGTTAAAGTGTTTTCTGGCAATCTCTCCCAAGCATTAGTTCCAGTGTCGTAAATTGCGAGAACTGAAGCTAGCGGATAATTAAATGTGGCTACTAGTTTGGTTCCATCTGGGCTTATTGCAACACTATTTAAGTTGGGTAAAGTTTGTTTATTAACCTCTTCTGTGGATTGTCCATCGCCCAAAGTTTTAAATATTTGACCATTTTTAGAAATCAAATAAATAGCATTAGTTTTTGAGTTAATAAAATAAGACATTACCGGATTTGAATTAGCTAGTTTAATTGGTAATTCTGTAGCTATGAGCTTATCTTGAGTGTTTTGAGTTGCTCGTTCTATGGCATCATTAGCCGCAAAAAAAGTTTGATAGGCAAAATATACACCCCAGGCGATAAAGCCAGCTATTAGCAGCCACCCTAAAATTTTGAAGAGAAATTTCATTTATTATTAGAAGAAAGAGCATTTATAAAGTCTTTATAATTACTGCTATTATTTATTCCTTGTTCTATGCCTTGATAAAAAGAAGTGAGCTGATCTCTGTTCGTCTCCCTCCTTTCAGTATAATATAAATTATTTTTAATAATTTGAGTTGCGAATTCTGAACGAAGAGCCCTACTTTTTTGTTGGTCGCCGGAGTTAGCAAAAGCCGTCCATATTTTACCAGCTTTGATGCCATTGGCTTGTAAGAAGGGTGATTGTGGATTAGTTAGGGCGTCTATGATCATCCCTTTTTCTACATCTATACTTTTTGTATATATGGTTGTTATAGCATTGATTGAGGACGTTTCTATTGAGAAGTTCTCAATTAGAGCCACCCGTTCTTCGATAGACAAGGTATGGAATAGTTTATATTTCTGGTCATCTGATGAATTCATTAGCCATGCCGCCGCCATTCTTGGTTGATTTTCTTTAATCAATCTACTAAGTTCTTGTTGTTGGAACTCATGGCTCATTTTAGTAAAAGCTGACCGTAGTTCTCCTGACGGCACTAAGGATCGTAACAGTATTTTTTCTTGATCTGTTAGATCGGCACCCTCAAAAAGGTTAGCAAGTATTAAAGCCTTGTCGCCCGTTGCTTGGTTGTATTCTTTGAAAATTTGCTGTACTTTATTTATGCTCTCCGCAGTGAAGGTAAGATTTTTTATATCTCTTAGTTGTCTCTCGAATTCCGCTCTTTGTGCTGTAGTCATTTTTGCACGCAAAGCATCCAATCCAATTTTATTAATATTTATTAATTCAAACTCTGTTCCATTCTGCAAATTATTTAGTATATTAGGATCAATTTCGTTTAATAAAATAGACGCAAAAACCAATAAAATAATTCCAAAAATTATTTGAGTTATGTGGTCTTTAATATCAGCAAGTTCGGCATAGTTACTACGTTGAAAAATGTAGTTGACACCACTCCAAACCAAAAGCCCAAATCCAACTAAGCCAACCACTCCTAAGCTATATGTGTATATCACAGTTAAATAATCCACTGGGCCCTTAACTAGTTCTGGCGCACCAGGAATTTTTGTGCATAAAATATAGCCGCCATCTTGTTGTGGACCGCAAGGAGCTTGTGCATTGACTATGAGACTAGTAAGTTTTAAGAAGTAGTAGAGCATAGAGACTCTCAGCCATTTGATGACCTAATATTGAAGATTTTTGTGTTTCTGGTCATCGAATGGCTTTATTTTAGATTTAATTCTTATTTCACTATCAAATTTATTGAATCATTCGCATTCTCAAACTCCCTCTCTGGATTTTTTGCAGTAGCCGCTAGCCGTAACTGTGTTTTAGCCACACCAGCAGGAATAGATAATTGCAAAACACTATTTCCAGCTAATTCTTGCGTCTCTTCATTGCCGTTCGTCCAAGAAACTAATAAATTACTAGTTTTATCAGTATTCCAAAAATAAAACATAGGGGCGAAAGAGCTTAATCCAGCAGAAATTATATTAAGGGGATATGGAGAATTTATAACTACTTCTGGGCTAGCAATCGGAATTATGACAAATTTTTCTATGTTCGCGCCTTTATTTTGGCGTACTATAATTTTAACAATTACGCTCTCATTGTTATTCAGAGTTGGCAAGGTTAAAGTAGTTTTTCTTTTTCCTAGTCCGCTATCAAATTTAGAGCCACCGCGAAACCACGCCACTTCATTTTTAGAAATATCAGCAATTTTGTCATTGTCCAATAATTCAAAAGCAAGCGTTACTTGAGAGCCGCGTGTCGGTAAAATTTTTCCAGTATATGCCGCATTCACAAAAGTATTAGCTTTCCAGCTAGTCAAAAACTCCGTCGCTGCTTTAGCTGTACAGGCGTTAGCAGTTGTTATCATTAAAACAAGCAATAATATTTTTAAGTATTTAGCCATTTCTAACTTAAGTATACTCTATTCAAAGTATTTTCCGTAAACTTTCACCTTATTTATCATTCATCATCTGCTCCGGATTCGTCGTGATCACTTGATCTTCCGAAAAAGAAGCCACAATTTGTACTGCTGCATGCTGTAGTCCGGCTATAAACAAGCCTTGCCCCACAGCAGCTTCCACTAAATAGTTCTTTTCTCCATCAGCTAAATTAAATGTTTTTGCTACTAAATCTATAGTCGCCGGTGATTGTTTTAATAAGATTTGCAAAGAAGAGTTTGTGATAATCGGTTTGCCATATTCTGAATTCAAAAAATCTTCTACATCTTGAGTAATAGTTGTGATGCCTAAATAATATTTACGCGCACGCTTGACTAAGCCAAACACAAATAAAGCGCTATCTTTATTTTTCATCATCCACCACGCCTCATCAATAATAAGCACTCGTTTTTTAACTTCAGCTCTAATTAAATTCCAAATAAAATTTAAAATTATGTAAGTTGCAACCGGTCGTAATTCTTCTTCTAAATCGCGAATAGAAAAAACAATCAATCTATTTTTTATTTCAATGTTTGTTTTTTGATTTGTAAAACCAGCATAACTACCTTTAGTAAATTTGTACATTCTATCAGCTAAAGTAGCGCCCCCTTCAATGCCGCGCAACACTGTTTCTAAGTCTTCTAATATTGGCGCAGTAGCTTTGCTGAAGTCTTTTTCTGGCACAATATCTCGCGAAGCATAAGTTTCTGAAATAGCGCGGTCTAAAAGCGCATCTTCAATAGGCGAAATTTCACCGAGCATCACTTTAACCATGCCAGTTAAATTAGCAATATGGGATTTCAAAACATCCGTTGGGTCTTCATCGGCAGGAATTATTGGAATGTCAAAAGGATTAATGTGGTGTTCCGAAGCAAGAGAAATTTTAAAGTAGCTCCCACCAACGGCATTAGATAAATTTTCATATTCATTTTCTGGATCAATAATAAGCACATCTGTGCCAAGCATTAAATGTCGCAAAACTTCCAGCTTAGTAGCATAAGATTTGCCGGCGCCAGATTTAGCAAATACGACTAGGTTGGCATTTTCCAAAGAAAATCTGTCAAAAATTATTAGGGTATTATTTATTTGATTAACGCCATATAAAATTCCAGAATCAGAAGTTAAATTAGCTGATACAAATGGGAAGAATGATGAAATCGGCGCAGTGTTGAGTGGCGTATGAATGCCTAATCTATCTAAGTTAAGAGGCAAAGAGGAAGCCCACCCTTCTATTTGTTGAAATGCTGCACTCTTGCTATAGATTAAACGGCTTTCCAGAAAAGAAGTCATTTCAGATTCCAGTTTAGCTAAATCTTGAACATTGTCAGCGTAAATAGTTATATAAACTCCCACATTAAAAAGATTTTCCCGAGATTGTTGTAGTTTATCGCGTAAATCCTCAATATCTTGATAGGCTGTTTCTAAAATAGGATCACGAACTAAGCCTTTAGTTTCCTTTTCGCTTATTTGAGACTGAATTTGTACCAGCTTTTTTTGTAGGTTTTTCAAAGCCAAAGCAACTTCAACTGGATGCACAAAAATAGAAATATCTAGCAAGTTTGGCATGTTAATAATTGGAGAAAACCAGCCAGTTGAAAGATAGCGCGGATAAGTAAATAAAAAAATAGTTTTGGCATATTTAGCTCCAATGCGAATGTAGTTTGCGCTTACCTCAATGGCTGGTGGTGCTATTAAATTTTCGATGTCTTGGTTCATAAGGAAAGTAATTAGGGTTTAGCTTTCAGCCATCCGATGACCCAATATTGATGATTGCTGTGTTTCTGGTCATCGGATGGCTGTATATTGAGTTATTTTGTGTTAAATATTTCGCTCTTCCGATGACCTAAAATCACTTGCCTAATATTTGGGTCATCGGAAGAGCGTCTTACATCAATCTTTGCATTAGCGTTTTTCTGCCTCCATCCCCTGCTGTTGGTTAAGCGATCCTTTATTAAAAACTGAACGTTTTGCTTCGGCGTCTATGCCCAATGAAACTTTCCTCTCACGCGACTCTGGATTGTATAAATTATAAAACAATTCAGTTATTTCATTATCTTCTAGTGGCACAGCTCGCAAGCCCACTTCACCTAAAGAGGCGACTACTTGGCTCGTGCGACGCGCAAGCTGGTCTATGTTATCACGGCGAATACTAGCTGCTTCTTGCGGATTTTGAGCAACAGCAGAAGATTTTCCAAATAGACCAAAAAACTTTTTAACTGGAGCAGTCCCGGCGCCCGGAATAACAATTGGATCAAACGGCACTACCACAAAAAAAGCTTTAGTCATAATTGGATTTTGGCTGACAAAAGATTTAATAAATTCTACATATTCTCCAATTTGGTTTTGCAATAGCTCATTATTTTCTAGCACTTTGCGCTCCTCAAATCTAGCTAAATAAGATTCTATGTTGAGTTTGCGTGAATGGACAAAGAATTGTAGAGAAAATTTTAAAGAATTTAACATGTTTTGATATGCTGCGACAATAACCCTTTGTTCGTCTTCAGATTTTAGGTCAAAATTTACGCCAGAAACAATTAAAATTTGTCGTAAGCCACTATTTTTAAGAAAAACAACCCCATTTTGAACAGAGTCTATTTCTACAAATTCTTGTGTGGGACGAGTTTCGTTGTTTGTCATATGTTTATTATACAATTTTAAATTTCCAATTCCTAATTTCCCAATTATCAGATTTTGTATTCTAGCCATCCGATGACTTAATATTGAGAATTTCTGTGTCCCTGGTCATCGGATGGCTATATATTGAATTATTTTATGTTAAATATTTCGCTCTTCCGATGACCTAGAATCACTTGCTCAATATTTTTGTCATCGGAAGAGCAAATCTTTGTTTATCTGTAATCCACCCTCCTCGCCTCCCTCATCTCCCCAGTATCTTTTCTGTATTTCTGATAATTGATAGGTTCTGGTATGCGCCCCTCGCGTTTAGGAATAGCCGTGTTGCCAGTGGTTATTCGCAGCCATAAATTTTGAAGAGGAGATTCATTTTTGGCAGCTTCTGTCGCGCGCAAAGCCTCTAGTTCTTCTTTTCTTTGCCAAACATAAAGTCGTGGTCGCCAAAAATAAAGAAAAAAATAAAAAAGCATTGACGATAGTGGACGGCCATTATATTTAATAAATCCAACAGCAATCGCGAACCCAATTAAAAGAACAGTCACTGCAAGCCATAAAAATCCAGTTAAGAAGAAATATAAAATAAAACTAGCACCACCAGCAATAAAAATATAAACAAATTGCTTGATAGTTAGCGAACCAACTATCGTGTCTTCTGTTTCTATAAATTGTGGAACTTGATATTGCATGGGTAGGGCTTAGCCATCCGATGACCAAATATTGAAGATTTTTGTGTCACTGGTCATCGGATGGCTCTATATTAAATCTGGAACTAAGATACTCAACATTTAGCAATCCGATGACCGAAGATAACAAGCCTCCAATATTTTGGTCATCAGATTGCTTATGAGATATCTACAGTTTCGTATAAAAACTCGAATAGTGAACTATTTTCTTGCCTTGTATTGAATTTTGTTCGTCATTGCGAGGAGCCTGCGACGAAGCAATCTCTGGTTGAGTGGCGGGCACTGTCTTCACAATCTCCGAAAGTGGCTTCATCGGCAACGGCGTCAATCGGGGAGCTTCTTTAGCTTCCGAAGCTTTTGAAGCTTGTGCAACTTTTGCAGCTCCCGAATCTCCACCCGGCGTCTCGATCCTCGCCACCACTGGCGCTGGCGTTGAATAGTATTTTTTCTGCGTAATCGGAATTTTAATTGAAAATGTCGGTCGCGCTGGCTGTTGTTGTGCAATTGGTTTTATTTCTTCTTTTTCCGCATGTAAAATAAACGGGCCACTAGGGGATTCATGAGCTTCTTTAGCTTCTAAAGCTTTAGTAGCTTTTGAAGCTCCCCAAGAAGCTTCTATATGCCTCTCCGTCTCCACTGGCATTTGTTTTGGCGACAGAGGTTTTTTTTCTGGCTCTGGCGCTGGTCGTAGCTTGTTTAAGTCTAGACTTGGCAAAGTTTCTTTTCCGAAATGGAGCAAAGAAACATCTATCCCCTCATTTAATAATGATTCTTCAATAGTATGAAATATTTTTTCATCTATTTCTTTTAAAATAATTTTAGCCGATGTATCACTAATGTTGAGTTTTAAAGCTAACTCACTCATAGCATCTCTAGGTTCTAAATCTTTTATCGTGATTCGCAAAATTATATTAGGAATGATAAAGATGCGCTCTCCTTTGAGATTAAGGCGAGTATTTAAGTCTATAATAACTAAATCAGTTTTTTCAGAACCAATTTGATTTATTATATTTTTAGGTAAAGTCTGTATTGTTGATCTTATTGCTTCTATTTCCATATTTTTAGAATACTCCCCATATCGGATCAATCATTCTATCCTTTATAGCATTAAAAGATGGCTGGTCCGGATTAGCGGGGTCAGGAGGTGCCATTGTTGCCCAATTCGGATATTTGTCCGTAAAAGTTTTTTTGATATTTGTGATTAATGGCCTAGCGTCTTTTGTTATTTTATCCAGATCATCTTTAAAAAGGGAAAATACCACATCGCTATTTGTAAAAGCTATAGCTGGTAATTCTGCAATTTGTGTTGAGCTTAGTTTTTTGATGTTCTCGCGTATTAGGGTGGGATTGCCAGATAGATCTGGGCGTACTTTGTATATTATTTTAGCAGCAGATGGCCCACCTTTTGCAGCCAATGCTTTTAGATCGGCATCATCCATTTTTGCAAGTATCTTCCTACTTTCTAGTTCTTGAGTAATTCCCAATGCTTCTTGTGAGTTCATTCTACTTGTACCTTTTGCTGTTGCCATTAAAAGAGAATCGCTCATATTAGAATATTGTGCTCTTGAAGATTCCGTATCTGGAGTAGAAATTCTATCTAATCCTCTAGCTATCCCACTAAACCCAGGAATTCTAGCTAAGCCTGCAGCCCAACTTTGTCCACGAGTTACACCTGGTGCCACTTCTTTTGTGAGGCGCCCAGCCAGACCTCTCACTGGAGATCCAAAAACTGTTCCAGTCATACCAGCAGCCGCCCCACCAGTAAGCGCGCCCAATGCAAAGCTTTGTGCGGATTTCATCATTCCAAGTCCTGCTGCTGCGCCCTCAGCGCCCAATTTTTCCCCAGCTATTAAGCTCACTTTGAGTAATCCCAAAATAGTTACCATTTTCCCAACTTGGGCAAAAATATTTGTGAACGAACTTTCAAATCCTCGATTAACAATCGTTGCAATATTAGCAAAAAAGTTGGCATTTGTTCCACCGCTTCCGGATTCCACACCAATCAAAACTGCTAAATATGTAAAAAACATTATAACCGGCAAACTTATAGATTGATTGATTAAGCTATTCCACCACTCGCTAAAATATTTTTTAGTGCTGGGGAAAATATAAGCAGTCGATGCCAGCGGAGCCATTACTAAAAGGGCTAGTAATGTAAAAAATCGTTTGAAAATAATAAAAGCCACATTAAATAAAACTATTGCGGCGAAATATGTGAACAATGCCATAAAAAACATTTGCACAATTACATTTATCATTCCTTGACTAAATTCTCCAGCTTTAATTTCGCCAGCTGTTGTGCCTTGTGTTGCGCTAAATAAATCTTGATAGCTAAGTTTTTCCAACTTTGCAATGTCTGTTGCAGAAGCGATTACTTCTGTAATTTTTGTAACATCAGACCCAGTTACTTTTTGAGCAAAAAAGTTTGTTACAACTCCGCTTGCATCTATAAATATGCCAGGTATGAGTAAGCTAAAATTAATAAGCAAAGCAACAATGATCAAGTCCGCTAATAATTTTTTAGCTCCCCAGCTGTCTATGCGCAAGATTGTTGCAAAAGCAATAAAGATTAAACCAAAAACTATTGCCAAGTTTGCTAAATTTCTGGCAATTGCCCAGCCGATCAAGACAACTGGATTGGTCATTACGGTTGCGTTGAGTTGCAGTCCATAAGTTATTAAATATCCAGCTAGCCCAAAAAGCATTTTTGCCAACCATCCTAAGATTAAATTTATTGTGCCGAAGATCCATAAAAAAGCTTTTTCAAAGCCAAAAGCTACACCTGCTGCAAGCGCGCCACCGGGGTCGCTCCATATACTAGGCCCCTCTGCATATGCAGGCGACCCAAATCCGCAGACTAGAAACATCGCTCCGATAAGTAGCGCGCCTGCCAATATTTTTTTGTATACATTTTTAAACATTTTATTCCGTTTCTTAGCCATGCGATGACCAAATATTGGGAATTTTTGTACCCAGGTCATCGCATGGCTATATATTGTTCAGTTACTTATCTCCCCACCCCTTCCGATGACCTAAAATCACTTGCTTAATATTTGGGTCATCGGAAGGGGTGGATTATTTTAAATATCTTATTGTTTGGGGCAATATTGTTTTACGTCTGCTAAAACTTTATTATTTCGTTCTTCAAAATTAGCTTTAGAGATTTCCACTAATGATGTAGTTTCATTTCGTAAATTGCTCGCCGCATTTATATCCCCGGTAATTTGAGCAAGACTAGCCGAGTCAAACGCCGCAGAAGCTTGCGCATCGGTTAAATTACTCAGCTTTATTAAGTTACTTTTCAGTAATTCAATTTCAGAGATGTTCTCGTCTGCATTGGTTTGAATATTTGCAATGGCATTTTTTTGGTCTTTAATATCGTTTTGCGTAGAAGTTTTTAATTGCTCTGGAGCAAAAAAAGTAGTTGCCAAACAAACATTAAGACTATTCAGTGAAGCCAAAATTGTTTTTTCTCGATCTATTAAAGTAGCGTAACTAAAATTAACTTCTTTTCTATAAGAAATTGCCGTTGTTATTTGATCTCGTAAGCTAGATTGAGCCACTACAAAGTTATTTGAAAGATAGTTTTGGCCAGAATTTTGTAAGCTATTAGGCAAACTACTTTCTCTAAGGTATGCTTGAGTATCTCCAGTTTGAGCTTGTCCTCCAGTTACACCGCGTAAACCATTAACCCCTTCCTTAATAACGCGGTTAATAAGCGCATTGGTGATAGCAGCTGCATAATTACCTAGTTGTTGCGCATTCACAATATAATCAAAATCAACTCCAGCTGCTTTTTCTAATGTTGCGCCAACATAGCTACCCGGAGTGGTATCCTCGCAAACTATCCCCGTAGCTCCAGATATAGTTGTGAATTTTTTAGCACTACCGCCACGCAAACTATATGCACCATCTGCACCCTGGAGTTGCGCAAGTTCATCGCCAGAAATAATTTGGCCAGTTTTTGCATCACGACATAACTGAACCGACAAAAATCCGCTATTTGCATTAATCTTCGCATTAGCCGCGGCAAGTTTACTTGCCACATCTTGATCGCGACCATACCACGAAAGCCACAAAGCTCCATAATAGTTATTTTGTAATTTTCCAGCTTCTTCATAGGCAATCCAGCCGCCATTTCTAAAATCTTTATAAAAATCTTCCACATTGCCGACAATTTTGTCTAAAGTACAAGAATATGGCGAATTTCTGCCAAATTTTTCAACTGGCAATAAACTTGCACGCACTTGCAAGCTAAAAGGAGAACACAAAAAACCAGCGCCAATTTCTTGTACAAATTCGTCAACCGCGCCTTGCGCGACATCGCCAAAAAATCTATCCCAATCTGCCACAAAGCGTGGCTCTCCGCCATTTTGAATCCAGTTTACAATTTGATCTACCATAACATCCAAAATTTGACGCTTCAAAACTGATAGAGCAAAACTTTTTGCCCATTCGAGGAGGGATTGACTTAATTTAGCCGCATTAGTGCCAGCTGTAGCTGCGGTACTCACAGCAGTTGCTTTTTGAGCTATCGCTCCAGCTAGCATTATGGGGTTTATCTCAAATGCCAATGGGCCAGTGATGGATGACAACACTGATCCAACCGCTGAGGCTCCTAAACCAATGCCTGCTGATGCGCTAACTCCCGATACTGCACTAGCAGCTGACGCGCCGCTTCCAATAGCTCCTGATACTGCGCTAGCAGCTGCTCCAATTTGCGCCCCTGCTTTTTCTGGCGCAAAAATCCCCGGAAAGCTAACTGCAATCACGGCTAGGGCGACAAATATAGTTGTTGGGGTTTTAAATTTCATTTTATGCTAATTACTGCCTGTCATTCCGGCGAAAGCTGGAATCCACTACCTATACATTACAGAAAATTTATTTTTAGATTTTTTGTTATGGATCCCAGCTTTCGCTGGGATGACAGCCTGAACCATGCATCACAGCGTTAAATTATTTTTCTCCACAAACTCCGCAATCTCTTTTCCAACCAGCACAAAATCTTTATGCAAACTTTCCCCTTCGTTTATTGCTAAAAGTGCTTGCAGTGGATCACGCGAATATTCTGCCATCATTTGAAACATCTTTTTCTGCCCCATCACTAAACTTAATTCTTGTTGATGAATAAATATCAAAGATTTCGGCACTGAAAGAGCTAGTAGGCTAGCAATAGTTCTGTCGTAAGCATCAAGCATTTTATTTGCGTCTTCGGCTGATAGGCCAGCGCCGGAAGTATTAATATTTATACCCACAAAATTACCTCGCAAAGTCGTAAAAAAACCTTTGAGATAGTCTTCAAAAGCACTTTTAGAATCTTCTATAATGTTAAAATTAGCTGGCGAAACATGCGGTCTAAATTCTTTTGTGTCAAAATTTTGGAGCGCATTAGCTGTTAGTTTATCCACGACTAATTCTGGATTAACAACGCTTAATCTTTGCATGCCTTCTGGCCCTGGACCGGTTGGGTTAAGGGCAATAATTTCTTTAGCAATACTTGTTGCGAGTTTATTTGTGGCATTTTCACCGAAATTAGAAGCGCGAACAACTTCTTGCGGTTCGCTAAGCACCTCTTTAACAGCAGAAGATAGTTCTGAAATGGGAGTTGCGGCAACTGGATTAGGAATTAGAAATTGGGAATTAGTAATTGTTATATTTTTCCGTGTTTCAAATTCTCCAATAAAAATAGTTACAACAAAACTGCCTAGAATCGCTAAAGATCCAAACATTAAAAATAACTTGCCCACATAAGAATAATTGAGCATGTTAACTTTATTATAGCACTTCACTTTGTGAACAAGTTGGGGATAACTAAAGCTCTTTTGAAGCTAACGAAGCTAGCGCAGCTATATTGAGCTCCTGCGCTCGTGTTTTTTCGTTTAAGCCAATTTTTTTCAATTCTAAAAGCATTTCTTCTTTTGTTTTTATATTATCGCACAAGTTATTTAATAGAGTTTTCCTTGGCTGTTTAAACGCCCTATGAATAAATTGATAATATTTTTCTAGCTGCATCTTTGTTTTAATGTTTTCATGTTTTAATGCTTTAATGCCGAGCTTGATGACTGCCGACTCCACTTCCGGTGGCGGATCAAAATCAGTAGCTGGCAATGTAAAAAGTATTTCTACGTCAGCCCAAATTTGGGTTGCGGCTGCTAGTAAATTCATTTTGGGTGGCTTAGTCGCCACTCTTTCGGCTACTTCTTTCTGCACCATTAAAACAATAGTTTCTGGCTTTACCGGTAACTCGCCGATTACACGCAATAAATTGCCAGTGATATAGTAGGGGATATTGCCGACGAGTTTGAAGGGTGCAGTATTTAGCGTATAGCGTTTAGGTATTCCTGGAAGTTCTTTGAGCGCGTCTCCTTGTAGGATTTTCATTTTATCCCTCCCTAGTGGCCAAACCCTATTGGCTAGTGGTTGTATTAGCTCACTATCCTTCTCAATCGCTATCAACTTCGCACCCACTTCTGCACATTTTTTAGCTAATGGGATAGTCAAAGCTCCTTTTCCTGGCCCAATTTCAATGATAGTTTCGTCTTTTTTTAAATCTAAAGCCGCCACGATTTTATCAATGGCGTTTTTATTTTTTAAAAAATGTTGACCAAGATATTGGGGCATGAAAGCATTAAAGTGCTACTTCGCAAACGGGTTTCTCGCTCCGACAACTTCAAAATGCACATGGCAACCAGTTGGTCCGTGAGTTAGGCCAGTGTTGCCAATATAAGCAATGGTGTCACCTTGCACTACATAATCCCCAGCGCTTACGACGTTGCGTTCATTGTGGGCATAACGTGTTTTAGTTCCATTTGGGTGTTCTATAATAATGTAATTTCCATAACCCTCACTCCAGTTACCGCCAGACTTAACATCAATAATTAACCCTTCAGCAGAAGCATAAATTGGTGTGCCACAAGCATTGGCAATATCCACGGCATTTTTATTATGCAATTTGCCCCAATTCCAGCCAGTAGTTGGCATAGCATAATATCCGGGGAAATTAGGTAGGCTAGCCGAAGAAGTCGCTCCGGAATTATTACTGGACTTAACCCCTGGAATAATAATATTGCTTCCGATAGCTAGCCCATCTTTTATGGCCCTGGAATTATATTTAATAATCTTAGATTCAGAAATACTGTATAAAGAGGCTAAAGAACTTAGAGATTCACCATCTTTAACTTGATGAATAATGCCAGAAATTGGCAAAATTGTTATTTCTTGCCCCAAGCTTAAGGATTTATTTTGCAGACCTTTGTTGGCTGTATAAATTGTGTCTAAATTAATATTAAAATTAGCCGCAATTTTAGAAAGCGTATCTCCTTTTTGAACTTTATAGATAACTAAGCCATCACGATGAATAATAACACTACTTTCTGGATTACCAGTGTTTAGCACGGCAGAATCTCCTACAATAATCGAGCCAACATCATCGCCTTCATTTAAAAAACTAAGCTGTTCATCAAAAGGATTGCTGATATTTTCTAAAAACGTAGCTTCGCCATTATCTACAAAAGAAAAACTATCAACTAGGCCGCTCAATCCAGAACTTGCAGAAAGATTTGCTAAAGAATCAACTTTTAAGGCCCTAGTAGCTAAAAAATTGGCTAGTAAGCCCATAATAGTCAAAACAACCGGTATAACAACGGTTGTTTCTGTTATTCTTTCTAATCCCTCCTTTATATAAAATAGTATTTTGTGTAAACTGGATATATTCATGAGAAAGATGAGCTTTCTTTAACCTTACACCTTTAACCTTTAACCTGCACAAACAATACCATATATGCCTCAAAATAACAAGCAATATTTAGCTGATTTAAACCCCGAACAACACGCTGCCGCGACCCACGAAAGTGGCCCTCTTTTAATTGTTGCGGGCGCAGGATCGGGCAAAACAAAAACTCTAACTTCAAGAATTGCACATTTAATACATTCTGGTATTCCAAGTGATAGAATTTTAGCGATAACTTTTACTAATAAAGCCGCCAAAGAAATGCGAGAACGCGCCGCAAAGTTTTTAAGCTACTCCCCCGACCTTAAACCCTCTTTCATAGGCACTTTTCACAGTTGGGGCGTTAAATTCTTGAAAGAAGAAGGGCGAGCACTTGGTAGGCGAGAATATTTTTCTATTTTTGACGATGATGACACATTAAGAGTTATTAAAGAAATTTGTAAATCACTAGACTTAGATAAAGAACAATATAACCCGCTTATGTTTCGTTCACGAATTTCTGCGATTAAAAACGAGCTTCGTAATGCCTCGGATTTTTTAGAAACTGGAGCACACATGGATGACATTATTTATAAAATTTTTGAATGCTATGAAGCCGCGTTAACTAAAAATAATGCTTTCGATTTTGACGATTTAGTAGAAAAACCAGTGCGTATTTTTATGAAATTCCCGGAAGTTCTAGCTAAACATCAAAATCGCTACGATCATATTTTGGTAGACGAGTATCAAGATGTAAACACTTCGCAATATCAGCTGGTAAAGTTTTTAGCTAAGAAGCACCAAAATTTAAGCGTCGTAGGCGACGATGCTCAGTCAATTTATAAGTTCAGAGGCTCTGATTTTAGAAACTTCTTGCGCTTTGATAGCGACTGGCCAGAAGCAAAAGTTATTAAATTAGAAGAAAATTATCGTTCTACTGGAAATATTTTGGCGGCCGCGACGGGCATTATAAAAAATAATAAAATGCAACGGCCAAAGGTTTTATGGACTAAAAAGCACACCGGCGAGCCAATAACTATAACAGGCGTGCCGGGAGCCGACGATGAAGCATACTATATAATTTCTCAAATTAGCCAAATATTTGTGAAAGACAAAAAAGCAGAAATAGCTATACTCTATCGAACCAATGCCCAATCGCGCCCCATTGAACAATCCTTGCTTCAAAACGCTATTCCATATAATATCTATGGCGGTTTAAAGTTTTATGAGCGCATGGAAGTGAAAGATGTTTTGTGCGCCCTCCAATATGCCGCTAATTCAGAAAATGCTCTGGCTGCTCAAAGGATTAGGAAAAACTTTGGCAAAAAAGAAGGTGATTTTTTGCTTTTGCATATGCCGCGGCTTGGGAGAGAAAAGAAAATCGTGGAGCTTATTGATTTTTTCTTAGAAAATACAAAATATCTAGAATATTTAGAAAAAAATTATAAAAATTATTTAGAACGAATAGAAAACATTAACGAACTTATCGCTTTTGCGGGGACATTTAATGATGCTGGGTTGCCTGCATTTCTAGAACAAGTTAGTTTAGTTTCTTCACTTGACGCGCCGAATGGGGGAACACAGACAGAAGACGAGAGTCGGCAGACTGGAGGCAGAAGACAAAATACTAGCATAGTAAATTTAATGACAGTGCACTCCGCCAAAGGCCTAGAGTTTAACTATGTTTTTTTAGCTGGCTGCAACGAAGGTTTAATGCCGCACGAAAGATCTTATGGCCGCTCTGACGAAATTGAAGAAGAGCGTCGGCTTATGTATGTAGCGACCACGCGCGCGCGCGAAAAATTGTTTATAACATTCTATAACACCCCCTCAAGATTTTTATACGAGATTCCATCTGAAATAACAGTTTTTAAAAATAACTCCATAACTCCACGCGAGAGATTGAGCTCTTTCGAGGATGAGGATTTTATTAGTTATGATTAGAGTTCTTCGTATTGCTCCCGCTCTTCCGATGACCCAAATATTAAGCAAGTTTGTGTTTTGGTCATCGGAAGAGCCAAATATTAATAATGTGAATTTGTTTTTACTTCTTGCTAAGATATCAGCAACTGCCCGTCATTGCGAGGAGTCTGCGACGAAGCAATCTCGTTCTGTTTTGTAAATAAAAAAAGACGACCCTTGGTTCAGTGTGAACCAAGGGTCTCTTGATGATGATAGCCCGGTGAGGGCTACCGGCGGACGCGCGCCTTTCCGCGCGCCGCCTCTGCCCTTCCGATGGCGTTGGAATGGATTACGTCCAACACTCCACCGGGGGCGGAGACGTCCACCGGCTTTTCCGCCTGCGGGGCGGCGGCGACGGTTTCCACCGTCCCGCCGGTCTCAGCCGACTCCAAGTCGGAGAGACCGGCCTCCACACTCGCTGCCTTGGCGAGTGCGGAGGCCACCGCGTCGCCCACATTCGTGTGGGCAGCGTGCTCCTGCGGCTTGCGAGCCGCAGGGGTGGCGGGAGCAGTGCGCTCCCGGAAGATCCAGGGCATCGCACTCCGGATCTTCGCAACCTCGCTCGCGAGGTTGTTCGCCAAGAGGAGCCTTGCGCTCTTCTTGGCATCCGCAGCCGCTTTTTCAGCGGCCGCGACCAGTTTCAGGATAGCGGCGGGGAGTTCATCCCCACCACTCATGGCATCCGCCATGCTGAAGCCAGTCTGGTGGGCAAGGTTGCTCACCAGGCGGAGCTGGTTGAAGCGCTGCGGCGCCTCAACCACGAAGACGCGGTACGCGCCCTCGCTGTTGGCCGCCTTGGCCGCGTTGGCCAGGGCGATCAACACCCCGGCGGAAATACTGCCGCCGGAGATGAGGACAACATGCTGAATATAGTTCAGCACGTTCCTCTGGAGTCGCTCACCGAGCGTGGGGCCCCTGTCGGGCACCACGCCGTCCAGCTCGCCGCGGGACTGGTCCGCGAGCCCGGTACGTGCAGCGATTTCCCGCTGCACGCCCTCATTCGCCGCATTCTGGGCGGCGGAGTCCTTCTTCTTGAAGGCTTCACACGAAGCCATCAAGAGGGACAGGAGGGGAGACCAAACCTTCTCCATCTGAGTCATGTTCATTTCGGCCCCTTTCAAAGGTCAAAAAAGAAAAAACCGACTCCATTTTCCATTCACCTACATTGTAAAAGTTCACCTCCTTCAATCAAAACAGTAATTTCTAAAGAAACCACCACCTCCATCGTTACCCTACCACTATAGCAAGCAATTTCAAATCTGTCAATACCTTGTAGGGTACCATATGTAACGCTGAGTCATCTGATGACCAAGAGGCACTTGCTCAATATTATATTATCATAAGAGCATATTCTACTATTGGCTATAAACTAATGACTAATTACCGAGTTCAGCTGTAACACTTTGCCGCATTGCCGCGTTATATACATCGTTGATAGTATAATGCTATCAACGCGCGCCTCTAGCCAGAGCGGAAAGGATAGTGTGTGCAACCGCTCACTAACGGCAAGAGGTCCCAAAATGGGCTTTAGAGGCAAAATCCCTGCGCCTCTAAACGGCAATCAGTGGGTAGCAGTATACGAAGAGTAGCAGGCTCTTCTTCTGTTTACACTGCTTCGCCACGAAAATGCACACATCCCGAACGATGGTGTAGAGGTAGAGAATAAATCTCTCTACCTCTACACCCACTCCAGCTCTTTAAAAACAAATCCTCACGTCGGCTCGCTGTAGCTTTTTAGCGTAAGCGGCCATCAGTTTATTTCTGCTCTCTAGCAGAAAATCTAACAGTCCTCACGTTCATTCGTCAGGACTGTTTTTCTTTTTGATATTGATTTATTAAGTAAAAATTTGTAATATGACTATTATAGCTAGTGAGTGGCGGGCATTGCCTCGCCGTAGCTAAGCCGAAGCCCGCCTTCGCCCCTATGGGCTTCGGCGAGGCGAAGGCGGGTATAGTATAATGGTAATACGCGAGCTTGCCAAGTTCGAGCCACGGGTCCG
>CAYIVT010000002.1:0-28563 GCA_964366955.1 uncultured Candidatus Saccharibacteria bacterium | reverse complement strand
ATTTGTGCGAGTGGAACGAGAAGTTGTGTATTAAAGCTGGATGGCTTTAATCCTGTACGCAAATCTATTTTAGGAGACCAGCCCTTATCATTTAAATATTTTTCTGTTTGTTCTTCGCAAAATAGTGTATCTTTATTCATTCCTTCTTCTGCTATTTTTTTAGCGCGAGAGAAAACACCTCTTAACCATGCGATATCGTCATATGGATATTCTGGATGATGAGCAAGACGAAAATGCGGAAAAATATTAAAAAATTCATTTAATACTTGATCATTTTTAGATATTCTATCTGTATAATTAACAAAAGATAACCCAATGATCGGTAAATCAGTCAGTAAACTTGCAAGCTGCAAAAGAGTACTTTCAAATTTAGCTCGCGCTTCAAATATGGAAGGCTGTTTCAATAAATAAGCACGCCTACTCCCTTCTTTCAAAATAGATACTGCATTTTTAGCTATATATGCGCTATTACTTGCATCTGGTACACCGCTAGTATTTTTTAATAACCAATCATACACAAATTTTTTCAAAAATGGATCATCGCGCATTTCATCTTTACGAGCATCAGATTCATTACTGCGCGAAATAACAAGCTCAAATAATATAGGAAATGTTTGTCCTAAAAACTGAGAAGCAAGCTCGTTACGAACCCGATCAGATTTAATTTTTAACACCTCTCCTGTAACAATGGCAACTGACACCGCAGACAAAATTCCCCCGCTAACTAAAGCAGGTACTGCGCCAAATTGACCAAACAATAACCCACCAACAGCCAAATCTCTAGAAGTAATAAAAGCACTTGAAGCAGCGGCATTACTCATAGCTTCTTTATCAGATTGCCCTTTTTCTATATTGATTGCTAATTCACTAAAAAAACTATGCGTTGCGCTAGCGGTTAAACCTGCAATACCCAAAAAATTAAGAATTCTTTTTAGCGCACTAATTTTAGAAATACAGGATATTTTACTAGATGGATCAAGGGGTTTAAAAAGAGGCTTATTTACACATTGTTCTTCAATAACACAAAATCTAGCCTCATCTTTAAGTTCGAATAATGCCGCCTCAGCTTGAGTTAATTCTATTCCTTTAGCCTCTCTAGCTTTTTTAACTAAATTATCAAAAACTTGCTTAATTTCTAATTGTTTTTCTTTTAATATCTCCAGCTGGAGATTGCCAGCTTCTACATAACCTAAGCTATTCTTTTTAGTCGCAGCTATTGCAGTATCAATATTATCTAACTCTTGCTGAAGATTTCTTAAACTTATATTTTCATCAGCTAATTCGCTAATATTATTAATCTGCTTTCTTATCTTGGTAACATCTATAGAAAATTTCTCTATTCTTTCTTTAAATATCTTAGCTTTCTCTGGGGAGCATTCTTGAAATTTAGGAGGGTTTTTATACTCACATCCATATGGCGGAGAAGTAATAGATCGTTCTCCTATATCCACGGTATAGCCTACTTGACCAGATATTCCTGCATCTCTCCATGCTACTCCTAAATCATCTAACTGACTCCAACTTCCAGCATTAGCAATATGCACAGACAATCTATCCATAAACTTCTTCAAAGTAATGCTTCCATAAGTAGGTTGCGTAGCAACAGAAGAAGCCTCAACGCTCACACTTCTTCCTAGGCCACCGCTAGATCTTAAAAAAATCCTTGCTTCTTCCACGAATCCGCCAGAATAACAACTTTCAACATAAGTATAACTAGGAACTTCTTTAGGCAAACCTCCAAGCGTAGTAAAATATCCACGTGCTCGTATATAATTTTTATCTTCAATAAGAGACCCGCCAACATTTACCCTGCTAACAATCCTAACTTGAGCAGGGCCTTTAGTGGGGCAAAGCCCGTGCCCATTAATAACAGAAACAACTCGCACCTTTTGATCGCGCGCCATCCTTGAAACATCTTTAACTGCATTTTCTAAATCTCTACTATTTTTAATGCTAAAAATATCCTTATCATTAATTCCTAAATCATTAAAATAACTTTTGACTTTTTTATATTCATCATGAAAATCAATCAAAACCTCACCGGCAACATCTTTTGTAACTTCTTGATTTTCTGTTAAGAAAACTATAGTGTGATATGGCTTATTCTTTTCAGGAATAACTTTACATACTGCTCCCAAATCATCTGATGCCCGCTTTAACACAACGGTAGCTGTATCACCACCCTTCAGGCCCAAACTAGGATTCAATTCTAATTTAACATAAGTAGTCGCTTCTGCGCGCTTATAAAAACTCCATAAAGTTTCTTTATCTCCTC
Organism: uncultured Candidatus Saccharibacteria bacterium; assembly: GCA_964366955.1. Classification (GTDB taxonomy): domain Bacteria; phylum Patescibacteriota; class Minisyncoccia; order UBA6257; family JAUSGH01; genus CAYIVT01. The sequence goes on along the minus strand of CAYIVT010000002.1, from coordinate 26,288 downwards.
GCGCAATCCAATCTAAATAATTTTCGTTATAAATATTGACTAACCTATTATATTCAACAATTCTAGATGGAAACTTTTCTAGGGCAAGAGCAATTTCTTGTTGCGTTAAGCCACGAGACAAAGAGCTCTCTTCAAAAGAAAGCATTGCTGGGGGGGGTATTTTACTTACAGAATATTCCGCATATTGCGGATCAGCAAAATAGGCAACCCTAGCCCATTGAGTTTTGCCGTCTCTTAAAACTTGTAAAGCAGAATAGCGCCCTCCTTCTCCTTCCGCAAAAATAATAACAGGAAAACAAAAAAATATACTAACTATTAATAGTTTTTTAAAAAAATTATTTAAAAAATAAGTCATATAACCCTCTTTTAATTATAGCAAATTTAACAATTCTTTTTTAAAATTTTCAACTGAAAAATTAGCTACAGATTGAGAAATAGCATCATGATCCCATTTTAAATCTACGAATTGCTCTATTGCCGTAGTCAGAGAAGTCAAATTTTGCTGATCAAAAAAAATACCATTTAGATTAGGTTTAGCAATTTCTAATATCCCACCACTTCCATAAGCAATAACTGGTGCGCCGCAAGCCATGGCTTCTACCGCAACTATTCCAAAATCTTCTTCTTGAGGAAAAATAAAAGCTCGGGCTCTGCTATAATATTTTCGCAACTCTTCATCGCTCACTCTATCAACAAACTCTATAAGCGGTGACTGCGCCAGTAAACGCAAACGCTTTCCTTCTGGGCCTATGCCAACAATTTTCAATGGCAATCGCAACTCGTTAAAAACCCTAATCACTAAATCAAATTTCTTATATGCCACCAATCTTCCTGCCATCAAAAAAAACTTTTCTCTTTTGATGCTTGAATCATAATAAAATTTATTCAAATCTACTGGAGGATAAAGAACTTTTGCTTCTCGGTTATAATATTTTTCAATTTTTTGAGCTATAAAATCTGAAACCGATAAAATTACATCAAATTTTTTACTAAAATAGCAATCCCACTTTTGCAACAAAGTTTGTAGCATCCACCATATCAGACTTCCCAAAAAACGCATGACTTTAGGCATTCCCAAGCTTTTCAAGCCATCATCTAAAACATTATTATCCCACGCATAACGAATTGGCGTATAACAATATAAAATCTTCTTAGTACATAAAGGCAATCTAATCCCTTTAGCAAATGAACTGCTACAGCATATTATTTGCCTATATTGAGAATCAACTTTCAGCGTAAATGCAGCTAACGGCATTAAAAGAAAAAACCACTTATAATGCCGCCTCACAAAAGGGGTGTCTAAAAAACTAGTGATAATTTTATGATCAGCAAATTTTCCTTTTATCTTCTCTCTATCATAAAAAAGGGTATATATGGGTGCATTCGGAAACATTTCACACAAAACTTCAAGCACACGCTCCGCTCCGCCATATTGAATTAAATAGTCATGCACTAAAGCAATTTTCATATGTTATTCTAAAATTATGACATTAAAACGCACAATAGACATCTTTGGATCTTTATCTGGATTATTGCTTATAGCACCGTTCACCCCTTTTATTGCTCTAGCAATCAAGCTAGAAGATCGTGGAAAAATATTCATAAAACTTCCTAGAATATCCGAAGGCAAAGTAATTTATGTTTATAAATTTAGATCTATGATTAGCAACGCTCATCTACAAAAATCAACGCTTAGCCACTTAAATGAACGCGCCGATGGCCCATTTTTCAAAATAAAAAAAGATCCTCGCTTAACTAAAGTGGGAAAATTTTTAAGAAAATTTAGGCTAGATGAATTCCCTCAACTAATTAATGTTCTTAAAGGGGAACTCTCTCTAGTTGGCCCACGGCCACATGAGCCAGAAGAGGTTATGCTATACCCAGAAGAATATAAACATATAATATTTGCTAAATCTGGCGCAACTGGATTATCACAAGTAAGTGGCGCCTCTAGCCTGCAATTTTTAAAAGAATTAAAACTAGATAGCCAATATCTCGCACAACAATCTTTCGCATTAGACGCTAAAATAATTGCCAAAACCATCAAAATTATTTTTACAGATGGTAACGCTGTTTAACTTGCTGGCACTGATTTTTTGTAATCATAAATTAAACAACTAAACATTTCTTCTAAATTATTTAGCTCTTTGCAAGAATTTAAAAAATATAACAAGTCTTCTCGGGACGCATAATCGTGATAAGGTGTTATTGCCACACGTGAGTCCGCTAAACTGCCATCATTATTCATAAAAATTCCAAACTCATTAATGCGTCCTTTAACATAAGGATAAGCTAACTCTAAATATTTTTTTAAGAAATCTCCTTTAATATAATTATCAGCCAACTGATCAAAGGGTCCATCAAAATAATTATTACGCTTCATATTTTCCCCATAAACACCAACTAAAACTTTTCTGTTAAGTTTTTTATCATCATAAAAAACAAACTGCGTTCTTTTAGCTATCAAAAAATAATCGTCAATTACAATAAAATCATCTAAAAGCCTGTCCTCTTCGTCTAAAATCCAAATAAAATTTGATTTATCTTTATCAAATAGCAAAAAGAACTTTAAGCCAGATTCATCAAAAGTATGCATTACCGCAACCTCATCTTTATTTAATTTTGCCAATAGAGGATATCGCTGTTCTATTTGATTAAAATTGAAATAAACTCTCTTCCCTTGCCAAGTAACACTATAACGAAAAGGATTGACTTGGAATATCAATAGACCATCTTCTTCACTAAATTTTTTAAACTTTACCAAAAACTTATCATCATCTACCCGTTGAGGAAAATTATCAAACTCCCAAAAAGCAAAATTTAATATCCCTTGATCGCGCTCGCCAACTGCTAAGCGAATGTTACCCCAAAAATCTTTACCGTTAGCACGTAAAGAATAATAATAATAATTTTCTGTTGGATAAACTATCACCTCATTTTGTAACTGCGAAAAAACTAATGTAAATATTTCTTCTACGCTAGCACTAATATCAATTTTATTTTCTAAATTAGCAATATATTTTTCATGCCAAGAAATATATAAATCTAAATTAGAATTGTGCAAGAAAAAATAATATGCCAAAAACGCAATAACAAAAATAATACTTAAATATTTATACATTATAAATAGTCTAAGCTACCCACGATCTGGAGGATTTTCTGGAAGAGGATCAAGAAATGGAATAGGAGAGAAGCCTGGTATAAACGACTTCAAATCTTCTAATTCTACAGAAGGAACAACTGGTGTGGTATTTGCTGGAGGGGGTGGAACAGTCGGATCTCTATAGAAATTATTTTGTTCAGGCGAAGGACCACTTCTCTTAGCTGGCGTTGTTATCGTATCTTCTTTATTCATGCTAGAATCTGTACCATAATGACTTGCAGGCCATAAAATAGAACTACTTTCTTCATGACTTTTAGGCCATGTAACAGAAATTCTTGGATCATGCCCAACTTTAGGCCAGATAGAAGAAGCAGAGACGCTATGTCCAGATGGCCAAGATTCAGATTCTCTAGCTCTGTGCTCGGCTGGCCAATTTTGCGAACGAACTTGTGTGTGATTAGCTGGCCAAGTAGAAGAAACTGGCGTGCCGTGACTTAAAGGCCAATAATTTAACTCTAAAGTACCTTTAGAAGGGGGCTTTAAAGCTGAAATTTGATTATCATGTCCACCTGGAGTCGTAATTACTTTCGTAGGTTTTATTAACTTACTATCTAACTTATCAGAAACTATTCTACTTAAAACAACTGGGGCACTCCAATGATTAATTCTAGGCTGATCTGCGCGACCAGGCGTAGTGATTGTCCTAGTAGGCGGCGCAGCTATACGCCCCTTATTTTTACCAGCAGATTTAACTGGCGGAGCGCCTGCTTTAGGTGGTGGTGTTATAGAAACTTCTATTATTTGTCCTTTTGAGCATTTATACCAAAAAGTTACAGCTTGCGACCCTGAAGGTGTTCCTTTTCCATCGCCCTCTTGACCCATGACCTTCGTATAAGGACCTTCTTTGGGATCTGACTTAGGCACGTATATTTTTATAGAATAAGTGCCATCTTTTTTTCCTAAACACAATTTTGCAGTATTAACACCAGTTGGAAAACCCGTGTCCGCAGAAGCATCTGCAGCATCTGCATCTTTTTTATCTACATCGTTATCAGCACCAACACTTCCACTAGCTGCAGTTAAAGCTTTCCCAGCTGAATTAATAATATCAGCCGCTGCTTGAGTCAAGAGGCCCTTATTTTTAGGATTGGGAATAATACCAAGAACTTTATTCCCCTTATTATTACATCGCACTGTAATAGTTATAATAATTTCTTCAGAAGCATGACCATCAGTTGTCTCTTTCAGTAAGACAATTTCCTTAGTTTGGGTAATAACATACATAGTAATATTGACTGTAACACTCTCTGGAGCTGGATTGACATTGCATTTCAAATTTATTTCATCCTCTACTTTACTAGTTGTTGCTGCGGCTTTAACACTAAAAGCATTTTCTTCTGGTGAAATAATTTTAGAAACTTTTTGATGCTTAGCTTGCACGATGTCATAATTTATCCCAGCCGACCACAAAACAACTACTAATCCCACCGCTAAAATTTTAATATTTAAAAAATAATTTTTCATTATTCTATTTTACAAAATTTAATACTTCAATATTCCCCAAAACTAAATCTCCAAGTGAAATATCTCCGACCATAACTTTATTTAATGCTTCTTGATCTTTTATAAAAGAATATCTCGCCACAGAATTATTTACATCAATAACTCCCACAACACCGGAAAAACTTTCAGTTGCTTCGTCTAATAAATCGCCAAAGACTATAAATGGAGCTGCATTTTGATCATCTGCTATATCACTCACAGAAATTTGTCCTGCTCCTAAATTTATTATAACATTACCATCTTGAATTTTTTGTATGGCACACAATTGTTGCATTTTTAAATCAGTCTCAAATTCTACGATAGAAGCAAAGGCTGGGGCTAAGCTGCGAAGATTTTTAACAACATCACCTTCAACTAATCCACCCAAAAAATTTCCGACTGCTGCTACAATTCCCGATTGCTGTGCTTGCCCACATTTTGTAGACAATAAAAATTCTTTTTTCTTATCTATTTCTTCAACTTTTTGCTCCTCAACTTGTTCTTCTATCACTGCAACTTCTTCGAGCTGCGCTTCTGGTTCTGCTAGCGGCGCTAATTCTTCTCGGGTAACCGCAACAGGACTTTCAACGATTTTTGGTTCTGGCTGCTCCTCTTGCGCAAGAGGGGTTAGGAAAGACTGTGCAACCGCAAAAGAATTCGGATTTATTTTTTTTATTTCAACATCGCTTAAACTCGCTATGCTCACCCCATCAATTGTAGAATTTTCAATTCTAGCAATATCGTCAAGCACATAATTAGCAACTAAAGTTTCCCCAGTGCTTACCACTCCCAAAATCCCAGAAGTGATTTCTGTTTTGGGATTATAAACCAAACCCCAAACAATTTGTGGTTTTTCCACTTTAAATCCAAAAAGATTATTTATACTTAATTCTTCACTATTCAAATTAATAGCAGAATTACCATCAAAAACTTTACGAATAGCACACAATTCTTTAATTTCTAAGTTATCACCGTTTTTAACAGTGGTCGCAAAACCAAGAACAGCTTCTTCCACTGCCAAAGTACGATCTTTTTTCTTTGTAAAACCAAGAAAATCAGTTACCGCCGAAACAATACCATCTTCTATGGACATCTTAACGCAGCGATCACCTTTAGTAATCTCTTTTTCTTTAAATTCTAAAATTTCCTCTTGCACCAACTCTTCCTGTGGAGTAACTGCTAATTGCTCTTCTTGTTCTTGCCCTGATACATCTGCAGGCAAAATTGCTGCAATAAATTCACTTGAATTTATTTTTTTTATTTCAACATCGCTTAAACTCGCTATGCTCACCCCATCAATTGTAGAATTTTCAATATTAAAAATATCATCAACCACATACTTTGCCACTGCAGTGCCAGCATTATCTACCACTCCTAAAATACCAGAATAAGTTTGATTTTCTAAGTTATAAGCTAAGCCCCAAACAATTTGCGGTTTAGCCACCTCAAATCCAAAAAGTTCATTGATAACGATTGGCTGATTATTTAAATTAATCACCGATGCGCCATAAAAATTTTTGCGTATTACGCAAAGCTGTTTCATTTCTAAGTTATCCCCATTTTTAACAGTTGACACGAAACTAGAAACTACATTTTCTACTCCCACTTGACGATCTTTAGCGCTTGTAAAACCAAAAAAGTCGGTGATAGCAGACACAACTCCTTCTGACGCTGGCGCTTTACCACAACGAGTATCTGCTAAAATTTCTTCTTCTGTTGGGGGTTGCTTAACAATAGGTTCTTGTTCTTCTATCACTGCAACTTCTTCGAGTTGCGCTTCAGGTTGCACTTCAGATTCTGCTGGCGACGCTAATTCTTCTCGGGTAACCGCAACAGGACTTTCAACGATTTTTGGTTCTGGTTGCTCCTCTTGCACGAGAGGGGTTGGGGACGCAACTTCTTCTGAGGTTAAAGCAACTTCTGATTCTGCAACTACTGGTTCAACTACAGGCTCTGCAACTACAGGAGGAACAACTGAAATAGCCGGAGCTCTTCTTTTGCTTTGCACTGCTTGCACTACTTCTATATACATTGGATCTGATGAACCAAAAGAATTAGCCACAGAAATGCTATGTAAACCAACTGATAATAAACTTTTAGGAATAGTAATCGTTAATTCTGTTCCACCCCTAACAGTTGTCGGCAATTCGGCATCATCATCAAAATAAGCAAATAAATCATCAGTAAAATTTTCACCAGTAATACGAATCACTGGGTCACTCACTACATTAACTGGAATTTTTAAACTTGGCACAATTGCAGGATTTTCAACTGACTCTTCCACCAAATCCTGTTGCGCTTGAACTGGCGCAGTTACTGACAATGTTTCTTGCTCTGTTTGCGCAAAAACAAAACCAGTAAACATTAGAAATAAAGCTACTAAAAAAATACCATAAAAAATATTTTTACTATTCCTAAGAAAAAATGTCATTACTATTTAAGTATACCAAATCTCTACCGAAAACTATGGTGAATAATAACCTTGTGCCAAATAATCCACAAAAAATGATTTTTTTTATTTTAAAATATTTATGGAGCAATCGTTGGCGCGCCACTAATTAAAATCCCATCTTGATAAAGTCTAGAAAATAATTCGCCTGTAGACTTATAGTCATAATTATCTCGCTTAAACAAAAGGTTTAAATTTATATTATCATCACCAACCTTTAATTCTAAAGATGATGAATCTTGGGGATCAATGGATATAATTTTATACTCTGGCGCACCATCATCGCCACGCCAAATTAAAACAACATATGTCAAATGATTAGAAATTGACGTGAAAATTTCTCCATTTTTAACTGTATAAATTAAACTATTCACCGCTAAAAGATGGGCCTTATCTTCTTCGATAATCATATTATTATTACCAAAAACAATCTCTGATCCTTTATTTAAAGATTTAGAATACAACCAAGCATAAATCCCCGTCCCATAATCTTTTATTGCCATATCTTCAACTTCTAGAGTAATCTTTCTCTTAAAATATTCGAGCGGGGTCATAAACTCAAGATACAGCGGCTGGCTATCGGGAACACCATCCCGGTTTGCGTCAATGCTTAATCTTGCCATCACGCTCTCAAAGTCTTCTGGCATTTCATACGGAATATCAAGCTCGCCCGCACCATCCGTTAGTCCAACCACATAAAACTGAGCGCTCTCGTCTTCACTCTTTATGCCACTGCTCAAAACAGGAATGCCTTTTGCCAAACCTCCTTGTTTATCGCTCACCCTCACTTTTGCTTTAGTGATATCATGCGAAGCAGCCACTAACGGTTTTTCAAATCCAGGCTCAACAATGCTAAGCTGATATTCTTTTTTAATTACTTCTTCATTTTTGTTAGCGCCAAAAGTAGCATCTGCGCCACCTCTAGTCACAGCAGTTGCAATTTCATATTCTTGTTTTGAATATTTCGTATCAGTGACTATCCCGATAGCATATGATGCAACAACTTTATCAATCAACTCCTTGCTATCAAATTTCCAAAAATAACTTAAATCTTCTTTAATTTTCCCTCCAGCGCCATAGCCAAACGCAGTTCCTGTTCTCACAATAGGCAACTTATATTCATTATTTTCAATACTATATACTCCTGCTAATTCAGGATATCGCGCTTCCCCATTAACATAACCAACAAGCCCTCCGCCAAAACCACCATAATGATATGATCCTTTCCCAGAAGGAAGCCCCCACAATTCCCATGAATTTTCTGGTTTAATATCCTTATCCTCATTACATGGATCAGCTTCCCCGGAGTGCTCGCTAAAACCCACTACGCTCACATTATCATCATTATAAAAATTAGAGCTTGCAAGCCTATACACCGCATCACTCATCCGCATTTCATATCCCGGAAGACTTGGGCGATAAATAACCTCTATTTTTGCATTAAAACTTCCAGCGCCATCTTTGCTGGTTTCGTCAAATGTTACAACACCTTGCTGAAGAAGTCCTTCAACGCGCTGTTCTCCTATTTTTTTATTTAATGCACTGCGATCAACAGTAGCATCTGTCTTTTTATTAACGCTATTATCAACACTACGCACCTCAATATTTACACGAAAACGATCTCTATTAAATGCTACCTGAATCCCCATGTTAGGAAATGCAATAGTCTTTATTCCTGATCTTGACGAAATATTTTTCTCTTCTACAAACAAAGGGCCAGCGTCCAGATATTGTGCTCTAGGATATCCATCTGGGACTTCTATTGTTGCAATACCAACTCCTAGTGTTGCATTAAGTTGCGTTGCGCGATCTTTTTCTTCAATGATAAGTTTAGCGACGAAAGAACGGTTATTGCTCTCTGAATCTTCAATGGTTATTGTTTGATTACGCAACTCAATCTTTTGTGCATCATTTTTATCAAAAAACCCAACTATCGCATGATATTCACCAATACCAGGTAATGGAATAACAACTTCTTTTGTTAACGCAGCTGGGTTGAAAAGATTTTCTACTCCTCCTCGTATAGCTCCTATGATTTGATCAAAAATAGAGGCGACAAAATGACTGACGTTTACAATTTGTGCGAGTGGAACGAGAAGTTGTGTATTAAAGCTGGATGGCTTTAATCCTGAATGAGGTTCTTGCAAGTCTTGCAAGAGGTCTATGCGCAATAAATCTTTTTTAGAAGAAAAGCCTGCGTCTTGGGATTTTTTGTCATTTTCACAAGATAGAATTTCTTTACTATCCTTTGTCAATCTTTCAAGTAAGTTTACTAACCTCTGTAACACCCCTCGTTGATATGCTTCATCATTGCCGTCATTTAATTGCACGTGTGATTGTTTTAGTTCTTTTTCTATTATTTGCAAAAATACATTAGCAGAACCAAGATCTATTTTTTCTAAGTCATTTAAATTTAATTGGCTATTATTAACTAAATTATGCAAAACCTTAAAAATAGTTCTTCCAAGCAAGGGATCTTCTTTGGCAATCTTTGTCGCTAACCTAGTCAACTCTTTTTCTAACAATCCTCGTGTCATACTCACAAAATTTGTTCGCGCTTCTTTTCTGAACAATTCATTACCAAACAATACACTTGGGTCTTCTCCGTCTCGTACCCAACGCGACAGGAAAAACTGTCGTGCAAAATTCAATGCTGATGCACTCTTAGAATTCTTGATTACTATAGCTGCAAATATATTTGAATTTACCTTTACTTTATTTACTAAATTTATCCAATGTGATCGATCTGCTTTAAAATCTAAAAATTGCTCTGATGCCTCAAATGATCCCTCTATCAATCCCAAATTAATCGCTTCTTGAAATTGCGCCCTTGCTTCACGCTCTAAATCCCTAAAATCACCCTTTAAAAATTTAGAACGATCACCTATTTCTTGATTCTGTAATCGCTCTGCTGCATCTTCAAAGCTGCTATTGATAGCATCACCGATAACTAACCCAATTGAAGCCACTCCTAGAACCATAATCCCTCCAGAAATAACAGTTGCTCCAGCTGCGCCAAACACTGGTGTCAAAATTGCCACATCAGATGCCACAGTAAAAGCAACGCCTAAAACAAAGTTCTCTGGAACATGCTCCGCAATTTCTAAAGCTAAATCTGCCCCAGATTTATCGCTCGTCGCCGCTTCAACTAACGCAAAAATAACAACATTAGCAATGCCACCACCAATTACCTTATTATTGACCGCATTTCGTATTCCAAGTTTCGTTATGTCTTCTTTGCATATTTCTTGATACAAGCACTTGGAAGCTTCTTTTAATTTTTTACTAGCTACAAGCACTTTGCTCAATCCTTTTTTTAACACATCTCTAGTTGCTTGCGCTACCTTTTTAACATCAGTTATGCCTGCTGTAGCTGTTTTCACTTCATCCTCTAACTTCTTTACTTCATCAATTAAATCTTTTTCTGCTTTAGCAATGTCAACTTTTTTAGGATCACATTTCACTGCCGCTTCTTCTGGCAAAGGTTCTTTTGACGCAATCTCTCCTTTGCAGGGCACATCTGGTTCTGTGGGCTTAGGAGCACAAGAAGAAGGCAAAGCATCTTCATATGCTGCGGCTCCCAAATTTTTACGTACTCTCTCTAATTCTAAACGATCCACATCAACTTCAATAATACCCTCTTGTTTATTAACTAAATCTTTAACAGTTAAATAATCTTTACCAAGTGCTTCTCTAAATTCATTACGCGATTTTAAAAAAATTTCTTCTGACGAGATATTCTTTCCAAAACGATCCGCTCTCAACTCTACAGCATAAGAAGCATAAGCTTCTTCAAAATGAAAACCATCCTGATATAAAGCAATTTTGGAATTATCCAACAAAATAGGGCGCCCACGCCTTAAGCTATCAGCAAATTGAGGATCTTTTAATTCAATGTATCGTAAAAGATCTGGAAATTGTGTGGCACTACCATCATATAAATAAATTCCTGATGGCATTTTAATAATCACAAAAGCATGCCGCGAAACACCAAATGTATCTGCAGCCTGACGTTGAACTATTGCAACATTTACGCCAGAAGTCTTATCACATTTCAATAATGTTCTTAATTGATGAGTAAAGTCATCAGATACAAGTCCACAAGAACCCTGAGACCCACCCTCAGCACAAAATCCTGAACCGAAAACAACGCCACCATCAATAGGCAATATTTCTGGCATCAATTTTCCTGTTTGTTTAGCTATATCACGAGCTAAAAAATCCTGTGTTGATTTAGCTGCAATATTCAACAATCGCAAATCAGCATCGCCTTGATTTAATAAATTTAACTGCTCTATTCCATTATCAGCTAATATAACTTCGCTAAAAACCAAAAAAATGCCCAATACTAAGCAAAAAATAAACAATCCTTTAAAAAAATTACTCATGCCATTATTTTAATAATAACATAAAATCTCCGCAAAATTTTTCAGCGCACTGCCCAACCACATTCAACAAGTAAGTGCAACACTTGAGTCCGCTCTTACGATGACCGAAACACAGCTTGCTTCAATATTTGGGTCATCGTAAGAGCAGGATTTAGTGGTGCACTTATTTGTTGAATATAGTTCTTGTTCATTTCGTAGAGGTTATATTAATAAAGAAAAATGTCTTTGAATATATCAAAACTTAAAAAATTTTTACCAATTACCTCTGGGGTTTATTTGATAAAAAATAAATCTAGTGAGGTGATTTATGTTGGCAAAGCGGCTAATTTGAAGAGGCGGGTGATGAGCTATTTTGAAAGGCCGCATGAATTTAGGTTGCAAAAAATGGTTAGTGAAATTGCTAAAGTGGACATTAAAAAAACTGATACTGTGATCGAGGCTTTGATTTTGGAAGCGCAACTGATAAAAAAATATCTGCCGCATTATAATATTTTATTAAAAGACGATCGTAGTTTTTTATATTGTTTAGTGACTCGCGAAGAATTTTCTAGAGTATTGGTTTTGCGTGAATCTGAATGTTTGTCCTATGCAAATCCATTAGGATCTTTTGGTCCATTTACTTCCGGCAGTTCTCTGCGCTTAGCTTTAAAAATTTTGCGTCGTATTTTTCCGTGGTCTAACCATCTTTTTAAATCTTTAAATCTTAAAATATTTAAATATCCTATCCGCCCCTGCTTTGAGTATCAAATTGGTTTATGTCCGGGCGTGTGCGCTGGTTTAATGACATCTAAAGAATATAGGCGGAATATTGGAGATCTCTTGATGTTTTTTAGGGGTGGGCGTAAGCGTTTGGTTTTTAAATTTAAAAAAGAAATGCAAGGCTTATCAAAAGAAACGAATTTTGAGGCTGCCGCTAAAATTCGCAATAGAATTTATGCCCTTGAACATATCCAAGATGTTGCCTTAATAAAAAAAGAAGAAATAGTATCAACAGAATTTAAGCGTGTTGAGGGCTACGACATTTCTAATATTGGCAGTGCTTTCACTGCTGGGTCTATGGTGGTGTTCACTCATGGAATTCCCGATAAAGCCCAGTATCGAAAATTTTCCTTAGGAGAAAAAAATAAAACTATCATTGGTCCAAACGATGTGGCGATGCTCGCTGAAGTTTTGCGACGGCGCTTTAATAATGCATGGGCTAAGCCGGATTTAATTTTAATCGATGGTGGCGCTCCGCAAGTCAACATTGCGCGGCAAGTTTTAAACGAACTAAATTTAAAAATTCCAGTTGTTGGAATTGCAAAAGGCCCCGAAAGAAAGCGCAACGATTTTTTATATCCACGCGAATTGCACACTCAAATTTTGCGTAACCGTGAAATGCTAATCCGCGTGCGCGACGAAGCTCATAGATTTGCTGTTAAATACCATAGAATTTTGCGCAATAAAAGCATTCTTAAATAAGAGACAATAATAGAGAGCACTTCTTTATAGTTATATCCACTATTTAATTTTTACGATCGTGCAGATGTGGTAGCGATACCTTATATTATTGAGTTATGGTTAAATATAATGTATGGATATTTTTCAAAAAAAGTTATTAAATTTAAAGAAAGATTGGGTTAGTAAAAATGTGCAAGGGATTGCTTTAGACATAGACGAAACTATCTGTTGGACTATTGGGCATTTAGTGGGCGAGATGCAAAAACTTTTTGGTAATCCAGAAAATTTGAGCGTTGAAGATTTGATTGCCAAATATCGTTATACAAAGCATGTGCCTTATTGGCAAACGCGAGCTATAAGAAAATGGCTAGACGACTATCGCGAATCTAGTGAATCAAAAGAAAATTTGCCGCTTATGAATGGCGCAAAAGAAACTGTGCTTACTATTCATAAAATTATTCCGGTGGTTGCATACATTACAGCTCGGCCAGAGGTGGTGCGCGATGGCACGCAAAAGTGGCTTGATAAGCATGGGTTTCCTAAAGCTAAAATCGTTTTAAGGCCAGCTCATGTTGATCACGATGAAGGCAACAAGTGGAAGGCGCAAGTTTTGCATGAGCTATATCCGCATGTTTTAGGAATTATAGATGACAACCCAAGCTTAGTTGATTATTTACCCAAAAATTATTTGGGAAAAATTTTTGTGTTCGGCGGCGGGGCTAGCGCTAGTAGCAGTATTTTAAATTGTATAACTTGGGAGGAGGTTATTGAACATGTTAGCAATTTAAAACCACCTCAAAGTTTTTGAGGTGGTAGTGATCTTAAATACTTATTTGATACCTCCTTAATCTCCAGCCACTAAAACATGTTTTTTAGCCAAAGACGATAACTCATCGTGTAGAATTCCATTAGACATAATAAGATCTTTGAAATTTTTCGGAGAATACGGTTGTCCGTGCATGTCGGTAACTTTTCCGCCAGCTTCTTCAATTAAGAAAGCGATTGGTAGAGAATCAAAAGGTTTTACTCCGCTTATGACTAAAGCATCTACGCTAATAGGTAGAGCGTTGCCAAGGGCAACGCGAGTGCCGCTCCAACAAGAAGCTCCTAAATTACGCGTGCGGTGATTTTTCATAATTTCAAGCGCTAAATTTTGGTAAGGCATGCTTCTAGTTGAGCCCTCAACAAGGATCATTGCTTTGCCAAGATTAGCTTGAGTAGAAACTTTTAATTTTGATGTGATGGGATAGAAATATGGATTTTCGCACAATAAGCGCGCACCATTGCCACGCGAAGCAAAATAAAATCCAGTGCTTCTGTTAGATGACTCCATTCGTGTTTCAGCAGGTAAATAAACAAACGAGAACATTACGTGATTGTTTTGAATAAAAGTGCCCATAGTGCCATAGAGCGGCATGCCTAACGCCATATCATGAGTGCCATCAATTGGATCAATAGCCCAATATTCACTTTCTGTTGGCGGTGGCGGCCAAGTAGCAGAAATTTCTTCGCTTGTAACTAGCACCCCGGGCGTTATTTTAGCGAAAAGTTCTTGAAGCAGTCCCTGAACGAATACATCATATTTTCCAACTCGTTCATCGCGTTCCTTGGTATCGAATGTGTTTTCTTGTCCTGATTGCCGAAATTTCTCGGGCATAAGCGGCAAGACAGCCATGAGTTCTCTTGAAAACATCAGAGAGTCGCGCCACAGGTCTTCATTCTTCATGATGCACTCCTGTCACCAAAAAGAGGTTTAAAATATGTCAAAGAGCTGCTCACCTAAGATAACAGCTATGTTGACTTTATGCAAGCGCTTATGTTAACTTCAAGCTTAGATTGTTTGTGGGTTTATTGATTGGTTGTAAGGAGGCGCCTCATGAGTAATTCTAGTTCTTTGATTGTTGTTTGTGGACACCCAGTTTCTGGAAAGACCACATTGGCTAATTTGTTAGCCAAAGAATTAAATTTTCACCTAGTTGATATAGATAGAGTACGTAAGCTTGCTTTTGGTGATCCGCATCCGCGGCCCAATGAAAGCGCAGAGCTTATGGCGCGCGATAGGCAAGAAATGTTGCATTCTTATCGCGCAATGCTCGATATCGCAGGGGCATGCGCAGAAATGAATAAGTCAGTAATTATCACTGCTACTTTTTCTCGACAATCTTACCGCGATAGTTTAAAAAGTTTAATTTCTGCATATCCAAGAGTCTCGCTTGCGATTGTTCAGTGCATGCTAAGCATGCCAACGATTGAGGAAGAAAATGCAGAAGTTCAGCGTAGGTTATCACGTCCATTTGACAGCGCTGGAGCTGTAACCACACTTGAAAGATATTGGGAAGTAAAAAATAGATTTGAGCCTATGAATATGGATCAATTAGTAATCAATACCGCCCCGCCTCAGACAGTGAGAGACAGCGCTACGAAAGTTTTTCATTTTTTAGCTCATAATATAAGTAATTAAAATATCATAGCGTGTCTCATAGAGCCACGCTATTTTTGTTTTGAAAAGTTGTCAGGGTGAGTAATATCTTATATTGTAAACCTATGAAAGTTATTATTACTGCGGCAGGGGAGGGGGTGCGTATGCGACCACTAACCTTGACTACGCCCAAGCCGCTTTTAAAATATCGCGGTAAAACTAATTTAGATCATCTGTTTGAAAGATTGCCCAAAGAAATTGATGAGGCGATTATCGTAGTTAAATATTTAGGCGATCAAATTAAACAATATTGCGGGCATAAATTTCATGGCCGAAAAATTAGTTATGTGGATGGTTCGGAAAAAGGAAATGCAGTCGGCATTTTTGCGGCCAAAGATTTTTTTAAACCTCAAGAGCGGTTTGCTATTGCCTATGGCGATGAAGTTTTTGCTGGCGATGAAATGACTCGTTGTTTAGCTAATAAATATTCTTGGTTGTGCTATCATGTTCCAGATCCAACAAAAACAGGAGTGCTAACTATAGCGCACGATTGGAAAATTTTAGAAGTAATAGAAAAACCATCGCAACCGAAGTCTAACTTAGCTGCAGATGGTTTTATGGTGGTTAGCGCAGATATTTTTAAATATGATTTAATTAAACACGCTAACGGAGAGTATTATTTTTCTGATGTAGTGGGTAAGTTTTTAAAAGATTATGGAATGACTGCTGTTATGGCTTCTCCCGGACACACTCAATTAACAACTCCTAATGATATCGATTTTCTAGATTCTAGCTACTAGATTCTAGTTACTATTTATATGCTACTTGTTCGCGCGCCGCTTAGAATTAGTTTTGTTGGTGGGGGAACAGATCTCCCAGATTTTTATCATCGTTCAACTGGACGGGTTATTTCTGCAACCATAGACAAATTTATTTATTTAGCTATAAAACCCACTCCGCTTTTAAATAAATTTATTGTAAAATATCAAAGCGTAGAAACAGTTTTTCATCCGCGTGAATTGTCTCACGATCGAATTCGCGAAGCTCTTTTAAGTTTAGGAATTAGCCAGGGGCTGGAGGTGGCTTCTTTTGCAGATATTCCAGCTAAAACAGGTTTAGGATCTTCGTCTAGTTTTTCAGTAGCGCTCATGAAGGGTTTATGCGCTTATAAGGGTAAAACTATAAGTAAAAATCAGGCCGCGGAAGCTGCCTCTTGGCTTGAAATTGATCGTTTAAAAGAGCCTATCGGCAAACAAGACCAATATGCCGCTGCTCATGGCGGATTTAATATTTTTGAGTTTAATACTGATGACACAGTTGGGGTTGAGCCGGTTTTATTAGATTTTAAAAAACGAGCGCTTTTAGAAAGCCATATTTTATTATTTTTTACTGGCATCACTAGAGCTGCGAGCAGTGTTCTGGGCGAACAGAAAAGCAAGATAGATAAAAATTTTGAAACATATAAACAAATGGCGGCTTCAGTTTATGATTTTAAGACTAAACTTTTAATGGGGGATATTTTAGGAATGGCTAATATGCTCCACGAAGCTTGGGCGCGTAAAAAAAGTTTAGCCAGTAATGTTTCTTCTTCTACTATAGACACGCTGTATCAAAGCGCTATTCATGCAGGAGCCTCGGGTGGTAAAATTCTAGGAGCTGGCGGCGGCGGTTGTTTATTTTTGTTAGCCCTTCCAGAAAAACATGATAATATTAGAACACGGCTTAAGGAAGCCGCTAAGCAAAATAGTTTACACGATTTTCAAGAAATTCCTGTTAAATTTACACAATCCGGAACGGATATTCTTTTTAATTCAATGCATCAAAATGGAACAATATATTAAAAATTTTACCGCAGAGGCTGTTTTTGCTTTAGATACTATTCCTACAAAAGAAGTGGCTAAAGCAATGAATATTATTCAATCTGTTTATGAGCGCGACGGCAGAATTTATATTTTTGGAAATGGCGGGTCTTTAGCTTTGGCAACTCATTGGGTGAGCGATTTTAATAAAACTGTTTTTAGTCATAATTTAGAAAAGCAGCAACGTCGTTTTCAGGCGATTAGGTTGCCAACAACCGAAGAAGAGCTTTCTGCTTGGGCTAATGACGTTGGCTTTGACTCTGTTTTTGAGGGGCCTCTGAGGAATTATTTACAAGAAAGTGATTGCATTATCGCGATTAGTAGTTCTGGTAATTCTGCTAATATTATAAAAGCTGTAGAGTTAGCAAAAAGCAGGCACGTGCCAGTGATTGGAATTTCCGGATTTGATGGTGGCAAATTAAATGAGCTTGCCGATGCTAAAGTTTTAGTAAAAACTGCTAAGGGAAAATATGAAATTGTAGAAGGGGTGCATGCTATAATTTTGCACTTAATGACCAAATATTTTCAAGATTATTTCGATCATTTGGCAAATAACTAACAAGTTAAGACTTCAGCTAGTAGCTTTTTCATAACCAACTAAGTCTTATGTTACAAAAAAGCCACTAGCCGAAGTCTTATAACTAGGAAAGAAATATTAGTTATGATTAAAAATAATTTAGTTTTAGTAACTGGCGGAGCGGGATTTATCGGCGGGCACTTAGTAGATGCCCTAATTTTGCGTGGATATAGAGTGCGTGTGTTAGATAATTTAATGCCCCCTGCTCACAATGGAAAGTTGCCTGTTTGGTTTAATAAAAAAGCCGAGTTTATAAAAGGCGATGTGCGCAATAAAAAAGATTGGGTTAAGGCTTTAAAGGGTGCGAGCTATGTTTTTCATGAAGCTGGATATATGGATTTTCATTTAGATTTTAATACTTACTTTGATGTTAACTCAACAAGTATGGCAACTATGTTTAGCGTAATCATTGAGAAAAAATATAAAGTTAAAAAAGTTGTTGTAGCTTCTTCGCAATATGTTTATGGAGAAGGAAAATATGAATGCACGACTCACGGCATAGTTTATCCAGAACTGCGATTGTTCGAGCAATTTGAAGCGCGAGATTTTGAAGTGCGTTGTCCTCATGACGGTAATGTTATGAAGCCGTTACTAGAAAAAGAAGACGATCTTTTAAAGCCCATTAATTCTTATACTGAATCTAAAAAATCTTTAGAAAATATTGTGATGTCTTTGGGAAAATATTTAAACATTCCAGTTGTGGCTTTGCGTTATGCTATTGTGCACGGGCCACGCCAGTCTTTTAAAAATTTTTATTCTGGTGCTTTGCGTCAATTTGCAGTTATGGCATTAACGAGCGGCATAATTACTATGCACGAAGATAGTTGTCAGCTTCGAGATTTTGTTAATTATAAAGATGTTGTTAGTGCAAATATTGCAGTTCTTGAAAATAAAAAAGCAGACTTTCAAATTTTTAATGTTGCTTCTGGCGTGGCAACTCGTGTTATAGATTTAGCTAGATTAGTAGCAAAAGAGTGTGGGGTGGAGTTTAAACATGAGCTTCCTGGTTTATATCGCGTCGCTACTGCGCGCAATTCTATTGCTGATATTAGCAAATTAAAATCTATTGGCTGGCAACCAAAATTTACCATAGAAGATAATGTGCGCGAATATGTTGCTTGGATTAAAAATTATCCCGAGGCTAAAAAATATTTAAAAATTGCATTGACTAATTTGGGTAAGAGTGGGGTTGTGCGTAAAGTTAAAAAAGTTTAAGATTAAAAAATGATTTCTGTTGTCTTTCCGGCATATAACGAAGAAGAAAATGTGGCCGAGCTTCACCGCCGCATTGTTTCTGTTTTTAAAGATATTCGCGAACCATTTGAAATTGTTGCTGTTAATAATGCTTCTACAGATAAAACTCAAGAAGAACTTTTAAAATTATCGCCGATAAAAATTGTTTATTTAGCTAATAATTTAGGGCAAAGTTCTGGGCTAGATGCAGGTATTTATGCAGCTAGTGGAGATATTATTGTAACTCTTGACGCTGATTTGCAGAATGATCCATTTGACATTCCAAACATGTTAGCAAAATTAAGAGAGGGCTATGATGCGGTTTTGGGGTGGCGCAAAGATAGGCACGATTCTTTAGGTAGGAAAATATTTTCTCGTGGCGCTAATTTAATTTCGCGCACAGTGCTAGGTCTGCAAATTCATGACTATGCGTGCGCAACTAAAATGTTCAAGAAAGAATTTTTAGAGGGTGTTCATCTCTACGGTGAGATGCATGTTTTTTTAGCTGCTATCTTAAAATATCGTGGAGCGCGAATTGCAGAAATGGTAGTAACTCACCATGATCGTACCAGAGGAATTTCTAAACACAATTTTATTAAAGGAGCTAAAGATTTAGCTGACCTTTTGACTGTTAAATTTTTATTTAGTACTTCGCGGCCGCTTTTAATTTTCAGTACAGTCGCTTTATTCAGTTGGTTTATTGCTGGGTTAACTACTGCTTTCGCCGTTGCTTTAAAAATTATGGAATTACGAAATTTTGCTCAAACACCACTGCCTGTTATTGCTTCTCTGTTTATTATTTTGGGAGTGGTATTATTTATGGGAGGATTTTTAGCAGAATTAACTTTGCGGGCATATTATGAAGGGCGTGGACAAACACCGTATCGTATAAAATCTATTATTGAGCGCTAGTTAGTTTTAGCCCCTCTCGGGATTACATTTTCATGACCAACCAAGTCTTATGTCACAAAAATGTAATCCCGAGAGGGGCTTGTGCTTACCTTACTATATAGCTATGAATTTAAGTGAGTACGAGTATTTAATGCAACGAGAAAAGGCTTATTTTTGGAATGTTGGCCGTAGAGAAATTTTACGGGCAGCTCTTTTGCGCAATTTAGATAAGAAAAAAGATTTGGATATTATAGACATCGGTTGCGGCACTGGTGGCAATATGTTGCTGTTGAATGATTTTGGTAAAGTAAGCGGTTTAGATTTTTCAGAAGAAGCTTTAAAATTTGCGAGTAAAAACAATTTTGAGTCCTTAACTTTAGGAGACGCGACCAAACTGCTATTTGAGAATGAGTCTTTCGATTTAGCCACTGCTCTAGATGTTTTAGAGCATATTCCCAATGATATTTTAGCTATTCAGGAAGCTTTCCGTGTTTTAAAGTCTGGAGGGTTATTTTTAATTACAGTACCGAGTTATCCTTGGCTTTGGAGTCAGCATGACAAAGTTTTGCATCATGTGCGCCGTTATTATAAAAATGATTTAGTCAAAAAATTAACTCAAGCTGGATTTTTAATTGAAGAGTCTAGTCATTTTGTAATGCTTGCAGTGTTTGTTAATTCTATCCGTAAAATCAAAGACAAGATTTTTGGTTCTGCTAAGCAGGGGTCGCACAGCTATGATATTGTTTTTGGTGGAATCATTAATTATATTCTTCTTTCTGTTTTGCGTTTAGAAAAATTTATCATGCGATTTATCGGCGTACCTTTTGGCACGTCTTTGCTTATTGTTGCTAAGAAGCCTGCTTCCAGTGCGCTAGACGCAGTAGTTGAATATGTTAGTTGTGATTTATGCGCATCAAAGGAACAGGGTATTATTTATGAAAATAAATTTACCTTAGCAGATTTTTCTAGAAATAGAACTGCAAGTTTTGCGTATGCTTCACCTGATTCTAGCAGAGGAGCTATTGTGCGTTGTAATAGTTGTAATTTAGTTTATATGAACCCGCGCGATAAAGACATTTCTGCTTTATACGAGGGCGTAGAAGATTCATATTATTTTTCTTCGCGTGAAGATAGGCATATTAGCTTTGAGCGCGACCTTAAAGAACTCCATTCTGTTTTGGGTTTAAAATTTGGACAAAATAAAAAGCTTTTAGATATTGGATGTAGTTACGGATTTTTTATGGATGTAGCTAAAAAATTTGGTTGGGATGTTTATGGTTGTGAGTTATCAAAAAAACAGTCTGCTTATGCTTTTAGTAATCATAAAAACGTTTGTAATAAAATGATCTCGGAATGCAATTTTAAAGAAAATTATTTTGATGTGATTGTGTTATATGATGTGTTAGAGCATGTTGCGTCGCCTTTAAATTTTATTCGCGAGTGTACTAGTTTTTTGAGAAAAGGTGGTGCAATAGTAATTACTACTCCAGACTATTCTAGTTTGAGCGCAAAACTAATGGGTAGATTTTGGATTAATTTTGCGCGCATGCATTTGTATTATTTTACCCCCAGCACAATTAAAAATCTGTTTGATAAAAGTGGTTTAGAGATTATTAAATCAGTGCGTCATAAGCGTGTGGCTCGTTTGGGTGTTATTATAAAATGGTTAAGTAAGTTTCCTGTTTTGTATTCAGTCGCTAATATATTTTTTGGTAATAAGCTGCTATCTAATATTAGGTTTACTTCTAGTTTGAGTGGTAATATGACAGTTTATGCTCGCAAAAAGTAATTTATATATGTTCAGTCCATAAGTTTTTGTCTTTTTGTAAAATAAGATTTGGTTGGTTATGAAAAGATAAAAACTTATGGACTGGGTGAAAATGTTTTTATGAATAATGTATTTTTGTCCATCATAATTCCAGCGTATAACGAAGAAGCTCGTTTGGGTCCAACTTTGGAAAAAAATTTAAAGTATCTTTTAGCTCAAAATTATTCTTGGGAAATGATCGTTGTTTCTGATGGTTCAAAAGATAGAACAGAGGATCTCGTCCGAGAATTTAGCAAAAATAATTCTAATATACAATTGTTGTCTTACGAAAAAAATAGAGGAAAGGGATATGCTGTTAAAACTGGAATGCTCGGCGCAATAGGTGATTTACGACTTTTTATGGATTCTGATAATTCCACGCCGATAGAAGAGCTGGATAAGTTAACTAAGTTTATTAAGCCACAAGATAATTTTGATATAGTAATAGGCTCGCTTGCTATGCCTGGCGCAGAAATAAACAAAAAAGAATTTATTTTGCGTGTTATAGCTGGTTGGCTTGGCAATGTTATAATTCAGCTTTTGGTTTTGCCGGGCATAAAAGATACTCAACGAGGGTTTAAATTATTTACAGCAGAAGCAGCTCGTTTAATTTTTTCTAAAACTAAAATTGAGCGTTGGGGTTTTGATATAGAGGTTTTGGCTTTGGCGCGCAAATTTAGTTTTATGATTAAAGAAATCGCCGTACGTTGGTCGCACGATGATAGGAGTAAAATTAAACTTTGGGCATATGCCCAAGTTTTAGGAGAAGTTTTTAAAATAAAATGGTGGTTAATTACAAAGGTCTATGATTCACGCTAATTATTGCAAACAATTTATTTGTTTAGGTGGGGAAGTGCTTGATGTTGGCTCTGGTCGAGGAAAATTTTTATGTGCTATGGCACAGCTTAGGTTTAGAGTTTATGGAGTTGAAGTTAGCTCTCTATATATAGAAGAAGCTAAAAAATTAGCCGAAACGAACAATGTTTCTATAAATGTTACTCAAGGCAAAGCTGAAGCTTTGCCTTTTGAAGATGGCAAATTCGATTTTGTTAATTGCGCTGAAGTTAGCGAGCACGTAGATGATACTATAAAAATGTGTCAAGAAATATTTCGTGTTTTAAAGCTGGGCAGTAAATGTTATATTAGCTTTCATAATCGCTATGGTTTTTATGATTATCACTATAATATGCCCTTTATAAATTGGATGCCGCGATTTTTAGCAGAGAATATTACGAGCATGTTTGGTAAAGCGAAGAAAGATTCACGAGAAATTGGTCGTCAAAGTTTGAGTTCTATGCACTATTACACTTTTTCTCAAGTTAAAACCATGTTACAGAATTTAGGGTTTAAAGTTAGAGATATTAGAGTAGATAAAAGTAAAGATAGGTTTGGATTTTTATCTCCTCTTATTCTTCTCGTTTATTTTTCAGTGGCTCGACCTTTTTATTTTAATACTTTTCATATTTTAGTTGAGAAAAATAAATAGTAAGCTGTTTCTCTTTCTGTATCTGCTTTTCCGATGACCAGAAGATAAAAATTATCAATATTTCGGTCATCGGATGTCCTAGTATCAAATTCATGTTATTTTTTCAAAAACTAAAAACTCATTGGTTTATAATTTTAGCGGCGCTTGCTTTAGTGACTATAATTGAGGTGCCAGTTTTTTTATTTCCAAAAATGGCAGGCGAGAAGTATCAAGGAATTAACATTCCAACTTTGGGTGGGGCAAATGTTTATGAATATTTAATGCGCGGAAAGGATGTTTTAGAGGGGCATAGTTTGGGTAGTGCATCTTTAAGAGAAGGAAAAGAAAATAGTGATTATTATTTTAGTATTGCCGAATATATTTTAAATAAACCAATTTATTGGCTGGGATTGGGTTATAATGTCGACGTTGTAAAGTTATATGATGTTTATAATTTTTTAGGGATTTTTGCGATTGTATTACTAATATATTTTTTAGTTTTAGATATGTCTGGGAGTAAACTGCTTTCTGCTGTAACAGCTCTTTTCGTTGTTGGTGGATATTCCATTGTTTACAACAAGAGTTTATTTTATACAGATTTTAATATCTACGGCCGAGCGGTTTTCCCTTATATGGGGTCGCTATTCTTTTTTGTGTATCTGTACATTGTTTACGTTGCAGTTATTTCGAGTCCGCCAGCGGGCGGAGAAGCGACGAAGCAATCAAGTCTTTTTCGGTTGAGATTGCTTCGACCATCAGAATGGTCTCGCAATGACATCCTCGTTGCTTTAGCTGGATTATCTTTCGGTCTGCTATTCTATATTTATTTTTTTGCTTGGACATTTGTTTTGGCATTTACTGTTACTCTATTTGGGTTATATTTATTTTTTGATCGATCTATTGCTAAGAAAGCTGGAACTGTTCTAGGCATTGGTTTAGCTTTAGGGGTTTATAATATTTATCGTATTTTCTCTTTCGTGAATTCACCTGAAGGCGAAAAGTTTTCTTATTTTTCTTGGCTAGTACATGGGAATACTCTAATTTTTAGTAAGATTGGTTTTATAGCAGCAATCCTACTCGCTATTTTTATTTGGCGTAGCCCGAAAGATAAAAACATTCTTTTTATGACGTCTCTAATCATTGCGGGCTGGGTTGCGTTAAATCAGCAAATTATTACAGGAAAAATTTTACAATACGCGCATTATTACTGGTTTTTTATTGTTCCGATTTCTATAGTGATTTCTTTTTATATTATTTGGCAACTTTTAGACATCGGTCCAAGTTTGACGCGTAAATTTTTTGCTTTTTTGATCGTCGGTATAGTTTTTGTTAATACTGGAGTTGGCCAATATAGATCTAGTTTGATGACCTTAGAGTCAAAAATTTATGATCAAAATTTTAAACCCCTTATTAATGCTCTAAATTTAAACAGTGCCCCAGGTGTTATTTTGGCAGCCGATGATGTTAATGCCACTTTATTTACAATTTATACTTCGCACGATTTATTTTGGTATAGCTTTGCTTTAATGGATAAAACGTCTATGTCGCGTGCCAAAGAAGCATTATTCACTTATCTGTATTTAAACAAAAATTCTAGAAACGATATTCAAAAATATTTAGAAAAAGTTATGCAAGATCAAAATGAAGTTTCTTTTTATAAAGATTTATATATGGCAATTGAAGGGCAAAGTTCGGGCTTAGATTATTACGATTATGTAAATAAAGTTTCTGATTTAAAAATAATAGGCGAGCATCGTAAAGAAATTATTTCAGAATTGAATAAAGATTATCGCGCTATTTTTAAATCAAGAACAGCATTTGCTGATTTGCTTAATAAATATGGCATTAACTATATTGTTTGGGATAAAAATAAACATCCGGAATGGGATTTGTCAGTGATTTCGGGCTTGCAAGAAATCGTGAGTAGTAATAATATATTTTTATATCAAATGAAATGATTTTTAGACTTGCGATGACTTAAAATTGAAGATTTTTGTGTTTCTGGTCATCGTAAGTCTTTATATTAAAATTTTAAATTAATATTTTGCCATCCGATGACCGGGATTAACTTGCTCTAATATTTGGGTCATCGGATGGCAAGAGAAATACCATGAAAAAACAAATCAAATTAGTAACAGGCGGAACGGGGTTTGTTGGGCGGCATTTAGTCTGCAACCTTCTTAAAGAGGGGAGCGAAGTTTGGATTTTAGATAACTTACTATCTGGTGAACACCCAGATAAGTGGCTTAAGGATTTTAAAAAGAAAAAACAAGGAAAATATTTAGCTTATACTAAAGGTAAACAAAAAGTAGTTTTTATATATGAAGATGCGATAGATTTCTTTCGAAGAAGCTTAAAGGTTTTACCATTTTTTAGTGAAATTTATCATCTTGCCGCAGTTGTTGGTGGTCGAGCGGTTTTAATTGAAAATGATCCTATTATTGTTGCCACAAATCATATAATAGATTCAGCATTTTTTATGTGGGCGTGCAGAAATAAAAAAAATATTGGCAGAGTTCTTTATGTAAGCACTTCGGTGAGTTATCCGAAATCAATGCAAGATCGTAATAAGCATGTTGCAATGAAAGAAGAATATCTAAAAATAGAAGACGGCGGCACGATTGGTTTGCCGGAATCTATTTATGGTTGGATAAAATTAGCTGGAGAATATTTAGCGCAAACAGCAGCTAAAAAATATGGGCTTTCGGTTGTGTGTGTTCGTCCATTCTCTGGTTATGGCGAAGATCAAGACATGAATTATCCAATTCCATCAATTGCCGCTCGTGTGGTACGTCGCGAAGATCCACTTACAGTTTGGGGTTCTGGCGATCAAGGAAGAGATTGGATTCATATTGATGATTTTGTGGCGGCTTTGCAAATTGCTATTAAAAAAATTAGCGATGGTAGCGCAGTAAACATCGGTGCTGGCAAGCTCACTACTTTTAAAGAAGTGGCGGCTATTATGGCTGAGCTTGAAGGCTATAGTCCTAAAATTAAAGGGCTTACAGATAAAATAGAGGGTTCGTTTGCCGTTTATAGTGATCCAACTTATTTAAAGAGTTTGGGATGGGAGCAGAGTGTTTCGGTTAAAGAGGGCTTTAGAAGAGTCTTAGAA
>CAYIVT010000001.1:0-31651 GCA_964366955.1 uncultured Candidatus Saccharibacteria bacterium | reverse complement strand
TTGCTTTATTTTTCACCTAAAGCTTATTATTACGATAGTTTTCCAAGGCGTGGTATTTTAGGCGCTTTTAATCAGTATGCATCGTCTGATTTAAATTCATTTACTCAAAATTTTCCAATCGTTACCTTAACTATGATTTGGTATGTTCCGTATTTTTTTCCAAAATGGCGTCAACAAATTCGCTCGCAAAGATTTATTCATCACTATCGTAATCGAACATTGCCTCCGCAAATGCAGGTAGCTAGGTGGCTATCATCGCATGTATTTTCTTGGGAACATACTAAGTTTACTAGATTAACAACTACTATTATGGCAACCTTGTTCCATCCGCCTATGAAAACAGTTCTTACTGCGCCAATGATTAAACGAAACGAAAGTAAGACTGCTGGCCCAACTGCAGGTCTTCCAATTTATGGAGAGGAAAAAGTTTTAGAAAAATTCCAATAACATGCTACCGGGCGATAAACCACAATTCAAAACAGGACCTCCTCCTAAAAAACCGGGGCTTTGGGTTAATAGGGGTTTTGAAATAATTATCTTAGCCATCTTTTTTTCTTTTTTTGGCGCAGCTTTTTTGCCTTTTATAAACTCTGATATTAATTTTTCTTTTGGTAAATATTGGGAATTTGTACAAAATTATGTTAGGCCGGTGTTTATTATTGTGGATATCTTGCTTTTGTTTATTATCGTTTATGCCATTATTCAATATTTGAAAATTCATCCTAAGCTTTCTATTTTTGAAAGCATTCCTAAAAAAGTAAAGTCAGAAAAAGATCCGAAAATTAAAGCAATGTGGGATGCTATTACGGCTAAAGGTGGAGCAAATGCAACGCTAGAAAGTTTGCGATTAGTAATCATAGAAGCAGATGCTTTTGTTGATACATTTTTAAAACGAGAAGGTTATGAGGGGGAGCACATGGCAGATCGTTTGTCGCGTATAGTCCCAGAAGAAGTTAAAAGTTTAAATAGGGTTTGGAGTGCGCATAGATTAAGAAATGACGTTGTTCACACAACTGGTTTTTATGTTGCGCCAGACGTAGTGCGTAATGCTCTTAAAGCTTTTGATGATTTCTTAAAAGAAATGGGAGCGATATAAAATTTAAAAAATATGGCCGAAGAAAATAAAATGCAGACAGTTAAATATTCTTCTCCGCCTTCTACTTTGCCGATGCTTGGCAAAGTAGATCCAGCTCAAATATCTTTTATTGGGCGAACTAATTATTCTTCTATCGTAGAAGAAAAAAAGTTTATTTTTGGTATTAAGCGAGCTGATAGGCGCCACCATCTTTATGTTATTGGTAAAAGTGGCGTTGGTAAATCTAAATTATTAGAACTTTTGATGCGCCAAGATATAGCAAATGGTAAGGGTTTATGTTTTATCGATTCATATGGCGAAGTAATTGAAGAAATTTTAAATTTTATTCCAGAAAATAGAATTGAAGACGTACGTTTGATTGATGCATCTTATTTAGAAGGCGAAGCTTCTTTAAATTTTTTAGCTAATTTAGATTTAGAAAAATTTATTAATGACAATAAGATCATTCTTATAAATTTAGCTAAAAATAAGATTAGTGAAGAAAGTTTGAAGTTGTTCGGATCTACGCTTATTTCTAAACTTAAGCAAGTTGGCATAGAGCGCGCGAAAATGTTAGAAATTTCTCGTCAGGATTTTTATGTGTATATTGATGAATTTCAAAATTTAGCAAGCGAAGATTTTACAAGTTTAATTTCCGAAGCTCGTAAATATGGATTGGCTTTAACATTGACGCATCAATATTTTGGCCAACTTTCGCCAAGATTTCAATCAGCTGTTTTAGGCAATGTTGGCACCATGATAGTTTTTCGCGTAGGCGGTGAAGATGCAAAAATTTTAGAGTCAGAACTTGCGCCTATTTTTAAAATTAAAGACATGGTTAATCTAGGCACGCAGGAATTTTATATAAAACTAATGATAGACGGTGAAGTTTATGATCCTTTTTCGGCCGAAACTTTAAAAGTATTGTCAGTTAATCATCCTTCGTGTAAAAATAAAATTTTTGATTTGCGTAGGATTTGATTTTCTGTTATATTAGGAGGATGCAATTTATTGTAGAAAAGAAAGTTAATAAAGTTGCTTTAAATAAAGCGCAAGTTTTATTTTTATTGGTTCATGTTAATAATAAAGCCACAAAGTATGGCGAGTTTTATGATTTTCTCTCTCGTGTAGATAAAAAAATAATCGACGCTATATTAGAACAAAATAAATTTAAAGAGGGGATTGTTAAGTTGATAAAGCTAAGTGACTATTCAGGGTATATTTTTTTGGCAACAGTTGAAAAATTTGATATAGAAAAGTTGCGATTGTTGACTCGACAGTTTGTGAGCGTTGCTAAAGCTGAGAATTCAAAAATTATTTCGTTTAATTTAAGTGATTATGAATTAAAAAAATCAGCAGAAGAAATTGCAACAAACATTTTGATGGCTCAATTTGATTTTAGTCGCAATTTTAAAAAAGAACCAAAAGAGGGTTGGCAATATTTAGAAAAAGTTTTGATATTTTCTTCGGGAAATAATAAAGAAGTTCAAAAAGAAATAAAAAATGGAGAAATCTTAGGTGAAGCAATTAATCTTGCGCGGATGCTTTCTAGCTATCCACCAAGCCATATGACGCCGATGGCGTTAGCAGAAGCAGCAGAAGACATGAGTCGCGAAGTTAAAAATTTTTCAGTAGAAATTTTTAATGAAAAGAAACTAAAAGCAGAAGGCATGAATGCTATTTTGGCAGTTGGTGCTGGTTCGGCGAATTTGCCGAGGCTAATTATTATGGAGTATAAAGGAGGAAAATCTAGCGATAAGCCCCTAGTTTTTATTGGCAAAGGTGTAACTTTTGATTCTGGTGGGCTTAATTTAAAGTCGGGCGATGGTATGGCTGATATGCATATGGATATGGCTGGAGGAGCTGGAGTTTTATGCGCATTAAAAGCGATTGCAGCAATGAAATTACCAGTTAATGTTATTGGTATAGTTCCAGCAGTTGAAAATATGCCAAGCGGATTTTCTTATAGACAGGGAGATATTATTAAGGCTTATGGTGGAAAAACTATAGAAATTGGTAATACCGATGCCGAAGGTCGTGTTATTTTGGCGGAGGCTATTGAATATGCTAAGAGTAAAAATCCTAAAATAATTTTTACTCTTGCCACTTTAACCGGAGCAGCAATGGTGGCGTTAGGTACAAGAATGGCAGCTTTATTTGTTAAAGACAATCATGAATTACAAGACAAAATCCAAAAGATTGGCGATAAGTGCGGAGAAAAACTTTGGCCATTGCCACTCTCAGATTTCAACGAAAAAGATGTTGAAGGAAATTTTGCTGATGTTATTAATACACACAAAAGAAACTCGCGTTATGGTGGTGCTAGTTCTGCCGCAGCTTTTTTGTCTTGTTTTGCTAAACCTTTTTATTTCGCTCATATTGATATGGCGCCGAGAATGTTGGTTAATCCCGAAGAGGAGTTTTTAGCTAAGGGTGCAACTGGATATGGAGTTAGATTATTATATGAAATAGCTAAAAGCAACTTAACTTGCCAATAAATCTTTTAGTTAATGATATAATATAAGTATTAAGCTATGCTTTTAATTAAAGGTGGCAATATTATAGATGGCACAGGCAAATCTGCTTATAGGGCTGATATTTTAGTTAGCCAAGATAAAATTTCTGCTATTGGTATATTCCCAAAAAAAGAGGGAGTAGAAGTTATTGATGCGCTAGGGCTCAATGTTTGTCCGGGATTTATTGATGTTAATACAGATTCAGATCACGAATTAACCCTTTTTTCCAATCCCAGCCAAGTTAGTTTTCTATTGCAAGGTGTTACTACAATTATTGGTGGTCACTGTGGGTCATCGCTCGCGCCACTTTTATATGGCAGTTTGGAGTCTATTAGAAAATGGGTAGATCCCAATCAGATTAATGTTAATTGGCATTCGGTTAAAGATTTTTTAACTACTTTATCTTTGCGTAAACTAGGGATTAATTTTGGAACATTGGTTGGTCATTCAACAATACGTAGGGCTTTAATAGGGGAGGATATGCGTGATTTAACTGATAACGAACTTTCCGTTTTTAAAAATATTCTTACTCTATCTTTAGAAGAAGGCGCGCTAGGTTTATCTACTGGCTTGGGATATGCGCATTCTAACTTAGTGCCGTATTCAGAAATTGCGGTTTTAACTAAAATTGTATCTAAGTTTGGAGCAATTTATAGCACGCATTTACGTAATGAAGAAAAAGATTTAGAAAAATCCATACAAGAAACCATCAGTATTACGCAAGAAAATAATTTAAATACACTTATTTCGCATTTACGTCCGATAAAGGGTTATGAAAAAAATATTGATTGTGCCAGAAGAATGTTTGATATGTTAGATAAAAGCACGCATTTAAATTTTGATGTTTTTCCATTTGAAGAAAGCGTGGTGCCAATATATACTTTGCTGCCCGATTGGATGCGTCGAGGAAGTTTAGAATATATGCTTTCTAAGGTTGGAAAAGTAGAATTACCAGATTTTGATTTAGAAAATATGACTATAGCTCGAGCTCCTTTTAATCAATATCTAGTTGGTAAAAAATTAAGTGATTATGCCATAGAAAAACAATTAAATTCTAAAGAAGCAATGCGTCATTTAATGTCAGCAACTTCACTTAGGGCTAAGATAGCAATAAAAAATATTAATTTAAATTTTGCAGAAGATATGGTTTTTGAAGCAAGAGCAATGCTTGCTTCAAATAGTGCTAGTAGAAATAATAATTTAGGTAGCTTCGTAGAAGATCGTTCTACTAAAACTTTTACTAGATATTTTGAATTAGCAGAAAAAAGGCCAGAGCTAACTTTGGAAAATACAGTTAAAAAAATAACATCTATTCCTGCTAAAAAAATTGGCATTAAAAATCGTGGTTTATTGCGCGAAGGATTTTTCGCAGACATTGTTTTGATGCGTGGCAGTAAAATTCATCATGTGTTAGTTAATGGAACTATTGCGGTACAGGATAGTTTTTTAAAAAATACTTTTTCTGGAAGAATTATTAAAAAATGAAACCATTTCTTAAATTCAAACAAAGGCAAGATTATATTATTTTGGGTTGCACAGCTTTTTTAATTTTGTTCGGTCTTTTAATGTTAGCATCTGCGTCTTTAAATTTGGGTAAAGATAAGTTAGATGACAATTATTTCTATGTCAGGCACCAATTTTTTTATGGTATTTTATTGGGTATTATTGTTTTATTAACAACTTCACGCGTTTATTATGGCGTGTATGAACGATTAGCTGTGCCACTTCTTATTTTGGCAATTTTTTTGTTAATTTTAATTTATACGCCACTTGGCGTAAAAGCTGGTGGTGCATTGCGTTGGTTAACAATAGGTTCATTTACTTTTCAGCCATCAGAATTTTTAAAAATGGCGACAATAATATATTTTGCTGCGTGGCTATCTCGCGATAGAGAGAGGCAGTCTAGTTTTTGGCGAGGATTTATGCCTTTTGCTTTAGTTCTGGGAATATTAGGGGCAATTTTATTAAACCAATCTTCAACTAGTATGTTCGTTATCATTATCTTAACTGCAATTATTGTCTATTTTGTAAGTGGAGCAAAACTTTCTTACTTATTTAGTGCTGCTGCTTTAGGCATTCTGTTCATAATTTCAGTATCTTTTTTAAGTCCGTATAGATGGAATAGAATTATGTCCTACATTAACCCAGAAACTAATATTCAAAGTTCTGGCTATCATATCAATCAGGCTTTGATTGCGATCGGCAATGGCGGTTTGACTGGAGTTGGTTATGGTCAATCGGCAACTAAGGTTGGCTATTTGCCAGAACCAATTGGGGATTCAATTTTTGCAATTATTGCAGAAGAATTTGGATTTTTAGGCGCTTTAATGGTTATTTTATTTTTTATTGTTTTAGTAGTTCGTATTTTTATTTTATCAATGCGCACAGAGCATAAATTTGGACAATTACTCTTGGTTGGTTTTGGTAGTGTGATAGGCATTCAATCTTTTATTAATATTGCGGCCATATCTGGTTTAATTCCATTAACTGGTATGCCTTTGCCATTTGTTAGTTATGGAAGTACCAGTATGATTGCTATGATGGGGATGTTGGGTATTATCATGAATATTTCTTCCTATAGTAGAAATGTATAAATCTAAATGATAACTATGAATAAGATGCGAATTCTTTTAACTGGTGGTGGTAGTGGTGGGCATATTTTTGCGCTTATTGCTGTAGCAGAAGCATTAAAAAAGCAAGCGCAAATTTTAAATTTATCTTTAGATGTGCGTTATTTTGGCGATTTTCAAGATTATAAAATTAATTTTGAAGCATTGGGAATTAAAACTGTTTATATTTCTTCTAGTAAGCTGCGTCGTTATTTCTCCTTGCTAGTATTTTTAGACTTGGTTAAATTTTTATGGAGTATTCCTCAAAGTTTGTTTAAAGTTTTTTGGTTTATGCCGGATGTTGTTTTTTCTAAGGGCGGTTCTGGCGCTTTGGCCATTATCTATGCTTGTAGATTTTATCATATCCCTATAATTATTCATGATTCTGATTCTGTGCCCGGACTTACGACTTTAGCTAGTGCCAAGTTCGCGCGCGTAATTGAATTAGCTTTTGCGAGCGCAATTAATTATTTTGGCGATCAAAGCAAGGTTAAGGTTGTTGGCCACCCAATTAGAGAAGTAGTTTATATGATTGAAAAGCAAAGCTTGACTCAAGAACAGGCTAAGATTGATTTAAAATTTGAAAATCATTTGCCACTCCTTGTAGTTTTAGGTGGATCTCAGGGTGCGCAAGTACTTAATAATTTTATTTTAAAAAACATAAAAGAGTTTTTAAAAGAATTTCAAATTTTACATCAAGTAGGTACGAATAATTTTTTAGAGTATCAAAATAATTTGAAATCAATTAAAGATTTAAGTTTAAGCGAATTGCAAAATTATCATGCGGTACCTTTTTTATATGAAGATTATCATAGGGCTTTAATTGCGTCTGATATTATTTTTTCAAGGGCTGGCGCTGGTGCCATTTTTGAGATTGCCTCTTTAGGTAAACCCGCTGTTCTAATACCCATAACTGAATCTGCGAACGATCATCAAAGAGAAAATGCTCATCAGTATGCATCTACTGGAGCTGCTATTCTGATTACAGAAGAAAATCTTTTTGCAAATTTAGTTATCAGAGAAATAAAGTTAATTTTAGGTAATGCTGAAAAATTGCAAAAAATGAAAGAAAATGCTAAAAATTTCTATAAGCCTAACGCAGCGAGTGATATAGCGGAGGATATATTAAAATATGGACAATTTTAAAGAAAGTGAAAATATAAGAGTTCGTATTGCTCCATCGCCTACGGGATATTTTCATGTAGGCACTGCGCACACTGCTTTATTTAATTATTTATTTGCCAAAAAGATGAATGGCAAATTTATTTTGCGCATAGAAGATACTGACTTAGAACGATCAGATATAAAATTTGAAAAGAATATTTTTGATGGTATGCGTTGGCTGGGTTTAGTAGCCGATGAAAGCCCAGAAGTTGGTGGTCCATTCGTGTTATATCGCCAAACAGAAAGATTAGATATTTACGAAAAATATCTTAAGCAACTTTTGAATCAGGATTTAGCTTATTATTGTTCATGCACTAAAGAAGAATTGGAAGCAGAAAGGCAAAATCAGGAAAAATTAGATTTAGCTCCTAAATATAGCGGTAAATGTCGTTTTAAAAATGCTAAAAGTGGAGGACAAGTTATTCGTTTTAAAATTCCAGAAGAAAAAGTCTCTTTTAAAGATGTGATCAGAGGGGAAATTACTTTTGATGGTTCTTTAATAGGGGATATAGCAATTGCTAAAGATCTACGAACTCCACTCTATAATTTTGCTGTTGTGGTTGATGATTATGAAATGAAAATTTCTCATGTTATCCGTGGGGAAGATCATATTGGCAACACACCCAAGCAAATTTTTATTCAAAAATCTTTAGGTTTTAATCATCCTCAATATGCGCATTTGCCATTAATTTTAGATGAAAAACGCGCTAAACTTTCTAAGCGTTTTGCTGCGGTTTCTATTGATGATTATCGTAAAGCAGGATTTTTACCGGAAGCTTTTATAAATTTTATGGCACTTCTTGGTTGGCATCCCGAAGACGACAAGGAAGTGATGTCGCTTGAAACGATTATTAAAGAATTTTCCTTAGAACGAATTCAAAAAGCTGGTGCAATTTTTAATAAAGAAAAATTACTGTGGATAAACGGTCAATATATTAAAAATTGTGACAATGCAGAATTATTATCAAGAATTAATAGTTTTTACCCAGAACTAGAAAATAGCTTTAATAAATTTAATTTAGATCAAAAAAATAAATTGCTATCTCTTGCAAAAGAAAGAATGCATACCTTAGCTGATTTTAAGGAAGTGAGCTCTATTTTCTTTGTTATAGGGGAGTACGCTTCTAGTCTGCTTGTGTGGAAAAAATCTAATAAAGAAGCCGCTAAAAATAATTTATTATTATTGCGCAATAAATTCAGTGCGTTAGAGAATGAACTATTTATCAAAAGTGAATTAGAGAAAATTTTGAAACAATTGGGTGATGAGATTGGTAGGGGAGATATTTTTTGGCCTTTGCGAGTGGCTCTTTCTGGACAAGAGACTTCGCCGGGACCAGTAGAGATTATGGAAATATTAGGCAGAGAAGAAAGCTTGGCTAGGATTAAAAAAGCTATCGAGGCGCTTAAGTAGTCGATGGAATACAAAAATTAATGAGCTACCTTCATAAAAAAATAATCATAGTTTTATTTAATTTTGTAATTGCAATACCTAGCTTCACTTATGTTTCTGCAGCTGCACCGTTAGAGCTAGAGCAAGCGATTAACGAAAAAACGCGCGCGCTACAAGAAGTTACTAATCAATTGCAGGCAGTTTCTAAAAATTTAGGAGAGACAGAAGAGCGTAGTCGCACATTAAAACAAGAATTAAATCGGGTGGATTATTCTTTGGGGCAGTTAAATTTAGGTATTAAATCCAGTGAGTTTATTATTGATAAATTAGAGCTGGAGATTTCTGCTTTGCAATATGATATTACCGATGCGCAAGATAAAGTTTTGTTAAAGAAAAAAGCCGTTCAAAGCCTACTGAGAGTTTTACAAGAAAGAGATCGCGAAAGTTTACTGTTATCTTTAATGAAAAATGGAACTTTAGGTGATATTTTATTAGAAACACAAACTTTAGTTACTTTAAATGGTAAATTGGCTGAAAATATTAATGAATTAAAAAATGTCCAGATTATTTTATCTACGAAGTTAAAGGAAAGATCGCAAAAAAGAGAAGATCTTAAAAGAGAAAATGGAACTTTAAAAATTAGGAAAATAGCTTTAGTTGATCAGAAACAAGATCAACAAACTTTATTATCTCAAACAAAAAATCAGCAACGTCTTTATGAGCAGCAAATTAACGAATTAGAAAAAAAACAGTTAACTATTTCTGGAGAAATAGAAGAAATTGAAGAAGAATTACGATCTAAAATTGATCCAAGCCTTTTACCTCAAAAAAGAGCCGGAGTACTTTTAATGCCAGTTAAAGGTTTTTTAAGTCAGAATTTTGGCATCACAGCTTTTTCTCAAAAAGGTGGTTATCGTGGTAAGGCTCATAATGGAATAGATATTGCAGCTTCAATAGGTACTCCAATTTATGCTGCAGAAGATGGGGTAGTGGTGAAAACTGGTAATCAGGATTTATTTTGCCGTAAAGGCGCTTATGGTCGTTTTATAGTTATTTCTCATAATAATAATTTAGTAACTCTATATGCGCACCTTTCTTCTATAAATGTAAATAACGGCCAAACTGTTACTAGAGGTGATTTTATTGGTTATGTTGGCAAAAGTGGTTATGCAACTGGCCCTCATTTACATCTAACAGTTTACTCTAAGCCGACATTTTATATGGGGCGTAGCCGTTCTTGTGGAGAAATGCCATATGGTGGCTATCTTAATCCGCTGGACTATCTCTAATTGTTTTCGTATAATAAAAGCTAGAAAGGAGGTGCTGCGTGAAAATTTGGTCGTCTTTAGATTTGTTGCGACTAATGAAGAAATTAATTCCTCATGGTAAAGATGTGCCAATTCGCAAATTTGCAAAATTATTTAGTATTAGTACTGGGCAGTTGCATGAAATATTGCGTAGCAAAAAACGTATAACTAAAAAATTTAGCATGCAACTTGCGCGACTGGATAATTTTTTAGTTGAACTAGGGGATTGTATGATGCTTGATAGCCAACTGCAGTGGTTAGCTAAACCTAATAAATCATTTAACCATAGGCGCCCCATTGATATGTTGCGTAGCGATAAAGGACATAAGGAATTAATGTGTATGATCGACGATGTTAGTAGAGGAGCTTTTATGTAGTCTCGAATTAATTTTCAAGACTACATTTTTTATTTTAAATTATATTTTCTTAATCCTTCATACTCACTGCTATAGCAGTGAGTATGAAGGATGGGACGAATTAAAAAATACAGTTATTTATTTGGCAATAGCCTATTACTGACGCAAAATGTATATTGTGCGACAGTATATTAAAACAAGGAAGCACTACCCCACTGGTTAATTTTGGTACCCTTATTTCATTGAATGGACTACCACTTTTTTCTAAAAATATATATACTTCTAAATATAAACAGTATGCACAAGGGATCAGTTTATTTTATTGGTATTGGTGGAATTGGTATGAGTGCTTTGGCGCGCTGGTTTTTAGCGCACGGTTATCAGGTGTCTGGCTCCGACCTCTCCCCTTCTTCTACTATTGAAGAATTAAAAAATGACGGAGTGAAAATTTTTATTGGCAAGCACCAGGCACAAAATTTAGATGACCAGTCAGTTCGTGTAATTTATAATCAAGCTAATTCCGAAGATAATCTAGAACTTCAAAAAGCTCGTGACTTTAAAATCCCCACTTCTACTTATCCAGAAGTTATAGGAGAATTGACAAAGCTTTATAAAACTGTTGCTATAGCGGGCGCTCACGGTAAAAGCACAACTGCTTCTATGGTGGCCCTTATTTTAGAGAAGGCAAAATTTGACCCTACGGTTATTTTGGGCACAAAATTAAAGGAATTTGACAATAAAAATTTTCGCAGTGGTAAAAGTGATTATCTTGTTTTAGAGGCCGATGAATGGAAGGCTTCTTTTTTACATTATTTCCCTTATGCTGCTCTTATTACAAATATAGATCGCGAGCATTTAGATTTTTATAAAAATTTAAATGAGATTAAAAAAACCTTTCTTAATTTTATAGATAATACTCATAAATATGGCCTTTTGGTTTTAAATAAGGATAATAAGAATCTTTATTCTTTGCGCGAGTTTATTAAACGTCAAGTTGTTTGGTATAGTATAAAATCCAAAGAAGCGTTAGAAATTAAAAAAATCTTAAAGCTTTCAGGTGCGCATAATTTATCGAATGCAGTTGGGGCATATATTTTAGCTAGAGCGTTAGGCGTTAAAAAGCAGCTTATTTTAAAAACTTTGGGTTCTTATAGTGGCGCTTGGCGTAGAAGCGAATATCGTGGAGAGTTTATGGGGGCATCTTTATTTGATGACTACGCCCATCATCCGCAAGAAATAAAAGCAACATTGACTGGTTTTAAAGAAAAGTATAAAGATTCTAATATAATTTGTATTTTTCAACCGCACCAAAGAGAAAGATTGAAAATTTTATTTAAAGATTTCGTTAGAGCTTTTGACGTGGCTGATCAAATAGCTTTACTTGAGGTTTATGGTGTGGCTGGGCGCGATGAGGAAAAAATAGAGCTTGATTCCAGAGCTTTAGCTAAAAGCATTTTCTTGCGTCGCAATAAAGAAGTTGTTGTTATTTCTGATTTACAAGAACTAAAAAATTATTTTAAAACAAAAATTGTTAAAAATAAAAAAAATATTGTTATTATGATGGGTGCGGGTAATATTAATGAATATACTGATGAATTATTTAGAATTCAAAACTGAACAAGAATTCAAGGAAGCTAATGGCTACACAATAGATGGCGCTTGGTATCCTAGAGTTACTAAAATTATTGGAATAAAATCCAAGCCAGCTTTGCTGCGCTATTATGGAGACGCAGTTAGTTTTAAAGCTGCCAAAGAAGCCACAGAGTTAGCAGCTCTTGAAGGTACAGCAGTTCACGAAGCAGTGCAGAAAACTTTAAGCGGCGAAAAGCCCTTTGTTGATCCAGCTATATCCCCTGCTGTTGAAGCAGCTTTAAAATTTGTAGAACAAAAAAATATTCAATTTGACATTAAATATATAGAAAAAAGAGTTTGTAATACTAAGCATCGCTATGCGGGAACCATTGATGCCGTAGCTTTGATTGGCGGTAAATATGGTGTTTTGGATATTAAAACTTCACAAGCTATCTATCGTGATTATAATTTACAAACATCCGCTTATATGGATGTGCTGACAACAGAAATTCCCAACTTAACCACTCGCTGGATTTTTAGAATTGATCAAGTTAAAACTTGCAATCAATGCAGAGCGATTTTACGTGTTAAGGGTAATCGAGGGAAAATTAGGCGGGGTGCAGGTTTATCGTGTATGAATAACATGCACTCTTGGGGTCCACTAACTGGGGTCTGCGAACTCCAAGAAATGCCAGAATGGAAAAGCGATTTTGAGGCATTTTTAGGTGCTAAAAAACTTTGGGAATGGGATAATGAAGAGTGGCTCAAAAAAATTGGATATGTATAACTTAGTTAAAAAATTGTCATTGCTATTTTTCCCGTATTTAGTTTTAGCTTCAATATTTGGAGGGTATTTTTTATTAACAAGACAGGCGCCATTTTATTTTTCTATTGGCATTATGCTTTGTTTTTTATTTC
Organism: uncultured Candidatus Saccharibacteria bacterium; assembly: GCA_964366955.1. GTDB lineage: Bacteria > Patescibacteriota > Minisyncoccia > UBA6257 > JAUSGH01 > CAYIVT01. The sequence goes on along the minus strand of CAYIVT010000001.1, from coordinate 18,744 downwards.
TTTACTTTTTTTTAGGGGTAGCTATTGTTGGGAATTTATGGGCGTTAATTTCTACTTTTTTACTAGCTTTTTCAATGCTCGTGTTAAGTGCTGCATTTAGTAATGTAGAATTTTTAATTCCACCGCTTGCTTTGATTATCGCAATAGAATTTTTTCTATTCTATATTAGAAAGCCAGATAATATTAAATTAATTTTTTCTGGCATATTAATGGGTTTATCAATGTCTGTTCTAAAAGAAGCTTGGGTTATATTGCCATTGGCTATTTTTTTGATTGTTATCTTATCTTTAGCTAAACTCGGGCGAGAATGGAGAGATATTGATCTCACTATGCGTCATCACAAAATTAGAATTGCAATGAAGCAAAATTTAAAAAATATCTTACTTTTAATTTTTGTATCTTTTGCAACTATTTATGTTATTTTTATGATTTATAGTTTTCAATATACGACTGATTATTCCGAGCCAATGCTTGCAAATTGGTTGTTAAATAACCCAGCTTTTCGTCCTTTTGGGGAGTATTTATTGTTATTTGAAAATGAAAATTTAGGTTTTGAGAATTTAGGGAAAATGAACTGGATAGATGAGTTTATTGAAAAAGAAAGTACGTCGCTCGTAGCCATCTTATTTTTTGGTTTTGTGTTCTACGTAGTGCGCCTAGCACAATTTTTTATAAAGTGCCTGTTTAATAAAATGGTGTTAGTAAATTATTTAGGTCTTTATGAAAGAGAATTTTTTTATAATTTATTTATTGTAGTTTTTGGTTTGATAAATATTTTTAGCTTTCATAGCAACATAATTAGAATTATTTTGTTGCCATATTTGATTTTAATATCCCTTTCTTTAATCAAAGAATGGTTTACTGTCTTTGATCAAAATTTAGCCAGAAATATTTTAGTTAAAGTTTTTATTTTCAAAAACAATCTTGTTAGTCTATCCTTAAAGACTGTCGCTATTTTTGTTATCCTGATTTGGCATTTAATAATTGTCGTTAGAATAGCGCCATTTTTCCCTATATTTGATATACGAAGTTTACATTTTTTCTAAATATTAAGAAGCTAATTTAAAATTCAATATTAAACTTTCCCGATGACCATAAATACAGCAATCTTTAATATTTGGGTCATCGGGAGAGTAAATATACTATACCCTAAACTATCTTGCTTGCTATTTATAAAAAACTTTATTTTCTGTTCTAAAATCTATGTAATCCTTAAAGTTTAGTTTTTGTTTATGAAAAAGCTCTTCTATGGAAGTAATCACTAGCGTTGGGTTAAAATATAAACTAAAGAGAAGGCGCGTTCCTTCTTCTGTTTTAATAACTAATTCTAAAGTTTCGGCATCATAGCTGATTTTCGTAACGGAAATATTAATATCTCTAAGTATTTTAAGAATGGTCTTGAGATGGGTTATTTCTTTTTTTTGTAAAACATATATACCTGGTTTTAAATCTAGAGTTTTATTGGAGTGTATAATATTAATCAATTGCCCTTCTGATGTTGGAGATTTTTCTAAAATTTGACCATCTTCCGTGATCCAAAAACACGATATTTGCAAGCACCAGACAGCATAACGTTCTCGTTCTTGAACTATAGCGTCAACAGTTTGAGTAAACCAATTACGAGCTATACTTATATTTTTTATTAGCGGGTCATCAACGTTAACTTTGTTCCATAGCAGTATATGTGTGTAGCCAAGATATTTAGCAAAGGGCTTCTCTAGAATAACGGTCGACAATTTTCTTTTAATGTCATTGGCTGAAACGCGCATATTGCCAGTTATATTTATTTGTTTAACATGCAGCCACGGTAAATAAAAAATACCCGATAATATAAAAATAAATATCAGTATAAAAATACTAACAGTAATATAAACACTTATCCATTTTTTCACTATTTATACTATAACACGTTCTATTAATGGGTTTAGGCGTGTTAAGAGTTCATAATATGATTGATTGGCCAAACTGGCTATTTCTTGAGCTGTAATTTTTTCTTTATTAGACGCACCGATTATAGTCGCAAGATCACCGAATTTACAATGAGCTTTTCCAATATCTATGGCAACCATGTCCATTGAAACTCTGCCTAAAATTTTACATCTAGTGCCGTTAATTAAAACGCTGCCTATTTGAGATAAAGATCGCGGGAAACCATGCCAATACCCTATTGGCAAGATTGCGATATCAGAATTATGGGTTATACGCTCTACTAAATCGTAACCAATATAATCCCCTTTTTTAACTTTCTTTATTTCTCCTATTAAAGTTTTCCATGAAAGAACTGGTTTAAAAGATAATTTTGGAATTTGTATCTCTAGTTCTTTAGATGGGAATAAGCCATATAACGCTATGCCGCAGCGAACCATGTCTAGATGATATTTTTTATTAATTAAAGTTCCGCCAGTTGCAGATACGTGTTGAATAAATTTTTTAAATCCCGCTTTTTTAAATAAACTAACTATTTCTTGATATTCATTAAATTGTTTTTCGGTGTAAGTTGGATAATTAATATCTTTAGCTGAAGCGAAGTGAGTGTAAAGGCCAACGAACTTCTGTTTTAGGTGAAAGGTCAAAGGTGAAAGGTTTTTAATAACTTTTGAAACATCATCAATGTAAAAACCTTGGCGGTGCATGCCGGTGTCTAGTTTAATATGAAATTTTGGCTTATGTTTTGATTTTGTATAAAGTTTTAAAATATCAAAGTTCGAAATTGTTATTTGAATGTCATTTTCTATAGCTAATTCGTAAAGATTGGGCAAAGTAAGACCCAAAACTAAGATTGGTTTTTTAATGCCGCTTTCGCGTAGTTTTACCCCTTCTATAAGCGTGTCAACGCAAAAACCATCTACACCGTATTTATCAAATAAACGAGGTATAGTGAAGATCCCATGTCCGTAAGCATTAGACTTAACTACCGCCCATAAAGCCGTTTTAGGGGCTAAAATAGAGCGAATTTGAGCTATATTGTGCTTAACGGCTCCTTTGCTAATCTCTATCCATGTGCGTAGATCATTGTTGATCATATGTGGCTATATTATACCACTTAATTATTTTTTCGCAAATGATCCATGGCGTAGTCTAAGCTAGAATCTACTTTTTTACCGGGATTAAAAATATTATTTGGATCAAAAATATTTTTTACTTTTTCAAATAATTTATAAATTTCTTCACCATACATATCTTTTAAATATGGGCTGCGAATTAAACCATCGTTATGTTCCCCTGTTATGGAGCCTTTATATTTAAAAACTAATTTGTAAACTTTGTCGGTTAATTTTGGAATAATAATTCTAGTTTTTGGATCGCGTAAATCCATAAGTGGAATAATATGAAAATTAGCATCGCCTACATGACCAGCGATTGTGTAAGTTAAATTATATTGGTTTAATATCTTATTTAATTCTGGTAAAAATTGCGGCAATTGATCGTGTCGTACTATCATGTCGTCTATAAAAGGAGCTGTGCGTTTATTGGTTATGTGGTGGCGTAGTAAATTAAAACTTTCTCGTCTAATGGCCCAATATTTTTCTGCTTCTTCCTTGTTTTTGGTTATGCGTGATTGTATTTTAAAATTTTTAAGGCTACACATGGCTTTGTTCGTTTGTTCTATAACTTCCTTTTCGCTATCACCAGTGAATTCTGCAATTAAAACAAGTTTTGGCAATCCCCCTTTTGCAATCATTATTGCTTCTGGTAAAAATTGCAGTAGCCATAAAAAAATATTTTTTGGCTTGATTAGCTTAATTAAATCAACGGAATAGCGAGCAGCCAATTTTAATGTGTGGTCATCGAAGGATTCAAAACTTTCTGGTTTATATTTTAAAATTTCTCCAACTATTGCCGCTAACTGGCTAAGATCGCGCATAAAAATAACGAGTAAACGTGAATGAGCCTTAGGCTGAACTAATTTAAGCGATATTTTAGAAATAATTCCTAAAGTCCCTTGAGAGCCTACAAAAAGTTTTGTTAAGTCGAAAGTTTCTCCGTTCCAAATATTCCACAAATAATATCCTGCTGAATTTTTAGAAACTTTTGGTTTAGCTGCAGCAATTAAATCTTTATGCTCTTCAATTAGTTTATAAACTTCTTTATATATTTGTCCTTCTACTCCTTTCAATTTTAATTTTTTATCTAGCTCCTTTTTGTTTAAAGGTTTAATCGCGTATTCTTTTCCGTCGCGTAAAATCACATTTAAGCTCGTAACATAATCTTCTGTTTTTCCGTAAAACAAAGTTTTTTCACCACCGGAGTTATTAGCTACCATGCCGCCAAGAGTACAAATATCTTTTGAGGCTGGATAGCTTGGCAATAAGGCGCCGTGCTTTAAAGTTTCTTTTTCGAAATCTCGATAAAAAACTCCGGGTTCAACAGTTGCGCTATCTTTTTTAACTTCAAGTATATGATTAAAATATTTAGAAACATCTACAACAATAGATTCAGTTAAATCCCCGCCAGTCATGTCTGTTCCACCAGAACGTATTGTTATTGATAAGCCTTTATTTTTATTTGTAAATTTTATTAGATTTTTAAAATCGTCTATGTTTTTTGGTGCTACTATAATTTTTGGTTTTACTTCAAAAAGACTAGCATCATGGCTATATTCTAATCTTGTTTTTTCATCATCTAGAACTTCTCCAACAATAATTTTACATAATTTCTCTTTAAGTAACGTCATTAAATTATTATATCATTCTAAAAATATAAAATCCCCTTGCGGGGATTTTATATTAGCAGCGAAGAATAAGCCGGATTCTGTTATATCCCAAAGGGACATTATAGTTATTTATCTAGGCCCATAATCGCTTATGGGCTCGAGCGGTTCTTCTCGTAAAACGAGACACGACCTTGCACTCAGGTAAGGATTTAGCCGTTTCATCTTAACCTTTTTATCTCTATAGTTAAGCTAAGCCAACTAGCTTGAGATTGGGCTTCTTTGGCTCTTTCAAGTCAAAGCGTTTCTGTTCGCACCTCTAACTTACATATGGCAGGGGTTACCTGCTACCAGTGCGCATCTCATTTTAGTGAGATGCACTGAGTGTCCGGACTTTCCTCACTCCGATGTTTATCGGAGCGCAACTATATTTTCACTGCTGCTTAATAGTATAACACAGTAAAGTGTTATTGACAATAGTTTGATGAGTGTGTACTATGTAGGTAGTCTTTTGGAGGTGCGCATTATGGATGAGCTAGTTTCTGTTTGGTTTTACCGTGTTATTTTAAATACCAATAATCGCATAGAATCTGTTCAAATTGGTGGCAAATCAGGTGATAAGCCAACTGACATAGGACATTTTGCTTATCGTAATGGCAAATTAAAAAGGATTGATAGCTATTGCGACTATGAAAGAGTGCTTTATAAGGCAATGCTGAAATGCGCAAAAGAAGTTTTTAAAAAGTACAAAACAAAAAGCCCCTGATAATAATCGGGGGCTTTACAAGTTTTGATCGAGCGCATCGTTAACCATTGTATCGGCAAGTTTATTTTGCTCACGGGGCACATGAATAAAGTTAACTTTTTTAAAATCTAAAGTTAAATTGTGCACTTCAACATACATAATTTGCATTTTTTCATCGCTAATTTTATATTGATTATTCATTTGACGAACGATGAGCTCTGAGTCCATCCGCACCTCAACTTCTATTTTTTTAGATTGATCTTTTCCAACTAAAGATTTAACTTTTTTTAGTGCAGAAATTAATCCTTGATATTCTGCTTGATTATTTGTTTTAATACCTAAAAATTCTCCGTAGCCTTTGCCGTTAATTGCATAACCGCAAGCAGCGGGCCCTGGATTGCCGCGCGCACCTCCATCGGTATAGACTAATATTTTTTTATTATCTAAAAAGTTTTGTTCTTCCATGGAATTTTTTCATCGTTTTTAATAAAAAATCCTGCAGCTGCCTTATGCCCACCTCCACCATATTTTTGTGCAATTTTAGCAACATCCGTTGTTCCATTAGAGCGCAATGATACATAAATTCCGCCCGGTTCTTTGTTCCAGATAATTGCCATTGGGGGCATTTTTTTAACTATAGCCCTTCCAATATTAGTTGGAAAGCTTGGAGAATTTACGCATAGAGTTTGAATGCCTTCAAATTCCACTAGCTCTGCTTTACGCTCTATTAAACCAGACACAATACGCCCTTCAAATTTTTTAATAGCTGCGCCAATTTCTAGAATTTTTTTACGAGACGATATTTTTTCTATTTTTTTAACTAACCTGCTCCAATTTTTAAAATTTTGTTCTTCAGTGCGAATATAAGCTAGAACTTCTTCTGTTCCTTTAATAGACCATTTACCAATATCGTTATCTTCTACAAAAAGTAAGAATTTAGGCACTAATTTTTGGGGATGGAAATATTTCCAAGCTAACACGCAGCCAGAATGATTATTGTCAAATGAATAATTTTGAGTGAGTTTTATGATTGGTTCTGCTGTTATGTGATGGTCTATGCATGTTACTTTTTTATTTTCTGCGATCAGTTTTTCCATTTGCTCTAGCCCATATGTGAAATCAATTAAATAAATTTCTTTATTAATTAATCCTTCTGGCATGGGATTTTTGTATTGCACGCCAATATAAGCAGCTTGATCACCGAATTTTTTCCATGCGGCCCAAGCGCCACTAAAACCATCTGAGCAATCACCATGATATAGTATTACGATATTTTTATCTGCAATGTTCATTAACGAGTATAATAACATAATTTATATCCTTAAAGTAGTTTTTAAAGAACTGGGTATAGTTTCTACTTTTATTTATCCTATCTTAAAGCAGTGATTCCTGGCAATTTTTTCCCCGCTAAGAATTCTAGCATAGCACCTCCAGCAGTGGAAAGAAAAGAAATTTTATTTTGAAGTCCGAGTGACATAATAAGTTGAGTTGTTTCTCCCCCGCCAACAATTGAAAATGCTTTACTTTCAGAAATTGCCTTAGCGATTTCTATGGAAGCGTTAGCAAACTTAGGATTTTCAAATAACCCTAAAGGCCCATTCCATATAATAGTTGCGGCTTGCATAATGTATTCCTTGTAGCTTTCAATGGTTTTTGCGCCAATATCTAGAATGCGATCATCTTCCATAGCCCAATCTAAAATTGGGGCTATTTTTTTTGTTTTAATAATTTTGCGTAAAAAATTGATTTGCGTAGGGTCACTAATTGAGTTTTTAATATCAATGCCTATTGATAGCAAGGCTGTGTTTCCAACCCCCCCACCTAGCAAAAACAAGTCCGCTTTTTTTATAAATTTTTTTATGATCGGGGTTTTATCAGATGTTTTAGCGCCACCGATAATAAGGACTAGCGGACGAGCCGGTTTTTTAATTAAATTATTTAAAGCTTTAAATTCTTTTTCAAAAAGTAGTCCAGCATAGGATGGCAAATATTTAGTTATGGCAACAATGGAGGCATTTTTACGATGAGAAACAGCAATGGCGTCGTTTACAAACATGGTACCCAAAGAAGTTAATTTTTTAGCAAATTGATAATCATTAGCCTCTTCCTCTGCATTAAAACGGAGGTTTTCTAGCATGAATAAAGCTCCACTTTCAGTTGCTTTAATAAACGCTTTCGCATCTTCAAAATTAAAATTATCAATAAAGTTTATTTGACGACTTAGGCGTTTACTTAAAAAAGGAATAAGGCTTGCTAGGGATAGATTTTTTTCTATGCCATTTGGACGACCCCTGTGGCTTAATAAAACTATTTTAGCGTTGTGAGCTAAAAGCCATTCAATGGTTGGTATTGCAGTTTCAAAGCGTAAAGAATTTTCAAATTTTTCAACGTTAAAATCAACTCGCAGCAAAACAGTTTCTTTCTCTAGACTTTTCTTTTTTATGGAACTTAAAAATTTCATTTTTTAAATATACCACAACTAGCTACCTCATGATAGAATTAAATATAATGAAGAACATTGTAATTATTGGGGCTGGTTTTGGAGGTTTGAGTGTGGCGCTCAATTTGGGTAAAAATTTAAAGCAGTATAATCTTCAAAATCATTATCGGTTATTTTTAGTTGATAAAAATTCATATCAAACTTACACGCCAACTCTTTATGAAGCTGCCACCACTTCTAAGGAAACAGCTAATTATTTAGACTTAAAAGAAATAATGGCTTATCCAGTGAAAGATTTGATAGCTAAATTGCCAATTATTTTTATTCAGGATAAAGTGCTTGAGTTAGATCTTTTTAACGGTGATGTGCATTGTCAAAATCAAAAATTGAAATTTGATTATTTAGTTTTAGCAATGGGCTCTGAGCCAAATTTTTATGATATTTCTGGCTTAGAAAAGTATGCCATGACTTTTAAGACTTTTTTAGATGCTATTAAATTACGAGATCGTATTCTAGAATTATATTTAGAAAAATCAGCGAGTAAACAAGATTTTAAAATAGCGATTGGTGGTGGTGGTCCCACTAGCGTGGAATTAGCTGGAGAAATTCAAGAATGGCTTTTCAGTTTAAAGCAAGAAATTAAGCAAGAGTGTTCTACTGCTGTTACTATGATACAAGGCGGAGATACTATTTTGCCTGGGTTAGATAAAAGAGTCATAAAAAAAGCCGTTGAAAGATTGAAGAAATTAAAAGTATGCGTATTAACAAATGCAAGAGTTATCGAAGTTCAAGAAAAAAAAGTTTTGCTAGATTCTAAAAAAGAAATTTCCTATGACATTTTTGTTTGGACTGGTGGAGTTAAAGCGTCGGCGCTTATAAGTGTTTTACCACTTAAAAAAGACAGAAGTAAAGTTTTAGTAGCCGAAGAGATGGAGTGTTTACCGCAAACACCTGATTTAAAACTTTATGGCAATATTTATGGATTAGGCGATGCTGTGTGTTTTTATAATCCACAAACTAACTTGCCAGTGCCAATGACTGCGCGATCTGCAATTATTCAGGGTGGGGTTGTTGCTAAAAATATTTTTGAAGACATTAAATTAAAAGAAAAAATTATTAAAAATAAGAAAAGTTTTATTTATGAGCCATATGATTATCCCTATGTTACGCCAATTGGGGGTAAATACGCCATCGCTAAAATTGGGCCTTTTGTTGTTAGTGGATTTTTAGGCTGGCTGTTTAAGGGTTTAGTAGAATTGAATTACTTGCTCTCAATCCGTCCATTTTTTTGCGCTATAAGATTATGGCTGAAAGGATTAAAAATATTTATTAAAAATGATCGATTGGGATAAGCTGTGCTTATTTAGCTTTCTCAATAATAATCGGTGAACGGTTACGATCATTGACCATTAAATAACCTAAGGCGAAACTAATCGTATTTGTTAAGAAAATTAAAGTAAGAATTATAAGGATATGTTTATACTCTTTGGCCCAAGTTATAATATTTTTTAACATTGACATAAGGCGCATTATAGAATATACTTGATACAGTAGTAAAGGGTGACAGAAGTATACTTTAAAGGGTTATATTTTGTAATATGGCATCTACTAAATCGGTAGGCTCAACTAAATTAGGCCGAGATTCGATATCTAAGCGTCTTGGCATTAAAAAGAATCATGGACAAGCTGTTAAACCAGGCGAAATTATAATTCGCCAAAGGGGTTCAAAGTTTTTGCACGGTGCAGGAGTTTCTAAAGGAGCAGATGATACCTTATACGCTAAAGTTGGCGGCATAGTAGAATTTATTTCCACTAAAAAAATAAAATTTGATGGAAATACTAGATACGCTAAAATCGTCAAAGTGAATCCATTATAAAAAATCCCTTGAATGAGGGATTTTTTATTTTATGCGCTTACTATATTAATTGTAAGTTTTGTAGTTATTTTCTGACCTAAATCAATATTAATTTTGTGTTCTCCTGGGGCTTTAAGTGGTCGATCTAAAAAAACTTTTTTGACCTTAATTTTATTTCGCGCGAATAGTTCTTTTTCGATATCTTTTCCGTTAATAGAATTAAAAACAGAGCCATCTTTACCGGTTTTAACTTTAAAAATAAAAACTTCTTTTTCTAGATCTATTTTCGTTTTTTTAAGATGTTCCAATTGAGCTTTACTGTGTGCGTCTTCGTCTGTTTGTTTAGCTAGTACCTCATTTGTAGCGGCAATAGCTAACTTTTTGGGAATCAAAAAATTGCGCGCATAGCCGTCGTTTACTTCTTTAGTTTCGGATTTGCGACCCACTTTTTTTACGTTTTCTAAAAATAAAACTCTCATACATAGAGTAATCGTTCCTGTCTGCTGGCAGGAATTTAAGAATAAATAATGTGAATAAAACAAACTCCTTTAATTAATTGCTACATTTTTGGCAATTAAAGATTTGATCACTTCTATGGCTTTATCTAGTTGAGGATCTTTGTTGTTTTTAATATCTTCTTCTCCGAGCTTAGCTTCAAAGTCTGGCTTTAATCCATTTTGATCAATGAGCGTGCCTTTTGGTGTTAGCCAATGAGCAATTGTTAGTTTGATGCTTGAACCATCACGTAAATGTTTTAATTCTTGTACTGTTCCTTTGCCGAAAGTTTTTTCCCCTACTAGTTTAGATCCCAAATTATCACGTAGGGCACCAGCCATAATTTCTGCAGCAGAAGCTGTTCCACCATTAACTAAAACCACTACTGGCACTGGTTTAAAAATTCCATTTCCGTGTGCTTTAAATATTTCTTGAGGAGCAGATCTAAATTCTTCTATGGCTACCGTGCTTCCCTGTTCTAAGAACCATCCAGTTAAGTCAACTGCCACTTCTAAAGATCCGCCGGCGTCATCACCAAAATCTAAAAACATTCCAGCTACACCGGAAGCTAATAAATCTTTTGAAGCTTCAAAAAAAAGCTTTGGCGCATTTTCATTAAAATTTTTAATTCTAATATATCCAACACTATTTTCAAGCATTTTATAATCTATTGTCGGTATTTGAATTGTTTGTCGAGTAATGGTAATTTCTTTAATTACATCTAAGCCGCTTCTTAAGATTGTCAAAGTTACTTTTGTGCCAATTTCCCCTCTAATCAGATTAACCGCATCATCAACTTTAATGCGCTCAGTTATTTTATTGTTTATTTTAAGAATTTTATCTTGAGCACGTAATCCAGCTAGTTCTGCTGGTGAACCCTTAAGAGGAGCTATTACGATTAGCTGGTCGTCTTTAATGCCAATTTCTGCTCCAATGCCACCAAAATTACCAGCTACATCTTGTTCAAATTTTTTAGCTTCTATTGGCGGGAAAAATATTGTGTGTGGATCACCAGCAGACCGTACCATACCCTCAATTGCGCCATAAACTAAGTTTTTGTCTTTAATTTCCTCACCTTTTAAATATTCATTTTTCATTAGCTGCCAACCTTCCCAAAAAGTGCTGAAATCAGTTGTTGTAGTAGCCAGTGCTTCAATATTAGAAACTCCCTTAACTATAATATTCTGTGGGTAATTTTTGCCTAATTGAAAACTTAAAAAACCAACACACGCCAAAGAACTTATAGAAATTACAGCAAAAGCGATTAAAAAACCATTCTTAGTTTTTAAAAAAGATTTTGTAAGTTTCATTATTTATTATTTTAAGTTATTCTTCATTTAATGTCCACGAAGCCAGCGTTATATATTCCGCTTCGTTTTTAGTTAACTCTGATTCTATTAAGGAAATTGTATAGGCTGTAAATTTAATATTAAGATTTTTTGATAATGCAGGTAAGCTATTTCTAGATTTTAAACGCGCCAGTGTTATGTGTCCGTTATATGTTCTTTTGTCTTCTTGAAAGCGAACATTCGCTTTAGCTAGTGTATTATTTATAGAATCTCTAATCTTTAATAATTTTAAAGAAGATTCTTTGTCGGTTAATGCCCATATCATGCTGGGATTCTCAATTTTTGGGCCGTAGCATAAAGATTTAATCAATAATTCTTGAGCTTTAATTTGTGGAACGTGCGTGTTGAGGGCACTAATTATTTGACCCATTGCAATATCATCTTGATCGCCTAAAAAAATGAGCGTAAGATGCCAATTTTCTTTTGGCACAAATTTAACTTTATCCCACGCACTTTTTTGTAATTCAGAAACTTCATAATCCAGTTCGTGTTGAATATTTTTTGGTAAATCAATACTAATAAATAAACGACGCATACTAATTAATATAATGCAATTGTTCTTAATAGCCAAATGGCTTAAAATTGAAATATGAACTTGTTTGAAAATGCTGGTATAAATTACTTAGATGCTATTAAGAGGCGTAAAAGAGATAATCGTGTTTCGCAAGAATTTCAGTCAATTGGCTTAGAAGTTGCTGATATTTTAAACGATAGTGAACATAAAGCATTATACATTAAATTGACAAAAAAGCTAGGAAAGGATAAAATATTGTCGTTAGCTAAAACCGTGGCTGAGACTAAAGATGTTAAGAATATGGGGGCATATTTTATGAAAGTTTTGTATGACCCAAAGGAATTTAAAAAATGAGTGTTTCGCCACCCGATGACCTAAATATTAAAGCAAGTGCATTCTGGTCATCGGGTGGCCCAGACATTACAAAATGAAAATCTTAACCATAAATAATAAAGTAGATGAAAAAAATTTGCGCACCAAAACCGCAGATTTTGATTTTTCTAAATTTTCTAAAAAAGAAATTAGTGAGCTCATAAAAATGATGCGTTTAGCTATGCTAGAAGAAAAAGGCATTGGTTTGGCAGCAAATCAAATTGGGCTAAATGTTAGAGTTTTTGTAACGAGAGTAAATGGTAAATTTTATTCTTTTTTCAATCCTGAAATTATTAAATCTTCTGATGAAACTAGCATTGAAGACGAGGGCTGTTTGAGCGTGCCTAAAACTTATGGAAAAGTTGAACGTAATGAAAAAGTTGTTTTATCTGCTTATGATAAAAATAGTAAGCCCATAAAAATAAAAGCAAAAGGAGTTTTGGCGCGCGTTTTTCAACACGAGGTAGATCACTTAAATGGGATATTATTTATTGATAAAGCAAAAGACGTTAGAGTAATCGCGAATAATGCGATATGAAATATGTATTTTTTGGAAGTCCAGAATTTGCTAAAATTATTTTAGAAAATTTAATTGCTGCTGGTATGCCGCCGGCACTTGTTATTTGTAACCCCGATAAACCAGTTGGTCGTAAAAAAATAGTCACTCCCCCATTAACTAAGGTCGTGGCTATAAAAAGCAACATCCCAGTTTGGCAACCAGATAATTTAGCCACTAGGGTTTGGCCAATAGCCAATAGTAATTTCGACTTCTTCGTCGTTGCTGCTTATGCCAAGATAATTCCTAAAGCTATTTTAGATTTACCTAGATTAGGAACAATCGGCGTGCATCCATCGCTTCTTCCAAAGTATCGTGGAGCAACTCCTATACAATCAGTTATTTTAGCGGGAGAAAAAGAAACAGGAGTAACTCTATATTTAATGGACGAGAAAGTTGATCACGGAGAAGTAATAGTCACTAGGGTTTGGCCAATAGCCAATAGGATTCATTATGAAACATTGATGTGTGAGCTTGCACAAGTGAGCGCAGATCTTTTGTTGGAAACCATCCCAAATTTTATAAATAAAAAAAATATTGGCATGGCGCAAGATCACAGCCAAGCCACTTTTACTAAAAAATTTAGCACTGAAGATGGATTTATAGATTTAGAAAAAGATGAACGAACAATGATTGATCGTAAAGTGCGAGCATTAAATCCAGACCCCGGAGTATATACCTTCATTAGGCGTAATGAGGAAAAAGTTCGTATGAAAATTTTAGAGACTTCAATTCATGAAGGAAAACTTAGATTAGAAAAAATTCAACTAGATGGCAAAAAACCTAGGGCTTACAAAAATTTGACATAAATTGATTATTTCACTATAATAGTTATCAGTAATTTGATTGTATCAATCGGTATTATTTTTAAGGAGGAGTATCGGTGGAAGAGCGTAATTATTGCTCTAAGTGCTTTTCGTTGTTAGACTACAATAAATTACGTGGAAATAAATTTTGTTGTTCTAAGTGTGAGCATCCTGTGATGGGCACCCCGCATGAAGCATGTCAAAAATGTAGAAGACTGACAGCAATCAATGAACTTCAAAAATCTTTGTGTCGTGAGTGTAGAGCTTCCTCGCTTTTAGTTAGCGTGAGTTAGTAAATTTACAAGCCATCCCTACTAGGATGGCTTGTATTTGTTTATGTTAAATTAAATTTTTTAATTAATTCATTTACGTAGTTCCAATTTAAATTTTTGAAAAATGAATTTATATAATCTTTGCGGTTAACGCCGTAATCTATAAAGTATGCATGTTCGTAAACATCTAACGCAATTAAAGGAATTGCGCCCCAAACTGCGCCTACGTTATGGCCATCCGAACCATAGTTATGCAACTTGCCATCTTTAAGGTCATAAGCCAATATCCCCCATCCGCGAGCAGATAAGCCAGTGGCGATCATGTCTAGTTTCCATTTATTCATAGAGCCAAAATCTCTTTCTATCATTTTTAAAATTTCATCGCTAGCTTGTGTCGCATTATTTGCCACACCATCTAACTGACCAAAATATACCTCGTGCAATTTCATGCCATTTACAGCAAAAGTTTCTTGGCGTTTTAATTCCCCAATAAAACTGTAAACGCCATTAGCTTCTGACTTATCGGCTTCTTCTAGTTTTTGTTGAATCTCATTAGTTTTTTTAACATAGCCTTCGTAAAGTTTAAAATGTTCGTTAACCATTTTTAAACTAAAACCTTCCAAGTTATTAGTTATTTTTAATTTTTCGGGATTGTAATTTTGCCTCATAAGATTATTTTTTAGCAGTGTAAACTAATTTTATTTTTTGATCATTTTTTAGAATAACTGAACTAGATTCTTTCGATGGTTGGTTATTAACTGTCATGATAAGGTCATAATTTTCTTTTTCAATTTTTTCACCCCAAACTGAGAAAAAATCTCCTAGGGTATAGTCTCGCACTGTTTGAGATTCCACATGAATTTTACCCATAGTATCGTTATGCATATGTATAGCTCTTTCGCAAGATTTTTCTATGCCAATAGTATTAGGAATATTTTGTATTTTTCCATCAATTTCTATACTTAACTCTGAATGAAGATGCATAACTAACGGGAGGTTGGGAAGTAAACATGGAACATCCGCAGAAATTTGGCTAAGCGAGTTTTTATTTTTTGAGAAAGAAAATAAAACTAGTAATACTAAAAATAAACTAAAAATTATTAAAGCATTGACTTTTTTCATGTATTTATGTACCATTGCAAGTAAGTAGTTGAGATGATTTTATTGTACCACAGTTATTTGTTGGAGGTAACCGTGGAAATGCAAAAGTGTGCTCGCTGCGGAAAGCAAGAGCATATTCCGACTCATCAATTTGTTAAGCTTGAGTTGAATAATCGGTATCTTTGCAAGCAGTGTTGGGATTGCTTACTTGGGTGGTTCAATCGTAGGAAGGCATTGATGGAACTTGAGTCTATGGGAGGAAACTAAAAAAGAGGTGGCAACCGCATGGTTGCCACCTCTAATTATTGTATTGTAAGACTGTCATTTTGCTGTGGGACTTGGACTCGAACCAAGATACTCGCCTTCAGAGGGCGAAGTCCTACCATTAGACGATCCCACAAGATTATTTTTCTACTTTAACACAGATTATTTTTAAAAACTAATTTAGAAAACTTTTTTATCTTGAATAAAGTTTTATGTTGTATGATAAAAATTATTAGACTATCTTTGCTAAATGCTCTAGCGACAAGTGCCTATATTATTTTAATTGCTTCGTCTTTATTTTATATTCCAAAAATATCTGGTCTAGATAAATCTCCGGACACGGTGTTTGCGCCGATAGTCATGCTTTCACTTTTAGTTTTTTCAGTGGCGATTGTCGGCTCATTAATATTTGGTAGGCCGATACTGTGGTATTTGGATGGTAAGAAAGAAGAAGCAATTCGTTTACTTTTCGCAACTTTGGTAATATTTTTTGTAATTACAGCTATAGCTATTTGCGCGCTATTCTACTTTAGATAATCCTATCTCCCCCACTTTGGACGCCCAGATCCTTTGCTAGAACGATTAGAGAATCGTCCAAACATTGCGCGCCCTCTTTGAGGAGCTTTGCGCGTATCTTGCATAGGAATAAATCTTGCTGGTGGTAATCCAGTTGCTTGCGAAACTGGCAAAGTGGCTCTAATTAAGCGTTCAATATCACGCACATCTGTGCGCTCATCTGGAGCGGCAAAAGAAATTGCGTGTCCCCCGCCACCAGCTCTACCAGTGCGACCAATACGATGCACATAGTCTTCGGCAGTGCTTGGCAAATCATAATTTAAAACAAGTTCAATACCCTTAACGTCAATGCCGCGCGCGGCAATATCTGTGGCTACTAAAATACGATATACGCCGTCTTTAAAACCCTGCAAGGCTTCTTTGCGCTGACCAAGCGATTTATTCGCGTGTAATTCCGTGGAAGTGTGTCCAAGCGCACGAATATTCGTGGCAATTCTTCTCGCACCATGCTTAGTGCGAGAAAAAAGTAATATAGATCCTTTATATTCATTAAGAATTTTTTCTAAAAGTTGAGGCTTGCTTCCACGATCAATAAAAAATACTTCTTGGGTTACATTTTCAGCCACAGTTCCTTGAGGCGCAATTTCTACGCGCACAGGAAGTTTCATGTATGCATTAGCAATAGCGATTATTTCTTTAGGCATTGTAGCGGAAAAAAGCATGGTTTGGCGTTCGCGAGCAATGCTCCTGAGTATCTCAGTTAACTGCGGCGCAAAACCAATGTCTAACATTCTATCTGCTTCGTCAAGCACGATAACATTAATTAATGGCAGTGAGAGTGTTTTGTGTTGCACGTGGTCCATAATTCTCCCAGGAGTTCCAATGATTATATGTGGATCACGACGCAATGCATTAACTTGTCTTCCCATAGATTCTCCGCCAATAACTAAGGCACTTCTTAAATTTAAGGCTATACCAAATTTACCTAAAGTTTCATGCACTTGCAAAGCTAATTCGCGAGTTGGTAAAACAACAAGACCGCGCTTACCTTGAAGTATCGCTTGTATCATAGGAATACCAAAAGCTAATGTTTTTCCTGTGCCTGTTTGTGCGATGCCAATTAAATCTTTTCCCTCTATGGCTATTGGAATTGATTGAGCTTGAATAGGGGTTGGGGTTTTAAAGCCAATTTTATCAAGTATGGTTATGATATGAGGCGCAATACCTAAATTATAGAAAGTAGATGTTTCAGTCATTCACTCTACAATATCATAGTTGACAAAATTAAGCAAGCTTTTGTGTTGTTTCGGATAATAATTGACTATGCTTTTCATACTCCGGCAATTCTTCTATTTTGCTAACCCCTAAATGTCGCAAAGCATCATTGGTAAGTTTATAAAAGTTTTTATCTCTTTCTATTAAGCCTCTCACTAAAAGATTACGTAAAGTAAAGCTTGAGTTTACCCCTCTAATATATTCTATTTTACTTCGTTCCACTGGACCCATATAAGCCACAATAGCTAAAGTTTCTTGAGCGGCTTGCGAGATGTCTTCGCGCGTTTCAGATTTAATTATTTTTTCAAGTAAATTGCCAAACTCTGGCTTAGTAACTATTTGGATATTTTCGTTATCTCCTATAAGCATAACTCCTCGATTTTCTTCGCTTATACTTTTTCTAAAATTTTCTATTAACTTTTCAGCTTCTTCTTCCCCGAGCTCTAATAAGCCGCCAATTTTTTTAATTGATATTGGTTCACCGTAAATAAAAAGTATAGCTTCTAAAGCGGATAGTTTACTCATAAGTTTTTTATAATAATATCATCAAAATGATTTTTTTGGGACATACTTATGTTCTGGGTTTTTAAAAGATGAAGTAAAGCTAAAAACAAAACCACTATTTCTCCTTTAGATTTCCCAATTGCTAAATCCTTAAAACTCTGTTTGTCTATTTTTTGCATTCTTATTACTAGCTCAGAAATTTTTTCTTCTAAAGTTACTAAAATTTTAGCTACTTCTTTTTCTTCCTTGTGATCTAAAAATTCTAAACTGCCTAAAACACTCCTTATGTTTTTAAAAATATTTTGATTATCAAGACTTATGGGTGGATTAAAAACATTCTGTGTATCTTGCAGAAATTCTCGAGCATAAGCAGTTTTTCCTGTGCTAAAAAGTTTAGCTAATAGTTTGCCTGCATTTTTAAATTCTTTATATAAACTTAATTTATTTTCTAGATCTTTAATATCAGCTTCCTCTTCCTTCGTAAGCTCTAGATTTGGCAATAAGGCTTTAGATTTAATAAGTATCAGTCTAGAAGCCATAGCAACAAAATCTGCTAAAGTTTTATGATCTACTTTATCCCCTAGTGTTTTAATATAGTTAATAAAATCACCAGTGACACGAGCTATACTAATTAATGTCACATCTAAATCTTGAGCTTCTACAAGCTCTAAGAGTTTTTCTAATGGGCCGGCAAAATGTTCTGTTTTAATTTCGTAGGGCATCTTTAGTGTAGATATTAGATGGGTTCCACAACATCCAGCCATCTATAAACTTTTGATCTAAATCAGCATCATTTACAGCTTTTATTTGAGCGCCAACCTCAACTGGTCCATATGTTGCTCCTAAATTAAAATCCTGTAACCACGGGCGTAATTTGGCTCGAATAGGGAGCGGTATGGTGTAATTTTTATTAATCGGCATATTGACCTGTGATTGTATGTTCGCAGCTGCTTGTTGCACCATAGCAGCAACTCGAATATCTTGATATTTTTGCATGCGCGCCACAGCTTGATCCATAGAATAACGAA